>JAXJVM010000196.1:0-7047 GCA_036308515.1 Clostridia bacterium | reverse complement strand
GTACAGGTATGGGTCTTGTCGCCGTAATAGCCGCAGGGACAGGGGTTCATAGATGCCACCAGCATGACATCACAGGGCTAGGAATAGGTGCCTGCCGCCCTTGTGATGGTCACCGAGCCGTCTTCCAGGGGCTGACGGAGGATTTCCAGAGCATCTCTGCGAAACTCCGGCAACTCATCCAGAAACAACACCCCGTGATGGGCAAGGCTGATTTCTCCGGGCTTGGGGTTGGTTCCGCCGCCGGTAAGTCCCACCGCCGAAATGGTGTGGTGGGGGTTGCGGAAGGGCCGCGTTGTAACGATGGGAGTGCCTTTGCCCATCTTGCCGGCAATGGAATGCACCTTGGTGACCTCCAATGCCTCGTCAAAGCTTAAATCCGGAAGAATGGAGGGCAGCCGCTGGCTCAACATGGTCTTTCCGGCACCCGGAGGCCCCAGAAGAAGCGCGTGATGGGAGCCTGCCGCAACAATTTCTAATGCACGCCGGGCACTCTTTTGCCCCCGTACCTCCCGAAAGTCCGGTCCCTCTGCCGCCGCCCTGCGGAAGAGCTCCTCCACATCCACCTGGGTGGGGGTGAGTTTGATTTCGCCCTGAAGATAGGCGAGTAGCTCGGACAGGGTTTCTGCACCATAGACATCCAGCCCGGTCACTACTGCTGCCTCTTGGGCGTTCTCTTTAGGGAGAAACAACCTGCGGATACCGCTTTGGTAGGCGCAGATTGCCATAGGCAGTGCCCCGGTCACCGGTCGAAGCTTGCCGTCTAAGGAAAGCTCCCCCAAAAAGGCGCAGTCGCTTAAATCAAAGGTACTGACCTGTTCAGAGCTGACCAGCATTCCCACCGCAATGGGCAGGTCCAGGTAGGCGCCCTCCTTCTTCACCCCGGCAGGGGCGAGATTTACCACAATCCGTTTGCCGGGGATCTGGTATCCGCTGTGTTTGACCGCCGTGCGGATGCGCTCTTTGGATTCCTTTACGGTATTGTCCGGCAAGCCGACAATTTCCCAGGCAGGAATCCCCGGGCTGACATCGGTTTCTGCCTGAATGCAGTAGCCTTGAATGCCATTCAGCCCGGTTGTGTTTATCTTAGAAATCATATCCGTACACCTCTATTGTTTATCGTTGCTCCATGCCGTGTCGCCGTAGGCGACGGATGAGAGGTTATTCCTCTAACAATGCCATTTCCTCCGGCAAAAGCTCCCGGATTTCTCCGGGGGCTAAGTCCGGGTCGAGAACCAATCGGTTCATGGCAATGCGCTTCAGGTAGGTCACCCTTTTGCCTACCACTTCAAACATCCGTTTCACCTGATGGAACTTGCCCTCGGTAATGGTCAAGCGTATCTGTGATACCTCCCCGGCAGATAAAATGGTAAGCGTCGCCGGTTTGGTCTTGTAGCCGTCCTCTAAGGTCACGCCCTCACAAAAGGCGTCAATATCCTCCTGGGTCACACATCCGGCAACCGTTGCCTCGTAGGTCTTGGGCACGTGGCGGTTGGGACTCAGCAAGCGATGGGCAAGCTGACCGTCATTGGTCAACAGACATAGCCCTTCGGTGTCCACATCCAGCCGCCCCACCGGAAAGGGTTCAAAATGCAGATACTCTTCCGGCACCAAGTCCAACACCGTGGTATGCGTAGGGTCCCAGGTGGCGGAGACGCACCCTGCCGGCTTGTTCAGCAGCAGATAAATAAACTGCCGGTAGATTACTTGCTGACCCATGAGGGAGACCTCTGCGGTTTCCGGGTCAATCTGGGTTTCCGGCTTGATTTTCGCCATGCCCGCAACTTGTACTGCACCGGCACGAATCAGCTTTTTAATTTCGCTTCGGGTTCCTGCACCGCAGTCTGCCAAATATTTATCCAGACGCATCTTTCACCTCATATTTGCGCGCAAATTCGCATAGAATTTCTTGTAATAAAGGAGGAATCCCTATGTCCCGATTGGCTCACACACCCGGCAAGCTTCTCTTTGCTCTGGCAGCCCTGGCGCTGGTAGGGGTTATTGTGCTGCTGTTCGGGGCGGACTCCAAGGTCAATCAGGCAAACCTGGACTTCATCCGCAGCTATGGCTGGGAGGTGGAGGATTCCCCGGAGGAAATCGCACGGCTGACCATTCCCTCAGAATTTGACGCGGTGTTTGATACCTACAACACTGCCGTCAGCTCCGCCGGCTTTGACCTGACACCCTATAAGGGGGTCAATGCCACACGCTACACCTACCGGGTGCTGAACCACAGGGATTCCGACACCGGGCTTATCAGGATTCATGTCTTTGTCACCAAGGAGGGCATCGCCGCCGCGGATATCTGTTCTCTGGCTCCCGGTGGATTCATCCTTCCCATCAACGACATATCAGGAATAGAACACTAGGGTTTCCCGATTTTCTTTCATTATCTTATTAGTATATCATATCCTATGGATAAATTCCATAGGTTTTGCAAACTTTTTATTGAAATTCTTCTATGGGTATATTATAATAATATCAGGATTACAAAAGATATTTAGGAGGTAACACGATGCATATCGAGACCAAGTGTATTCAGTCCGGTTACAGCCCGGAAAACGGCGAGCCCCGGGTGCTGCCCATTTACCAGAGTACCACCTGGAAATACGGCTCCACTGAGCAGATGGGACGGCTCTTTGATCTGGAAGAAGACGGCTACTTCTATACCCGGCTTGCCAACCCCACCAATGACGCCGTTGCGGCAAAAATTGCGGACTTAGAGGGCGGTGTTGCGGCAATGCTGACCTCCTCGGGACAGGCTGCCTGCTTCTATGCGCTCTTTAATATTTGCGGTGCAGGAGATCACTTTATCTGTTCCTCTTCGGTTTACGGTGGCACCTTTAACCTCTTCGGCGTTACCATGAAGAAGATGGGCATCGAGGTTACCTTTGTGGACCCGGACGCAGATGAAGCAACCCTTCATGCCGCATTCAAGGAGAACACCAAGGCAATGTTCGGCGAGACCATCGCCAATCCGGCACTGGTGGTTCTGGATATTGAAAAATGGGCGAACATTGCCCATGCTCATCAGGTTCCTTTGATTATTGACAATACCTTTGCCACCCCGGTGAACTGCCGCCCCTTTGCGTGGGGCGCAGACATTGTGGTGCATTCCACCACCAAATACATGGACGGACACGCCACCTCGGTGGGCGGTGCCATTGTAGACAGCGGTAACTTCGACTGGGAGGCATCGGGAAAGTTCCCCGGTCTCACCACACCGGATGATTCCTACCACGGTATCACCTATACCGAAAAATTCGGCAAGGCCGCCTTTATCACCAAGGCAACCGCACAGGTTATGCGGGATTTAGGCTCCATTCCCTCTCCCCATAACTCCTTTCTTCTGAATATCGGTCTGGAAACACTGCCCCTGCGCGTCAAGAAGCATTGTGACAATGCCCAGGCGGTGGCAGAATATCTGGCAAAGAACGACAAAGTTTCCTGGGTGAAGTACTGCGGTCTCCCCGGGGATAAGTACTACGAGTTGGGGCAGAAGTACCTGCCCAACGGCTCCTGTGGTGTCATTTCCTTCGGGGTCAAGGGCGGCAGAGAAGCGGCGGTTACCTTTATGGATAGCCTGAAGCTGGCTGCCATTGTTACCCACGTGGCAGATGCCAGAACCTCGGTACTGCATCCGGCAAGCCATACCCACCGTCAGCTCAATGATGCAGAGCTGGAGGCAGCCGGCGTAACACCCGACCTGATTCGCCTCTCGGTAGGTATCGAGAACGCAGAGGATATTATTGCAGATATCCAGCAGGCGCTGGATCAAGTTTAACTGTAAGCCTCCCTCAACGAGGGAGGCTGCTAATTTAGGAGGAAATTTCTATGCAATATCGGCTGGACAAAAAAAGCGGAAACCAAATCTCTGCTCTGGGTTACGGCTGTATGCGCTTTACCAAAAAGGGCGGCAGCATTGACCAGGCAAAGGCAGAGCAGGAATTGGCATATGCCATGGAACAAGGGGTCAACTACTTTGACACCGCCTATATCTATCCCGGTAGCGAGGTTGCCTTAGGGAAGTTTCTTGCCAAGGGCAACCGGGACAAGGTGTATATTGCCACCAAGCTGCCCCATTATCTGGTGAAGAATCTGGCGCAGGCGGATAAAATCTTTGAAGAAGAGCTTCGTCGGCTCCAGACGGACTATATTGACTACTACCTCATGCACATGCTCACGGACATTGGCGGCTGGGAGCGAATGTGTGACATGGGCATCAGGGAATGGATTCAAAAACGTAAGGAGTCTGGGCAAATCCGGCAGATTGGTTTCTCCTATCACGGAGGAACGGCAGGGTTTTTGAAAATCCTAGAGGCCTATGACTGGGACTTTTGCCAGATTCAGTTTAACTATATGGATGAGCACAGCCAGGCAGGGCTAAAAGGCCTGGAACGCGCTGGGGAGTTGGGAATACCAGTAATTATTATGGAGCCTCTCCGGGGCGGACGTCTCACCAACGGTCTACCCGGCAGCGCCAAAGAGGTCTTTGCCAAGGCAGAGCCGAAGCGTTCCCCGGCTGATTGGGCGCTCCGATGGATTTGGAACCATCCGGAGGTCACCTGTATTCTTTCCGGCATGAACGCTTTAGAACAGATTGAGGAAAACTGCCGTGTGGCATCCGAGGCAACACCGGGACATCTGACAGGGGGTGATCTTGCTATTTTTGAAAAGGTCAAGGCGGCAATCAATGCCGTTACCAAGGTGGGCTGTACCGGTTGCGGCTATTGTATGCCCTGTCCCCGGGGTGTGGATATCCCCAACTGTTTCCGGTGCTATAATGTCTATTATTCTGATGGCTGGTTCAATGGTCTGCGAGAATACTTTATGGGAACCACCCTGCGCAAGACTAAGACCAATGCCTCTCTGTGTGTGGGCTGCGGCAAGTGTGAGCAGCACTGCCCCCAATCTATTCCCATCCGCAGGGAACTGAAAAACGTGAGTAAAACCCTGGAGCGGCTGCCCTACAAGGCGGCACGTCTGGTGGCAAGGCTGGTGAAATTTTAGTATGGTACGATTTGCAAAGGAAGGGGACTTACCCTTTTTAAAACACGCATGGAAGGTCTGTTTCGATGACCCACAAGAATTTATCGACTGGAACTTTGAGAAGAATTTTTCCTATAAGGACACCCTCATTGCCGAAAGTGACGGCATCTCTGCCTCCAATCTGCAGTTGATGCCTCATCGGATTCGATTGGGAGGGTTCGAGTACGATATAAACTATGTGTCCGGCGTGGCAACTCTGCCGGAGTTTCGTTATCGGGGGCTGGTGCGAGAACTGTTCGACTTTGCCTTTCCGGTCATGCAGAAACGGCACCAGCCCATTAGCTTACTGGTGCCCTTTAACTATGCATTTTACGAAAAGTTTGGCTATAAGCAATGCTACGAGAAGGTGTACCGCTATGCAGAACATTTGCCGGAGGGGACATACCTGACCGCAGGGGATTTGTCTCCGGCACTGATTGCACGGCTCAATGAGATTTACCTTGCGGATATGGAACGCCGCAGCGGCTATGCCCTGCGGACGCAGATGGACTGGCAGAAGATTTTGGAGGATTTGCTTCTGCTCTCTGAGGGGTGTATTTGGCTTGGCGAACAAGGCTATGCTTTGATTACACCCCGGCAGGAGGGCGGCTGGGAACTGCACGAGGTCTGCGGCAGGTGCGAGCTCCCCTTTACAGAAGAAACAAAACCCTTTGCTATGGCGCGGATTATTGACCCGGTGCGTGTGCTGATGGATTTGGCACAGAACTTTGACGGTTGTGTGCGGCTGAGGCTAACCGATGACCAGATTGCCGAGAACAATCTCACCCTTGAGATTACCCACGGCAGGGTGCTCCCTTGTGAGGATTTTGATAGGGAACTTGCCGTCAAAGACTTAGCACCGCTAGTATTTGGTTTTGGAGAGGATTGTACCCATAGCGGCCTATTTCTCAAACAAAATCCCTATTTGAACATGATATTTTAAGGAATTTCCCGGAAATCCCTTGACAAATTGCAAAAAGCATGGTATACTTATCTCTGCTTTGTTGCATAGGGGTATAGCTCAGTTGGTAGAGCATCGGTCTCCAAAACCGAGTGCCGTGGGTTCAAGTCCTACTGCCCCTGCCATACAAAGTGGCTCAAACACTGCGTTTGAGCCACTTCTTATTTTTTAATCATTAAAAATTTTTGTGTTTCAAAATCAAATTTCAGAGCATCAATTTTGAATTTTAGTAATTTTTAATTATATTTTTGATGACGGCGCATGGTCTTGAGACTCAAATAATCATGCCCGAAATGAGCATCAATTTCGCATACGGTCGCATCCGTTTCTAATGATTCCGTCTGCTACATCATCATTTTAGCATCACTTGATTTCGTCAATTCTATCAATTTCGCCTGTAGAGAACAATTCTGCAAGAATATTTTTTAATTCTCGCAGAATATTTTTGCCCAAATTAAAATCCCTTTTTCTTTGTTTATGCGTATCAAATTTTGATACCCCTGAGAGTGATTTGATTTCATTCTCAGGGGTATTCTATTCTGCGGTTTCGTCATATCTCGAATCCGTCTGTGATTCCGGTCAGCCTTGAGGTATCCTTTTTTACATAGTACCTTTCGGTTATCTCGGTAGTGGTATGTCCGAGGATGTCGGCTACCGCTTTTATGTTTAGTGTTTTTATGCTTCCGTCAGCACACTTTGTTCCGTTGATTAGCTTGGTGGCGAAGGTATGTCTGAATGCATGGAGTCCTTTTGTTTCTATTCCTGCAGCATCTTCTATTCTATATAGTCGTTTTCGTAGGTTAGTTGGGTTTGCATAGTCACCGTTGGCATCACACACCAGCGGAGTGTCTTCTCCGAAGTAGAATTCTTTTCGTAGGTCGTATATCATTTCTATTGCCGTGTTGTTTAGCGGTACGACTCGTTTACTTGTGGTGGTTTTTGGTTTGCCTACTTTTTTAACCTTACCGCCTATGAGCATTGTTCCGTCTCTTTGGTCGACTAATTTTACCGCTTGTCTTATTGTCATTGTTTTATTCTCAAGGTCTATGTCACTGTTTAGT
>JAXJVM010000195.1:0-16766 GCA_036308515.1 Clostridia bacterium | reverse complement strand
GCCCGTTCTTCGGGACTTAATTTGTACCTTGGCATATTAAAAACCTCCAAAATGATATTTTTATTATATACCATCTTGGAGGTCTATTCAAGACTTTACACAAAATTTGGGGTAGTCTCAAATCATCCTTTCAAGTTTTCTTGGTTTATATATCCAATACTTGCCTGAAAGGATGTTTCTTATTCACTTTTACACAAAATTTTCGGCGGTCTCAAGGTTTTACTTGTTTTTATGGCTGCCAGATTAAAATGCATTCTCGTACCGGCATTCAAATGCAGATATCAAAATTATAGATAAATGTCTGGCAGCCAAAACACAACAAGATTAGGTAACTACCTTGCAATAGTGCATGGTTTTACATATTCGATCCTCAATTCGAGCCAAGATCCTGCCGGTAGTCAATTATGTATGACTGTACTCTTGGTGATTGAGTAGGCGATCAAAAAATTGCATAAATGTATAAGGAGAGATAGTTTCATAGAATTTAGTCATTTATTTTCTTTGTAATTTTATATACGAACCTCCTGTTAAAATTCAGTATTTGTTGACTCTTTCTTAGAAATTCATTATTTTTTTTTTACAAAATCATACTCAAACATTGAAATTATTTTCATTCTGCGATATACTATAGTTGGTTTGTTGTGTAATCGGGTGTAGGAGGCTCTAAAACAGGGTGCATCTTTCCTGTCACCTAATTATATAATGAATTTAACATAGTTGAATTCAGCTAAATTCGCCTGACGGCGAGCTAAATGTGCTTCGTACGCTTTCAGATAGACCACTGTGCTTTGAGACACCTCGAACCAGTCTAAGCTATAATTAAATAGATACAAACCCATGGTGCTTGTCTTTATTATACCACAGGTAGCTACTCCTGCAACGAGTATTTGCGGAATAGTTGCAAGTGATTTGCTGGGTAAAATCGGCGGAATTATTGCGCCTATTGGAATTATCGTTCTTCCTGTCACAATTTGCGTTTGCGATGATTGCCGTGTACATGATGAAGAAAAAGCAGCCTTATATCCTTGCACTTATACCGGGAATGTTCTACGCCATGGTAATCTTTAGTTTAATTTTAAACGCTAAGGTAGGTTTTAATCTTTCGTGGCCTGTCAGCTATGACCTTGCGGTGGTATTTACAGTCCTATATGCTGTAGTTATTGTTCGCTGCGGAAAAAAAGAAATTGGCCTATTCAATGACTGTACATGGAAGGTGGGTTGCGAAGCAACTTGGATGAGGTGGAATGTAGGAAGCAGACTTTAGGATGTTCCGTAAACACACCATAAGGGTTCGTCGGAAACCGCTTTAATGTTGATTCCTATAGTTCATTGTATTATATTCTTTTTAACCAAAGAATAAGGAGTGTTTGCATGAAATTAAAAGAACGGCTTTTAACCTGTGTTGCAGTGCCGGGCATCAGCGCACGGGAAAATAGCATAGCAGAATATTTACTGCAAGAACTACGCAGTATGAATGTTTCGGCGCATCTGGATGCCAACGGCAATGTGCATGGCAGAATCGAAAGCCGGGATAAAGATGCCAAAACTGTCTTGTTAGAAGCGCATATGGATCAGATTGGATTGATGATATCCGGGATTGATGAGAGCGGCCTTTTGGAATTCGTAAATCTGGGCGGCGTGGATGAGAGAACCCTTTGCGGTATGGAGGTTACGGTTCTGGGCAAGAACCCTCTTTACGGTATTATTGGTGCGGTGCGAAACACGGCTTCCAAAGGGGAGAAGCCAAAAAATCCTAAAATTGAGGAACTGTTCATTGATGTAGGTCTTGATCGTGAAACCGCGCAAGCCCAAGTCAAGGTTGGTGATGCGGTATCTATCTATGCACCCCCACGTGAATTGCTGGGGGATAAGATTTCTGGAACTGCCATGGATAATCGTGCAGGAGTGACCGCTATTTTAAACTGTTTGGAAAGGCTGACGGGTAAGCTACTGCCTTATCATCTGGAAATCCTGTTTTCTACCGGAGAAGAGCTGGGACTGCAGGGTGCCTATACCGGGGTAGTGCCGGGAATGGCAGATATGGCCATTGCGGTGGATGTCACCTTTGGTGCCACACCGGATACCAAGGAGGAAACCGGCGTTTTTCCTCTTGGGTGCGGCGCGGTGATTGCTCGGGGTCCCAGCCTGCACGACACCTATACCAGGCAGTTGATGAAACTGGCAAATCAAAAACAGATTCTCTATGAAATTGAGCCTATCCCCGGTTCCAGCGGAACAACGGCATGGGCAATTCAAACGGTGGGAAGAGGAATCCCGACTGCGCTGGTGTCCATTCCACTGCGGTATATGCATACCAATGTAGAAACTCTTGCAGTGAAGGACGTACAGGCGGTGTCAGATTTGCTCTATGAGGCTGTGACAGGAGGGATACAATTTGCTGAATGAGTTGGAAAGACAGTACGGTATTTCGGGTTTGGAAGCTCCGGTACGGGAATATCTAAAAAAAAGCCTTCAGGGTCACTGTTCTCTCACTGAAGATGGTCTAGGAAATCTAATTGCCCGTAAACAAGGGCGGTCAGATAAAAAACTTCTGCTTGTGGTGCATATGGACGAGCCGGGAATCATCATTACCAAAATCACTGAGGACGGGTATTTGCAGTTTCATACCATAGGCAGACTTCGCCCGGAATTTTTGGTCTCTAAAGGTGTGCATATCAATGGTTATCCGGGTGTTATTGCAGTCAAAGCGGTACATTTGACAACTAAGGAGGAGCGTGAAACTCCGCTTACCGCGGCGGATTTATTTGTGGATATCGGTGCCGATTCTCGAAAAGAGGCGGAGAAACTTGTCACAATTGGAGATTGTGGAGCGATAGACGGTTCCTATGTGCCTTTTGGGGATGACATGGTCAAAGGCAGAGCACTTGGAGGACGAATGGGCTGCGTTGTGGCAGCTGAGCTGCTGAAAGAGGAATGTCCGATAAATTTAGAGGTTGTTTTTGCCGTTCAGCGCGAAATTGGCAACAGAGGTATGTTGACTGCAGCGCATCAAAATGGTGCAGATGCAGCTATAGTCCTGGATGGAATCTGGGAAGAGGGCTTGTGCTGCGGAAAGGGTGTAGTTTTACCCCAACGGATGGGAGTACTCCTACCGGACAAAAAACTTTGCGACAGTATCTCACAAATCGCGCAAGGAGAGGAAATTTTGCTGCAAAAGTGCCTTTCCGGACAAGTAGGCCAGGAAGCGGTGATAGCTAAATCTGGTGGTTTTAAACGTTGGGCGTGTTTGGGGATCCCCGTTCGTTATGGGGAATCAACGGCACAGGTTGCTTCACTTGCGGACATGGAATCACTCAAACACCTACTTCGGGCGTTGTTGCAGAAATTAGAGAAAGAGAGCATAAAATCATGAGAGAATTATGTAAAGAATTGGCACAGATTATTACATCGGAGCCTGAAAATTTGAAAGCTTGGCTGCTGAAAACAACTGGGGCAGATGAAGATTCTCTGGCTCTTGACTGCCAAGGGAATCTTTGTTGGACAAAAAAAGGGACTGGAAAGCGCCTTTTGTTTTTATTTTGTATGCAACCCATGGGCGGTATTGTCAAAACGGTGCAATCTAACCACTGTGAAGTGATTGCCTTTACAGATGCGGATTCTAAGAAGATAGCTAATACCGTTTGTACTTTTCCCTCCGGTGCCACCGGAATTTTACGTGAAAACGGCGAAAATACAGGGGATTTACGCCTGAAACCTTTTGAGAAAGTTTCTGTAGGAGATTGCTTTTATGCATTGACAAACTGTGAGTGTAAAGCGGAAAAGCTTTACGGATGTCAAGCGAGCTCTATTGCTATACTTGCACTTGCAATTGCCTGTATCAAAGCCTACAAAGACAGTGAATACACACTGAACGTTGCGGTTGTAAATGTATCGGCCTCCGGCGCTGCAAAGACTGTGCAAGTCATTGACCAAATTCATCCTGAGGGAGTGCTTGTGTGCACCACCGCAGATGCGGACAAAGGGATTGATTTAGACAAGGGCCCCGGGTTGGTGATAAAAGACGGGGGTTTTGTGGCTGCGCAACCGATCTTGGAGAAAATGAAGCGGGCGGTAGCGGATGCCGGCGTAGACATACAGGAATTTGTGGGTAATATCGGAGATACCCTTGCCCAAATTTATCTTGCCTCCAAAACTAAGCAACTGGCAGGTATTTATTTACCGGTAGAAGAACCGGGTTCCGGAGTTGAGGAAATGAGTGTACCGGATATTGAAAAAACACAAAAGTTGCTATTGAAATGCGCAGCGTCATTTGGTATAATATAACCAACAATCCAAAATGAATGGAATGAGGTGAAACCATGGAGAAAAAATTGATGCTGGGTAATGCCGCTGTTGCCCGTGGTCTTTACGAAAACGGTGTCACAGTTGCATCGGCCTACCCTGGCACGCCCAGTACGGAAATTCTGGAATATACTGTAAAATACGATGAGGTTTATGCAGAATGGGCACCCAATGAAAAAGTGGCAACGGAGGTTGCCATTGGCGCATCAATTGCCGGTGCAAGAGCCTTCTGTTCCATGAAACATGTAGGGTTGAATGTGGCTGCAGACCCTTTATTTACGGCTGGTTACACCGGAGTGAATGGTGGATTGGTGATTGCGGTTGCGGATGACCCCAGCATGCATAGCTCCCAGAACGAACAGGATAGCCGGCATTACGCAAAGGCGGCAAAGGTTCCCATGCTGGAACCGTCGGACAGTCAGGAATGTAAGGATTTTGTCCGTGTGGCCTATGAGTTGAGCGAGCAGTATGATACACCGGTTCTCTATCGGCTGACTACCCGTGTGGCACATTCCCAGAGTATTGTCGCCCAAGAGGAACGCAAGGAAGTTCCCCTGAAGGATTACGAGAAAAACATTACTAAGTATGTCATGATGCCCGGCAATGCCAAGCGTCGGCATCCGGAGGTGGAGCAGCGTATCTGTGATTTGACTGAATATGCTGAGTCCTCGCCTTTGAACCGGATAGAATACGGTGATAAAAAGATTGGCATTATTACCAGCGGTATGTGCTATCATTATGTAAAAGAAGCGTTCGGAGATACAGTCTCTGTGTTGAAGCTGGGGATGGTTTACCCCTTGCCGGTGCGGATGATTCAGGAGTTTGCCGCACAGGTAGAAACCCTGTATGTCATTGAAGAGCTTGACCCTTTTATCGAGGAACACTGTAAAACTATCGGTGTTTCCGTGATTGGCAAGGAGCTTTTCCCCATCTGCTTTGAGTTCAGCACCAAGCAGATAAAAGAGCTGATTACCGGTCAAAAGGAGGATGGGTATGCCACTCCGGAAGAACAGGTTCCGGTTCGTCCGCCTGTACTATGTCCGGGATGTCCCCATAGAGGAACCTTCTATGTGCTGAATAAAATGGGTGTACATATCTGCGGTGATATTGGTTGCTATACGCTCGGTGCAGTTGCCCCCCTCAACGCCATTGATTCTGTGGTTTGCATGGGCGCAAGTGTGGGTATGTCCTTCGGTATGGCGCTGGCAAGGGGTAAGGACTTTGCCAAGAATACCGTGGCAGTCATCGGCGATTCGACCTTTATCCATTCGGGCATTACCGGTCTGATTGAAATTGCCTATAACAAAGGTATCAATACGGTTCTTGTCTTGGATAATTCCATTACAGGCATGACCGGACATCAGGATAACCCTACCACCGGTAAAACTCTGCAAGGGGAAGCTACCGTTTCTGTAGATTTGGAAGCATTGGGGCATGCCGTTGGTATCCGTAGAGTCAGTGTTGTGGATCCCTTTGATTTGGTTGGGTTAGAAAAGTTGGTCAAGGAAGAGCTTGCAGCAGAGGAACCGTCCCTGATTATTGTGCAGCGCCCCTGTGCGCTGCTTAAGGGCGTGAAGTTCCCGGGTCCCATTCAGATTGCTTCGGATAGGTGCAAGAAGTGTAAGGCTTGCATGAAGCTGGGCTGCAGTGCTATTTCTGTGAAGGACGGAAAACTGGAAATCGATCAAACCCTTTGTAACGGCTGCGGTCTCTGCCAGCGCGTCTGCAAGTTTGATGCCATCCATTAAGAGAGGAGGAAACTGAAGTGGGTTTGTCTATTATGATAGTCGGTGTTGGTGGTCAGGGTACTCTGCTTGCCAGCAGAATTCTGGGAAATCTTGCCCTTGCCCAGGGCTATGATGTCAAGGTGTCTGAGGTACATGGAATGTCCCAACGAGGAGGCTCAGTGGTAACCTATGTGAAATACGATGATAAAAAGGTTTCTTCTCCGATTATTGATGAGGGCGGTGCGGATTTGATTCTCGCCTTTGAAGAGCTAGAGGCATATCGCTATATGTCTTACCTGAAGCAGGGCGGACGGATGATTTGTAATACCCAGAACATTGACCCTATGCCTGTTATTACCGGTGCCATGAAGTATCCGGAGGAGATTTTGCGAAAAATCAAGGAAAAGAATGTAGATATCGTTCCGGTAAATGCTGCAAAGGTGGCATTGGAGGCAGGAAACATCCGTACGGTGAACGTGGTATTGATTGGTGTTCTTTCTAAGGCCATGGATATTCCGGAAGAAGAATGGGAGAAGGTTCTGTGTGCCACTGTCCCGGAAAAAGCTGTTGATGTGAATTTAAAAGCATTTCGTTTGGGAAGGAGCTATTAAAATTCCTGACAGAGGGGGAAAAAGAATGTTTATCAAGCAAATTTCTGTATTTATGGAAAACCGTCCCGGATGTCTGGCAGAAATTACTCAGGTGCTCTCTGATAACGATATTGACATGCGTGCGGTCAATATCGCAGATACGACAGAGTTCGGTATCCTCCGGATGATTGTGGACAATCCGGTCAAGGCGGAGGAAGCACTGCGCAGCAATCATATGACCGTAAGCGTTACTGAAGTTTTTGCAGTTTCTATTGACGATACCGTGGGCGCATTTCATCAGGTCATTGCCTTACTGAAGGATGCAGAAATCAGTATTGATTATATTTATTCATTTATAGGAGAGAAATCTTCGAGGGCTGTCATTGTGGTAAAAACAAACGATAACGGGCGTTCTGTTAAGCTTTTGGAGAACGGTGGAGTCTGTGTTTTGTCCTCGGAAGATTTAAAGGATTTAAAAAATGCAAACTAATCAACTTAGAGAATACTTAAAAGAAAATTTTGGAATTTCCCATGCAACCATTTCCCTTATGGATGAAACCGAAGCGGAGCTTTCTACGCAATTTGCCAAAGTGGATGCCATTGCCGGTGTCAATCAGCTTAAGGTGTTGAAGGCGTTCCAGAACCATCGGATTTCCTATGCCCATTTTGGTGAGACCTCGGGCTATGGATATGATGATTTGGGACGTGATGCATTGGATGCGGTCTATGCTGAGATTTTCGGCGCAGAGGATGCGCTTGTTCGGCATAACATCGTTAGCGGCACCCAGGCAATCGCAAGCTGCCTTTACGGCGTTCTGCGCCCTGGTGACACCATGCTTTCGGTGGTAGGACGACCCTATGACACCATGGAGGAGGTTATCGGACTCCGTGGCGAGTCGGATTGCGGTTCCTTGATGGATTTTGGGGTTTCCTATAGCCAGGTGGATTTGCTTCCGGAGGGAGCTATCGATTATGACGGTATCCGCGAGGCAATCCGTAAGCAAAAAATCAAGCTGGCGCTGATTCAGCGATCCCGAGGTTATGATTGGCGCGACTCTCTCACCGTAGAAACCATCGGAAAGATTGTCTCTTGTATCAAGGAGACTGACCCGGAGGTTATCTGCATGGTGGATAACTGTTACGGTGAGTTCGTTGAGACCAAGGAACCTACCCAAGTGGGTGCTGATATCATTGTTGGGTCACTGATTAAGAATGCAGGTGGCAGTCTGGCTCTCAGTGGTGGCTATATTGCAGGACGTAAGGATTTGATTGAGAAGATTTCCTATCGGTTGACCGCTCCCGGCTTGGGGCGGCATACTGGAGCCAGTCTTGGATTTAACCGCAATCTTTATCAAGGTTTGTTTATGGCACCTCACGTGGTGGGGCAGAGTATCAAAACGGCAATCCTGTGTGCAGGAATTTTTAAAAAGCTTGGGTTTGAGGTTTGTCCCCAGCCGGAGGATACCCGCAGTGATATTATTCAGGCAGTTAAGCTCAAGACCCCGGAGAACGTCATTGCCTTCTGTCAGGCTATTCAAAAAGGGTCGCCCATTGATAGCCACGTAACCCCGGAGCCTTGGGATATGCCGGGTTATGAGGATCCGGTGATTATGGCGGCAGGTGCCTTTGTGCAGGGGGCGTCTATCGAGCTTTCTGCTGATGCACCTATTTGCCCTCCGTATATTGCCTATATGCAGGGCGGCGTTATTTATGATTCGGCAAAAATCGGCATCCTGAAAGCCGCGGATGCCATTGGAGAGGTGTAAACAATGCCTAAAATGTGTGTGCTGGAGGATGATAAAATCTGTAACGACTGCGGTGAATGCTCCTACTGTGATCTCAATCCCTTTAAGAGATGTGATAACTGCGGACGTTGCATTGATTCCGGCGAGGAATATCGAGAACTGAAAATTGACGAAGTTCGTCTCCCAGGCAAAAAGAAGAAATAACATAAAAAGGCCGCTGTAAATACAGTGGTCTTTTTGATGCATATTTTTACCAGAACCGGTTATCCTACCCAGTAGAAAGTGAGGTAATTTCTATGAGTGTATCATTTCAGGAAAGCAAAACCAAAGAAAACCTAATGCGTGCTTTTGCCGGAGAGAGCCAGGCGAGGAATCGGTATACCTTTGCGGCGTCCCAGGCGAAAAAGGAGAATTTAGATGCGGTTGCGGAAGCGTTTTTGTTTACCGCTGGACAGGAAAAAGAACACGCCGAGGTATTCTATAACTTTTTAAAAGAGGTTGCCGGAACCACCATTGAAGTTGATGGTGCCTATCCGGTGGATGTGTTTGAGAATACTGTTGCCCTGCTTCGTGCGGCTCAGCACAATGAGTATGAGGAATATGACGATGCATATCCAAAGTTTGCTGAAGTTGCGAAAGAAGAGGGCTTCACCCAAATTGCAAATGCTTTTACCAAGATTGCGGAAATTGAAAAAAGCCACGGTGACCGGTTTGCTATGTTGGCGGAATTGCTGGAGAGTAATCAGCTTTACAAAGCGGAAACCAACAAGCAGTGGATGTGTTTAAACTGCGGCTATATCTTTGACGGAACCACAGTTCCAGAAAAATGTCCGGTATGTCAGCACGCAAAGGGGTACTTCATTCCCGTAGAGCTGGCTCCTTACGCGAAACAATAAAACAAAGTTGGTGAATTACAATCCCGTAGGGGCGAGCCAATATGGTCGCCCACGCAAAAAGACCGCTGGTTTAAAGCGGCCTTTTTGTGTATCTTAGTCTTTTTAGTCTTCTTCGATTTCTTCGGCAGTGCTCATGTGCTTAACACGGTCTTTTTCTTCCGCGCGTTTGCCGTCATTGAAACGATCCAGCGTACCTACCAGATAGCCGGTAATGCGGCGAATACGCTCAAAACCGGTCTGGGTGTCGTGCTCTTCGGCGGTACGTCCGCACTGGGGACAAACATCGCCGATGATACCGGTGTAGCCGCAGACAGGGTCACGGTCAACCGGATGGTTGATACTGCCGTAGCCGATGCCCTGCTCTTTCATGCAACGAATAACCTTTTCAAAGGCTTCCAGATTGGTGGTGGGGTCACCGTCCAGCTCAATGTAAGTGATGTGACCACCATTGGTCAAAGCGTGATAGGGTGCCTCAAGACGAATCTTATCAAAGGCGCTGATGTTGTAGTAAACCGGAATATGGAAGGAATTGGTGTAGTAATCTCGGTCGGTTACGCCGGGGATTTCACCGTATTTCTGACGGTCAAGCTTTACAAAACGACCGGAAAGGCCTTCTGCAGGCGTTGCAATCAGTGAGAAGTTCAAGCCGTATTGCTTCGTTGCCTTATCCATGCGCTGACGCATAAAGCCAATGATTTCCAGTCCCAGATTCTGTGCAGTCGCGGATTCGCCGTGATGCTGACCGATGAGAGCCTTCAAGCACTCCGCCAGGCCAATGAAGCCAGCAGTCAAAGTACCGTGCTTGAGGACTTCCTCAACAGAGTCGTCAGGCCCCAGATTCTCAGAATCCAGCCAGATGCCCTGTCCCATGAGGAAGGGGTAGTTCCGTACCTTCTTGGAGCACTGAATCTTAAAGCGTGCCAACAGTTGGTCAATAACCAAATCCAGTTTTCTGCCTAAATCTTCAAAAAAGATTTCAACATTACCGTGTGCCTTAATAGCAATACGGGGCAGATTGATGGAAGTAAAGCTCAAATTACCGCGGCCATAGATAATTTCGCGGCTGGGATCATAGGCATTGGCAACCACACGGGTACGGCAACCCATGTACGCAGCTTCGGTTTCCGGGTGACCGGGCTTGTAGTACTGCAGATTGTAAGGCGCATCCAAGAATCCGAAGTTGGGGAACAGTCGCTTTGCAGAAACCTTGCACGCCAGCTTAAAAAGGTCATAGTTGGGATCTTCGGGGTTATAGCTGACACCTTCCTTTACCTTAAAGATGTGGATGGGGAAGATGGGGGTTTCGCCATTGCCTAAGCCGGCTTCGGTTGCAAGAAGGATGTTCTTGATGACCATCCGTCCTTCCGGAGTGGTGTCAGTACCATAGTTCAGGGAACTGAAGGGAATCTGTGCTCCTGCACGTGAGTGCATGGTATTCAGGTTATGTACCAATGCTTCCATAGCCTGATAGGTAGCACGGTCAGTTTCTCTTTGTGCAGCTTTGGTGGTAAAGGCAGCAATCTGTTTTGCCTTTTTCTCGTCACCTACCAGATCCGCAATCTGTTTTACCAACAGTTCCTGGTATTCTTCAGTATTTGCCAAGCGGGGAACCTGGCCACTTTCTGCCTGAATCTGGCTGACGATTTCCTTAGCTAGATTCTGTCCGTCCTCTTTTTCGCATTCCAGCTCTAAAGCACGACCGAGGTTTTCGGTAAATCTGCGCTTGTAGGTTTTCGCAACACCGGGAGCCATGCTATAATCAAAGTTGGGAACGCTCTGTCCGCCGTGCTGGTCGTTTTGGTTAGACTGGATGGCAATACAAGCCAGGGCGGAATAGCTGGCAATGTCGTTGGGCTCCCGCAGGAAGCCGTGACCGGTGGAAAAACCGCCCTCAAACAGAGATTTTAAGTCAATCTGACAACAAGTGGTGGTCAGGGTCAAAAAGTCAAGGTCATGAATATGAATATCGCCGTTTCTGTGTGCCTCGGAGTGTCCTGGATCTAAGATAAACATATCATAGAACTGCTTTGCACCCTCGGAACCGTATTTGAGCATGGTACCCATAGCGGTATCACCATCAATGTTGGCATTCTCACGTTTGACATCATTGTCTTTTGCAGATTTAAAGGTTAAATCTTCATAAACACGCATCAATCGGGTGTTCATCTCCCGAATCCGAGTTCTCTGGGAACGATAAAGGATAAATTCCTTTGCGGTACGGCTGTGACCTTCTTCAATTAAGGTGTGTTCTACCGCATCTTGAATCTGCTCCACTGTAGGATGCTCAATGCCCTGAGCCTCAATAAAGTCAATGACTTTTTTTGCCAAATCCATGGAGGTCTGATAGTCTTTACCGCCAATGGCTTCGGCAGCCTGATAGATTGCACTGGCAATCTTTTCAATATCAAAAGAAACTTCACGTCCGTCACGTTTGATAATGGTTTTAATCATCTCTCTTACCCTCCGTTTTGTACTTTTATCAACCAAAAGCACAAAGATATGCCAACTTTTTCTTGTTAGCCATACTTTGCGCCAAATACAATATATTGTGATTACGCTTCAAAATGTAGTGCAGATATAGTATAATCTTGTTGTATTAGAATGTCAACACCAAATGCAAAAAAGAATATTACAATTCTGTTACAAAGCGGTAGAGTGCTGGTACAGTCAAGAAAAAAGATTTTTTTAAAAAAAGCGTGACAACTTCTTACAGTTATGTTACAATGAATTTGTATGGTTTCACGGAACCGAAGAAATTGACAAAAAAGGATAAGTAAGGTATGCGTCTGAAAAGTATTGAGATGCAAGGGTTCAAGTCCTTTGCGGATAAGATTTATCTTGATTTTAATCCGGGAATTACTGCAATCGTTGGGCCTAATGGGTCGGGTAAGAGTAATATTTCGGATGCCATTCGCTGGGTTATGGGTGAACAAAGTGTCAAATCCCTGCGCGGAAGCAAGATGGAAGATGTTATCTTTTCGGGTACTGAGGCCCGAAAGCCTCTGGGTTTTGCAGAGGTGACCTTGGTGCTGGATAATTCTGATAACTTTTTTTCACTAGATTTTCCGGAAATCACTGTAACCCGCCGGGTTTATCGCAGTGGTGAGGGCGAGTATTATATCAATAAAACCCTGTGCCGCCTGAAGGATATCCATGAATTGTTCATGGATACCGGTCTGGGACGTGACGGATATTCCATTATCGGGCAGGGTAAGATTGATAACATTCTTAGTACAAAGTCCGAGGATCGCCGCCAGATTTTTGAAGAGGCCGCCGGAATCTCCAAGTATAAATATCGTAAAATTGAGGCAGAGCGTAAGCTGAATCAGGCAACCGAGAATCTGACCCGTGTAGAGGATATTCTCGGAGAGCTAGAGGGTCGACTTGGTCCCCTGCAAAGCCAGTCGGAAAAAGCACGGAAATATCTGACCTTGCGGGATGAAATGCGGGGCTTGGATATTACCGTCTCAGTAATCAATGCCGAGAAAGCAAAGGCAGAACTGAGCGAACTGAAAACGAACATCGACATGCTTGCTGAGCAAATCGGGAGTATTAAATCCGGCATGGAAGAGACGGAAGCTGAGATTTCTGCTATGTACGACCAAATGGAGGCATATGACAAAGAAATTACCGCCTGCCGCGATGCAGACCAAGGTGCAGTCTCTACCATTCATGAGACAAAAAATCAGCTGAATCTTTTGCTGAGTGATATGGAACATAACCAGCAAAATATTGTCCGGTTGGAAGAAGAAGTAAAGGTCAGCACGGAAGCCATTGCAGAGCTGGATAAAACCATTGCCGAGCATACCGAGAGCCTGGCATCTTTGCATGCAAAAAATCAAGGAACCAGCAAAAGTCTGGAGGAATTGACCGAGGAATCCAAACAGACCGACCGGGACGTCAATGAAAAGAATGACGCCATGGAAAATATCAAGGCGGAGATCATTGATTTGATTGCGCAAATTAACGCTCTGCAGGCAAGTTGCAGCAGCCTGGATGTGCTGGCGGAAAACTTTAAAGAGCGTCAGGCTGCTATGGAGCAGGAGTTGACTGCCAAGAAGGCAAATCGGGAAGACCTCCTTAAAAATAAACAGGAAACCGAAATGGCAATTGCCCAATGCGAAACGGAAACTGCAGACTGCCGCAAAACCCTTGCGGAAACAGAAAAGGAAATTGCGATTACCGAAGACAAAATTCGTAAACTGTTGGAACAACGAAATCAACATATGCTTGCCATTGATCAAAAGCGTTCTCGAAAAAAGATGCTTTCGGACATGGAACGGGAGTATGAGGGTTATGCGCGAGGCGTAAAGTGTGTTATGACCGCCTATCGGGACGGGAAGATTCCGGGCTCTAAGATTTATGGTCCCCTGTCCCAGCTGATTAAGACGGATAAGAAGTACATTGTTGCCATTGAAACAGCATTGGGGGCAGCAAACCAGAACATTGTTACCGCCCAGGAAGAGGATGCCAAGGCTGCTATTGGCTATCTGAAAGCCACCAGACAGGGACGCGCGACCTTCCTGCCGGTAAGTGCCATTAAACCGAGAAACTTTGACCCCAGCGGTGCGAAAAAGCAGACGGGATTCCTTGCGGTTGCGTCTGAGTTGGTGACCTGTGATGCTGCCTATAAGAATATTGTCAGCAGTTTCCTCGGTACCACCGTGATTTGTGATACTTTAGACAATGCGGTGAACATGGCAAAGAAAAACGGTCACAAATTTCGGATCGTAACCCTTGAGGGTGATGTGATTCAAGCCGGCGGCGCAATGACCGGCGGAAGCCAGAATAAAACTACAGGCTCACTTTCCAGAACCGGGGAAATCGAAACCCTGGGTCAGGAAATTGAGAAGCTGACCGCCATTGCAGCCAAGGAGACGGAAGAGCAAAAGGCATGCTCCGGTTCGCTGGAGAAGGCAAAGACAGCGGCAAAAGAAAAGGCGGCTCTGTTGCAGGAAAAACAATCACGGTTGATTCGTTTGCAGTCAGAGTTGACTCATGTCAATGATTTGCTGGCAGGGCTTGCAACCGCAGCAGAACAAGCGGAAAGAGAACATAAGGAGATTCTCTTCCGTATTGGGGAAATCGAGCAGGAAAAAGAAGAGAAAAACGCTGAAATCTCCCAAAAGACCCAGGATTGTAGCCTCCTTGAACAGAAGGTTGCCTCGGTACAAAAAGAGTATTCCGAGCTTTCCGGACGGAATGATTTGTTAATTTCTAAACTGACGGAATTGAATCTTGCACGTAATACTATCTTAAAGGATATTGAACTGGAAAATGACCGTATTTCCAGATTGAACACGGAAAAAGCCCGGCATTTGGAGGAAATAACCACCAGAAACGGCGGCATCCAGATGCTCCGCGACCGCAATCAGGATGTGGAACAGGAGATTGCAGATAACCGGAAGAAAATCACCGATTTAGAGCAATCGCTGCAAGAATATCGCACCCGGCTTAATACCCTGGAGGAAAACCGAAGCCAGACAGAGGCAAAGGTTCGGGCACAGCAGGGTTCTATTAAGGATGTGCAGGAGCAGATGTTCAGCTTGACCCAGCGGCAGACCAAAATGGAATCCAGAGCGGAAAAGTATGAAGCAGAAATTGAAAACATTGTCAATCGTTTGTTGGAGGAATATGAACTTCCATATAGCGAAGCGGCGGCAATGAAGCAGGATGAGGATTTCGACTTTAAAAATGCGTCCGCACGTATCCGGGAACTCCGTGACCAGATTCGCGCGTTGGGCAACATCAACATTGACGCCATTGAGGAGTATAAAACTATTAAGGAACGTTTTGATTTCTTGAGTACTCAAGCCGGGGATCTAGAAAAAGCAAAAAAGGAACTGGAAGCAGTAATCGAGGAAATGCTCACTATTATGCAGACTCGATTTTCAGAACAATTTAAGATTATCAATACCAACTTCAGCCGTGTCTTTGGCGAGCTCTTCGGCGGCGGCCGTGCCAACCTGACCTTGACGGAGCCGGATAATGTTCTGGAAAGCGGCATTGAAATCGAGGCGCAGCCTCCGGGTAAAAAGCTGCAAAGCCTGACCCTGCTTTCCGGTGGTGAGCGTGCATTTACTGCCATTGCATTGCTCTTTGCGATTCTGGATGTGCGCCCAACCCCTTTCTGTATTCTGGATGAGATTGAGGCGGCGCTGGATGATGTCAATGTTTATCGTACGGCAGAATACTTAAAGAATTATAGCGACAAAACACAGTTTATTGTAGTAACACACCGTCGCGGTACTATGGAAGCGGCAAACATCCTTTATGGTGTTACCATGCAGGAGCGAGGCATTTCGAAGCTTCTTTCATTAAATATTGACGAAATACAACAATAGGAAGATCTGACATGGAGGAAATCAATGGGACTTTTTAACAAAATCAAAGAGAGTTTAAGCAAAACCAGAGAATCTATCAACGAAAAGTTTGAAGCGGTGATACAGAATTTCCGCAGTGTAGATGAAGAATTGTTCGAGGAACTGGAGGAGGCACTGATTACTGCTGATTTGGGTGTGAATACTTCCTTGGAAATCATCGAACGGCTCCGCAGCGCTGCCGAGGAAAAGCATATCACAGACAGTGCCAAGCTGAAAAATGAACTGGCGCAGATTCTCAAAGAAATTCTAAATGATGGCGCGGATTCCAAGCTGAATGTACACGGTTTGCCGGCGGTGATTATGGTGATTGGCGTCAACGGTGTGGGTAAAACCACCTCCATCGGTAAAATTGCCAATATGTACAAGCAGCAGGGCAAAGAGGTGGTGATTGCGGCGGCAGATACCTTCCGTGCGGCAGCCATTGAACAATTGGAGGTCTGGGCGGATCGTGCCGGTGTCCGTATCATCAAGCAGCAGGAGGGAGCAGACCCTGCCGCTGTTGTCTATGATGCTATCAATGCCTGCAAGGGCAAGTATGTGGATGTGTTGCTCTGCGATACCGCAGGGAGACTGCATAATAAAAAGAATTTGATGGAGGAGCTGAAAAAAATCTATCGGATTCTAGATAAGGAGCTTCCCATGGGTGGCAAGGAGGTTCTTTTGGTGCTCGATGCAACCACGGGACAAAATGCCGTGCAGCAGGCGAAGGAATTTAAAGAAGCAGCCGATATTACAGGAATTATGCTGACAAAGCTGGACGGAACTGCCAAGGGCGGCATAGTATTTGCTATCAAGAACGAGTACAATATTCCGGTTAAGCTTGTGGGAACCGGTGAGGGTGCAGAGGATATCGCCCTGTTTGATTCCGAGGAATTCGTAAATGGAATTCTTGGTCTTGAGGACAATGAACCGGATGAATAGAGGTTTTTTGAAAAAAAGCTAAAATTTTTCAAAAAAACACTTGCAAAAGGGAAATTTTTGTGATATCATATCTAGGTTAATTACGGGTAGTCCTCTGTCAGTTAGGCATGAATACCTTAGAAAGAAAGGAAAAGAACATGGACATCTTAACACAAATTACGCAAGAACAAATTAGAACCGACCTTCCTGCACTGGCAATCGG
>JAXJVM010000194.1:0-3266 GCA_036308515.1 Clostridia bacterium | reverse complement strand
ATTATTAATAATTTTCAGCGTGAACTTCAAAATAAGCCTTAGGATGTGCACAGGTGGGGCAAAGCTCAGGTGCTTTTGTACCTACTATCAAGTGACCGCAGTTGCGACATTCCCAAACCTTAACCTCGCTCTTTTTAAAGACTTCCTGCATCTCTACATTCTTCAGCAGTGCCCGGTAGCGTTCTTCGTGGTGCTTTTCAATCTCAGCAACCATACGGAACTTCGCCGCCAGAGCGGTAAAGCCTTCTTTTTCTGCGGTCTCTGCAAAGCCGGCATACATATCCGTCCACTCGTAGTTCTCGCCGTTGGCAGCGTCTACCAGATTCTGGGCGGTATCCTGGATGCCTTCCAGTTCCTTGAACCACATCTTTGCGTGTTCTTTTTCGTTGTCCGCAGTCTTTAAGAACAATGCCGCAATCTGCTCAAAGCCCTCTTTCTTTGCCTTGGAAGCGAAATATGTATATTTGTTTCTCGCTTGGGATTCCCCGGCAAATGCCGCCTGCAAATTCTTTTCTGTTTGTGTTCCTGCATACTTACTCATGATAGTTTCCTCCTTGTATATTATAAAAACATTTCTATCAAATCCGATTTGGAACGGAAGCCCACCGCAGTTTGCTTCACCTTGCCGCCCTCAAAGAGTATCACCGTGGGGATGCTGGCAACCCGAAACTGCATGGCAAGCTCTGCCTCCTCATCCACGTTGACCTTGCCCACCTTAACCTGGTCGGCATACTCCGCTGCAATGTCCGCAATGACAGGTGCAAGCATCTTACAGGGTCCGCACCAGGGAGCCCAGAAGTCCACCAGCACCGGCTTTGCCGACTGCAATACTTCCTGTTCAAAATTATCTTTGGTTATGGTAATTTCAGCCATAGTCATACTCCTTTCTATTTTGCTTTATAATACAACATACAATGGCAAAAGCCCTCAAAGTCCGGATCTTTGACTTGATCCCGGAACTCCTTACACATACATTTGTTCTCCTGAGTTTTTTCCAAACGGCAGGGGCAATATCCGCCGGATTTTTCCAGCCCCTCCTGAATCATCTTCACAACTTCTTTGTCAGGGTTCAGACGAATTTTCATAGAATCCCCTCCTTGTTTTAGTATACCTCTTTTGTTTTAAAAAATCAATCCTTATTTTTCCACTTCAGTGCACGCATGGCATTGAGAATGGCAATGACCGCCACACCCACGTCCGCAAAGACCGCGCCCCACATATTGGCAAAGCCACAGGCACCCAGCACCAGAACCGCCCCCTTGACTGCCAGAGAGAACAGGATATTCTGCCGCACAATCTTCATGGTGGCTTTGGCAAGGAGCACGCCATCGGCGATTCTCGCTGGGTTATCCTCCATCAGTACCACATCTGCCGCCTCAATGGCGGCGTCAGAGCCCATTGCGCCCATGGCAATGCCCAAGTCCGCCCGGGACAATGCCGGGGCATCATTGATACCATCGCCCACAAAGGCAAGCGTTCCCTTTCTGTCCGGCATGGTCAATAGCTGTTCTAAGCGCGCTACTTTATCCCCCGGCAGAAGCTGGGCATAAAACCGGTCAAGTCCCAGTTCTTCCGCCACCGCCTGTGCCGTCTGTGCACGGTCACCGGTGAGCATCACCGTCTCACGGATGCCAAGGTGTTTCAGCCGCCGAACTGCCGCTTTTGCCGATGGTTTAAGGGTATCGGCAATCACCAGATACCCGGCATAAGCATGCTCTGCCGCCACGTGTACCACCGTACCGTCTGCCTCCGGCTCCTGGCAGGGAACACCCTCCTCTGCCATAAGCTTGCCGTTGCCCACGGCAACATGCCTGCCGTCCACCAGGGCTTTTACACCCTTACCGGAAACCTCCTGCACCTCTTCCAGACGGTGACTTGCCGCATCCTTGCCCCATGCCTCCCGCAGGGAAAGGGCAATGGGATGCCCGGAATGGGTCTCTGCCAAGGCGGCAAGGGTCAAAAGCGCTTCCTCACTGCAGCCGGTGGGATGGACTTCCGTTACGGAGAACTGTCCCCGGGTCAGGGTTCCGGTCTTGTCAAAGACCACAGCATCCAGCTTGGCAAGGGCTTCCAGATAGTTGCCGCCCTTAATGAGAATCCCGTTTGCGGATGCCGCACCGATGCCGCCGAAGAAGCTCATGGGCACAGAAATCACCAAGGCACAGGGGCAGGAGATAACCAAAAAGGTCAGCGCCCGGTAAATCCAGGTCTGCCATGCACCGGTAAAGAGTGACGGTATCACCGCCAAAAGCACCGCACCAATGACCACGCAGGGGGTGTAAACCTTAGCAAAGCCGGTAATGAAGTTCTCGGTCTTTGCCTTTTTACTGCTGGCATTCTCCACCAAATCCAGAATCTTAGAGACCGTGGACTCGCTGAATCTGCGGCTGACCTTGACCCGCAGCACACCGCTGACGTTGATACAACCGCTGATTACCTCATCACCTGCCGCCACATCCCGGGGCAGGGATTCGCCGGTAAGGGCAGAGGTGTCTAAGGCAGAGCTGCCACTGACCACAACACCGTCCAGGGGAATCCGCTCGCCGGGCTGGATGAGGATTTGGGTTCCCACCTCTACGGATTCGGGAGCAACCTGCACGGGATTTCCCTCCTGCTCCACCGTTGCCCAGTCGGGGCGAATATCCATCAGCGCAGCAATGGATCTCCGGGATTTACCCACGGCGTAGCTCTGGAAAAGCTCGCCCACCTGATAAAAGAGCATTACTGCCACGCCCTCGGGAAATTCCCCGGTACAAAAAGCCCCCAAGGATGCCAGCGCCATGAGAAAATTCTCGTCAAACACCTGTCCATGACCAATATTCAGTCCGGCTTTTTTCAGGATATCCCAGCCGATGACTCCGTAGGGAACCAGGAACGCAGCAAGCCGCCAAATGCCCTCTAAGGGGAGCAGAAGCGCAAGGACAAACAATCCCAGACTCACCAGAATCCGGCGAAGCATTCGTTTTTGCTTCCTTGTCATATGGAACCCTCCCCTATCCGATAATTTCACAATCCGGCTCAATCTTGTGGCAGATTTTCTTAGCCTGCTTTAAAATGGCGTCCATTTGTGCATCCTCTGCCTCCAGCACCATCTTTTGGGTCAAAAAGCTGATGCTCACCGAGTTTACACCCTCCAGCGCCCCAATGGCACGCTCCATCTTTGCCGCGCAGTTGGCACAATCCAAATCCTGCATTTGAAATACTTTCCTCATACAAACATACCCCTTTTCTATTTATGCCTCGGTCACGTGTTCCATGCCTTGGTT
>JAXJVM010000193.1:0-2263 GCA_036308515.1 Clostridia bacterium | reverse complement strand
TGGTGACGGTTTCACCGCCGAAGTCGAGTTCGGGAACGTTGTCGGTCAGGACTTCTTCGGTTTCCGGCTCGGTTTCTTCGGAAATCATTTCCACAAAGGCGCGAAGGGACATGGTTTCATTCTTGACCGAATCCCGGCGGCGGATGGAAACCGTACCGTCCTCTGCCTCTTTCTGACCTACAATCACCATATAGGGAACCCGGTCAACCACCTGGGCTTCCCGAATCATATAGCCGATTTTTTCGTTGCGGTCGTCCAGCTCACAGCGAATCCCGGCATCACGCAATGCCTGATAGACCTGACTGCCATAGGCGGCACACTTTTCGGACACCAGCAGCACCTTTGCCTGTACCGGTGCCAGCCAGGTGGGGAATTTTCCGGCAAAGTGCTCGGTTAGGATTCCGATAAACCGTTCAATAGAGCCGAAGCATACCCGGTGAATCATGATTGGTCTCTGCCGCTGACTCTTTTCGTCCACGTATTCCAGCTCAAAGTTCAACGGCATCTGGAAATCCAGTTGAATGGTACCGCACTGCCAGGTTCTGCCCAGAGAATCCTCCAGATGAAAGTCAATCTTGGGGCCATAGAATGCGCCGTCACCCTCGTTGATGGTATAGGGAAGCTCCAACGCCTCCAGGGCGTTTTTCAGTCCGTTGGTGGCTGCCTCCCAATCCTCGTCACTGCCCATGCTGTCCGCAGGACGGGTGGAAAGCTCAATGAAGTAGCGAAAACCGAACTTGGTGTACACCTCGTTAATCAGATGTACCACACCGATGATTTCGTCGGTGATTTGCTCCCGGCGCATAAAGATATGGGCGTCATCCTGGGTAAAGCACCGCACCCGGAACAGCCCGTGCAGAGCACCCCGAAGCTCATGGCGGTGCACCAGTCCCAGCTCGCCTACACGCATGGGCAGTTCCCGGTAGCTATGGGGCTTTGCGGCGTACACCATCACACCGCCGGGGCAGTTCATGGGTTTGACGCAATAGGTCTCGCCGTCGATGTCACAGGAGTACATATTATCCTTATAGTGATCCCAGTGACCGCTGGTCTCCCACAGATGCCGGTTCATAATCAGCGGAGTTGAGACCTCCACGTAGTTTTCTCGGGTATGAAGCTCACGCCAGTAGTCAATCAGGGCGTTTTTCAGTGCCATGCCCTTAGGCAGAAAGAAGGGAAAGCCCGGTGCCTCCTCGTGCATCATAAAGAGGTTCATTTCCTTACCGATTTTGCGGTGGTCGCGCTTTTCTGCCTCCTCCAGCAGCACCAGATATTCCTCCAGCTCCTTCTGGCTGCCAAAGGCGATGCCGTTGATACGGGTGAGCATGGTGTTTTCCTTATCGTTCTTCCAGTAGGCACCGGACTGTCCCATAATCTTAAAGGCTTTCAGCGCCTTGGTGTAGCACAGGTGCGGACCTACACACATATCCACATATTCCCCCTGCTGATAAAAGCTGATGGGGGCGCTGTCGTCCAAATCCCCGATGTGCTCTACCTTGTATTTTTCGCCGCGCTCTTCCATGAGGGCAACGGCCTCGTCTCTGGGGAGGATATAGGGCTTGATTGGCAGGTTTTCCTTGACAATCTTCTTCATCTCCTGCTCGATGGCTTGTAAATCCTCTTCGGTGAGCTTGGTGTCACCCAAATCCACGTCATAGTAAAAACCCTTATCCGTGGCAGGGCCGTAGGCAAAGATTGCCTCGGGATACAGACGCTTGATTGCCTGTGCCATAACGTGTGCCGCCGTGTGTCTGATAATGTGGAGTTGTTCCTCTGCGGAGCATTCTTCCACCGTTCCGTTGTTGTGAATGACCTTCATAAAGATTCCCCTTTGCATTTTATTTGAATAAGAAAAAAGCACCCCGGACAGAGATAGCAAGCTATCCTGTCAAGGGTGCAAAATTGTTCGTGCACGGTTCCACCTTGATTTTTATCTCAGACTCCAACAAGTCTTAGCCTTTGACGCAGGCATACGATAACGCTTACTATGGGTTCGGCGTTACAGCTCGGGAGTGGTTTTCACCGGGATTTCACATAAGAAACTCGCAGCAGTTGTTTCTCTCTCTGCATGCTTCCTCGCGGTTACTCGTTCCGTCATTGCTTTTCTTATTCAATTATGTTCAATTATAGCAGGTATACACCGTTTTGTCAAGCAGTGTGCTCCTTAGTAGTTTTCTGCGTGAAGCTCAAAGTAGCTCTGAGGATGGGCGCAGACAGGACATACCTGAGGTGCGTTGGTACCAACTACGATATGACCGCAGTT
>JAXJVM010000192.1:0-13064 GCA_036308515.1 Clostridia bacterium | reverse complement strand
TCCACCTCATCCACCGCTAAAGCGGTCCCCCTTCTCCTCAAGGAGAAGGCATCCTGCCCTACAAGTCTATTTTATAATTCATGCTTGCGGTAGACCGACTTTTTCGACAGTCTGAAATCCTGTTCAGTCGAACAGGATTTCAGTCATCTGTGTCCTCTGCAATGTTTTCAAGAGCAGTTCTAACTGCTTCTACGACAAATGCCGTAAATGTACAGTTCTTTCCCTGTATTGCCTTTTCTACTTCTTCAATAACATCATTGGGAAAGCGTATACATTTGTTGGTGGTCGGTGGAACCGATGGAATCTTAAATTTCTTCATAGTATCACCTCTGCAATGCTATTGTATATAAAGATGCATTATTTATATGCATAACATTTGCATTGCTTTTCATTCATTTTTTATTTTCCATTTTCCATTTAAGTAGTCCATGCACAAAAGGGCAAAGTCCCCATATACTGGCTACATAGGAGGCGTTATCTATGAGCGAACAATACCGCAGCTTCAACCAAGCCCTCATGGGGCAATTAAATCCTTCCTTCGACACCGGGTTTCAAAATTCCGCCATACCCACAGTCAATATGCAGGATGACGGCCAATTCCCGGAAACTTCTCCAAATACGGGTGCTGGCGATTTGATCGTACAGGTAACCCTTGCCCGGGGTTCTATCCCGGTAGAGGGGGCAACGGTCACCGTTACCGACGGGAGTAATCCTTCCAACCGGATTGCCGTGCTAAACACCGACAACAGCGGACGAACAGAGCGGCTTTCCCTGCCGGCGCCCTCTGCCAGCCTTTCTCAGACACCGGGCAGCGTCACACGCCCTTACAGTATCTATAACATTCTGGTGGAGCAGCCGGGCTATTATACCGTACGGCTCAACGCTGTCCCCATTTTTGACCGGGTATCCTCCATCCAGCCGGTGGCGCTGATTCCTCTTGCCGAGGGGGATGTGGAACAAGGTGAACTCAACATCGACGAAGCCCAGGCCGAAACCCTGTAACCGAAAGGAGTGAAACTATGCCTGTTACTTTTTATGTTCCCCAAAACATCACCGTGCACCTGGGTGCACCGGATGACACCACTGCGCAAACAGTGACCGTTCCCTTTATAGATTACATCAAGAACGTGGCATCCAGCGAAATCTATCCCACCTGGCCGGAAAGTGCCATCCGTGCCAACATCTATGCCCAGATTACCTTTGCCCTGAATCGGATTTTTACCCAATACTACCGTGCCCGGGGCTACGACTTTGACATCACCAACTCCACCCAGCGAGACCAGTCCTTTGTATATGGCAGAGATGTTTTCGACAACATCAGCAAGATTGTGGACGATATCTTCAACAGCTACATTGTCCGTCAAGGGAATCTTGACCCCATCTTTGCCCGATACTGTGACGGCACCACCTCCACCTGTCCGGGAGGGTTATCCCAATGGGGCACGGTGGATTTGGCGGATCAGGGCTACGGTCCTTACGAAATCCTCACGAACTACTATGGCGAGGACATTAACCTGGTTACCAACGCCCCGGTGGCGGATATTCCGGAAAGCTATCCCGGAACGCCTCTGCGCTTAGGTTCCTCAGGAGCGGATGTGAATCGGATACAGCTCTGGCTGAACCGTATTTCCCGCAACTATCCAGCCATCCCTAAAATTGCCTATCCCGATGGGCTCTTTGATGTGGACACCGAAAACGCCGTCAAGAAGTTTCAGGAGATTTTCAACCTGACGCAGGACGGGATTGTGGGCAATGCCACCTGGTATAAACTCTATTACATATTCACGTCCGTCAAGCGGCTCTCGGAGCTGGATTCCGAGGGCGTGAACCTTGCCACAGTCAGCCGGCAGTTCCAAACAGAGCTCTCCGAGGGCGACCAGGGGGTTAATGTACGGCTGATTCAGTATTTTCTAAACCTGATTGCAGAGTTTAACAACTTTATTCCCTCGGTGGAGATTGACGGCATTTACGGTCCCGCTACGGTGGAAAGCGTCAAAGCCTTCCAGCAGTCCCAAGGACTGCCCGAGAGCGGCGTGGTAGATCGCCAGACCTGGGACGCCCTGTATTCCAGATACACCTCCCTGGTGGCAGGACTGCCGGCAGACTTCCGGGGTAACGGTGCCGCTATCTATCCCGGCACACCATTGCGCCGTGGCATGAATGGAGACAGTGTCCGGCTTTTGCAGACCTATCTCATGAAAATCGCCGAATATAACACCAACATTCCACAAATCTCTGCCACAGGCTATTTTGGTCCTGAAACGGAACGGGCAGTTATCGCCTTTCAGCGTGAATACGGATTGCCGCCCCGGGGCATCGTAGGATTAAGCACCTGGAACGCCATTGCTGAGCAATATAACGACCTGGCTCTGGGAGAGGAACGCTCTCCCGGTCAGTACCCGGGCTATGCCCTATCAGAAAATGCATAGGAGGGACAATCATGAAATATAACCAATATGACCACCGTCAAAATGTGCTGGAGCTTCAAACCATGCTCCGTGCCAACCATCTGCTGGAGGGCGGTATTCTCATCAATCCCGACGGTATCTTCGACCACAACACCACCGAGGCGGTAAAACTCTTTCAGCGGCAAAACGGCATGGAAATCACCGGGATTGTAGACTATGCCACATGGGTTCTCCTGGCGGAAAACGCCGCACAGCTTTGCAGTGAGGTTCCCTGCACCGTCATCTTGACACCGTAATTTCCCAATGCTATAATATGGCTGGAAGAAACTAGGAAAGCAAGATACAGGAGATAGCCTTATGGAACGAAAGCTCATTTGGAAGTTCAATATCATCGATTTGATTCTCATTGGTGTGGTTGTTCTGAGCCTTGTGGCGCTGGTTTATAAACTCACCTGGGGCAGTGACGCCAATGACGAACAGGCGTTTCTCTTTACCTATGTCTGTCCTTCCGCTCCGGTGGAGGTCTATGATGGTATTGCAACCGGCACGGAATGCAGTGACGGCGACTACGGCAATTCCCTGGGGAAGCTGACCAACCTGACCCTTTCGGACATCCCGGAGGATGACAGGAACAAGGAGGCACGCTTCATTGCCGCCGTCAGCGGCAAACAGGGTGACCACGGCGTTACAGTAGGGGATATTCTATACCTGAAGGGCAAGGAGTGCAATCTGGTGGTAGGCGACTCGGTTTTCTCGGTATATTTATCGGATATTCAACCGGTGGAATAAGGGGCTGCAGCGGCAGCCTCTTTTTTTCTATTTCGTATTGAAAATCCCATAGGATTATGATAAAATAACTACATTACACATCCAAGGAGGATGACCATGAAAGATGATATGATTTACGGAAGAAACCCGGTGATTGAGGCCTTCACCGCCGGGAATACTACCATAGATAAGCTTATGATTCAGGAGGGACTGCATCACCCCCAAATCAAGGAGATTCTGCGCCTTGCCAAGGCAAATGGCGTCATGTTCCGCTTTGTGGACAAACGAAAGCTAGACACCCTTTCCGGCGGTGAGAATCACCAAGGGGTGGTGGCTTCCATTGCCTCTCATAGCTATGCGGAGGTATCGGACATTCTCAATGTTGCTAAGTCCAAGGGGCAACCGCCCTTTGTGGTGATTGCCGACGGCATTACCGACCCCCATAACCTTGGCAGCATCATCCGTACCGCCAACGCCGCAGGGGCACACGGGGTAATCATTCCCAAGAACCGCAGTGTTTCCCTGAACGCCACGGTCTCTAAGGTTTCCGCCGGAGCGGTGGAATACCTCCCGGTAGCACGTGTCACCAATCTGGCACAGACCATTGAAAAGCTTAAGCAAGCCGGGCTCTGGATTGTGGGCACCGACCTTGCCGGAACCCAAACCCATTCCGAGTGCAGTCTTACCGGTGCTCTGGGTGTAGTCATTGGCAGTGAGGGTGAAGGCATGAGCCGACTGGTTCGGGAGGCGTGTGACTTTCTGGTGAAAATTCCCATGATTGGGGAAATCGAATCCCTGAACGCCTCGGTTGCCGCAGGGGTACTGCTCTATGAGGCAGTGCGTCAGAAGCTGGAGAAAGGAGAACTAACATGCGAGTATTAGCCATCGGAGACATCGTTGCCGAGGACGGCAGGGAGTTTGTCTATAACAACCTCGACCGTATCCGCAGGCAGTATCATATAGACTTTTGTATCGCCAACGGCGAAAACGCCGCCAACACCAATGGTATTACGGCAGACATCGCCCATACCCTGGTTGAGCGCGGCGTAGACGTGATTACCATGGGCAACCACACCTTTGCGCACAAGGATGCCGGACGTGTGCTTGAGGACAATCCAAACATCATCCGCCCCCTGAACTTTCCGCCGGAGCTGGAGGGCATCGGTTGGATTGTCAAGGACATCAGCATTGCCCGCGTGGGGGTTATCAACCTGATTGGACGCACCAATATGTCCCCGGCGGACTGTCCCTTCCATGCAGTAGAACGGGTGTTGAAAACCATGGATGCCGATGTGATTTTTGTGGATATGCACGCCGAGGCAACCAGTGAGCGGATTGCCATGGGGCATTTCTTAGACGGAAAGGTCAGTGCTGTGTTCGGTACCCACACCCACGTTCAGACCGCCGACGAGCGGATTCTGCCCGGCGGCACCGGTTTTATTGCTGACCTTGGTATGACCGGCGTAGAGGATTCCGTACTTGGAGTACGCAAGGATATCATCGTCAATTTTTATTACCAGAGCGGCAAGCGTTTTCGATTCGAAAAAGCCGAGGGCGAGGTTTGGTTTCACGGATGTATCTTTGACGTAGACCCATCCACCGGGAAGACCACCGCCGTAGAGCGGCTGCGGTTTTCCTCAAACAATCTGCCCTTTTAGGAGATAAGCCATGTTAGAATACCAAAAAGACCAACGCATTTATCTGCAATCGGAGCAATTTACAAACACCCATCTGGTCAGCCACGGCTTTACCGGGCGCACCGGCGGCGTCAGCTCCGGCAAAATCACCGGGCTGAACCTGGGCTTTCGGGTTGCGGACAATCCCCGATCCGTGCAGGAAAATTACCGTCTAATTTCGCAGGATTTGGAACTAAATCTTACAAGCACCGTCCTTGCCAAGCAGACCCACACCGACAACATTCGCATTGTCACCAAGGAGGATGCCGGCAAGGGTATCTCCAAGGAGAGCGACATTGAGGACACTGACGGGCTGATGACCAACCTCAGCGAAATTCCGCTGGTGGTATTTTCCGCCGACTGTGTGCCCCTCCTCTTCCTTGATCCGGTCAAAAAGGTCATTGCCGCCGTCCATGCAGGCTGGCGAGGCACAATGAAGGGCATCGGCGGCAAGGCCGTTTCCATGATGCAGGAGCATTTTGGCAGCAACCCCGGTGACATTCTGGCGGCAATCGGTCCCAGCATCGGTCCCTGTTGCTTTCTTTTTGATCAAAAAGACGCCCAAGTCTTTCCAAATGCCTATCTGACTCCGCAAGGGGAGGGTAAACTTCTGGTGGACATTTGGGCAATGAACCGTGACCAACTGCTTCAGCAGGGCATTCTGCCGGAGCATATCGACATCAGCAATATCTGCACCGTTTGTCACTCAGACCGCTATTATTCCTACCGTACCCACCGGGAGCATACCGGACGTCAGGGTGCGGTCATTATGCTTAGGTGATACCATGAACCGAAAAATCATTCATCTGGATATGGATGCCTTTTTTGCGGCAATTGAAGAACGCGATAATCCGGAGCTTCGGGGCAAGCCGGTGATTGTAGGTGCACCGCCGGGAACCCGAGGTGTGGTTTCTACCTGCAACTACGAGGCGCGGAAGTACGGCGTCCGCTCTGCCATGAGTTCGGCAGAGGCTTACCGCCGCTGTCCTCACGCCGTCTTTGTGCATCCCCATTTTTCCAAGTACACCGAGGCATCGGAGCAGGTACACGAAATCATGCAAAAGTATACCGACTGTATTGAGTTTTTATCCCTGGATGAAGGGTACATGGACGTCACCGGCAGCGAGCGGTTTTTCGGCTCTGCCGAATCTATCGCCCGCTCCATCCAGTGCCAGGTGTACGAGACTGTAGGCACCACCTGCTCCGTAGGGGTAGGATATAATATGCTCACAGCCAAGCTTGCCAGCGAGGAAAAGAAGCCTCGGGGGTTTTTTGTGATTCCCAATCCAGAAACCTTTGCAAGATTGATGAAAGACAGACCGGTGGGAATTCTCTACGGTATCGGCAAAAAGACTCAGGAACGGCTGGTTCGTATGGGCATCCGCACGGTAGGAGACCTTGCCAAAACGCCATCGGAGCGCTTGACCGCTTTTGGGGTTTTGGGAGAGGAAATCCTGAACTACGCCCATGGCATTGACCATCGGGTGGTGACTCCCAACGCCCCGGCAAAATCCATCGGTAAGGAAACCACCTTTCTGCACGACATTACCGATATGACGGTGTTAAAAGATACCCTGCTTCTGCTCTCGCGCACGGTGAGCGACCATCTCAAGGCGAAAAATCTCCGCTGCCGCACCGTGACCTTAAAGCTAAAGTTTGCGGATATGCAAAGCATCACACGCTCTGCCACCGGTAGACTAACCAACCAGGCAGAGCAGATTTACCGCACCGCCCACAAGCTTTTAGAGGAAAACGCACCCGCCAAGCCGGTACGGCTCATCGGCGTCTCTGCAGGGAATCTCACCGACCGTGGCTATGAGCAGCTCTCTTTCGCCGACCTGACTCAAAACAACGACCAAAAAGAGGAGAAACTGGATTCTGTGGTGACCCAACTGCGCAACTCCTTTGGCAGGGATAAGCTCAAAACCGCCAAGGAACTCCTGGCGGAAAAACACCTGAGTGAAGAATGGAAAACGGAAAATGGAAAGTGAATTTTATGGTGTTCACTTTCCATTTTCATTTATACTACATAGAATAAGATACAGAAGAAGTGGCAAACACTCGCCAAATCCACAAAGATATGGAACACTGAGTGGATGTACTTCTTCTTTTTGCCCACGGCGTACAAAATGGCACCAATGGTGTACAGGATGCCGCCTGCAATCAGGAATATTGCACCCCAAAAGCCGATTGCCGCATAGGTAATCTTCCAGAAACCCACAATACACCAGCCCATGCCAACATAGCAAATCATGGACAGCTTTCTGAATCGGTTCAGGTCAATGGCGGTAAAGGTTGCCGCAATGGCGGTGACTCCCCAAACAATCCCAAAAATCACCCAACCGATGGCAGTGTTTTGCGCCCGCACTGCACAGAGGGCGATGGGGGTATAGGTTCCGGCTATCATCATATAGATGGTACAATGGTCAATAATCTGCAACACCTTTTTTGCCGTAGAGGGGCGCACCCCATGATACACGCTGGACATGGTAAACAATATAATCACCGATGCGCCGTAAATGGCAGAAGCCACCACACCCATAGGATTATGATGAAACGCCGCCATAATCACACAGAGTACCAGATAGGCAACCCCCAGGGCACCGCCCACAATATGGGTTACCATGTTGAAAATCTCCTCACCCTTGGTATAGGAGGGCAAAATTCTGTCTCGCAGCTTTTCCCTGCCGCGTATGTTTTTTTCTTTCATCATTTATGCCTTTCTATTTAACTTTCTCCCGAATATAGCCTTTACGGTACGCATCCAGAAGCTCACTCAATATCTGCACCTTATGAAGGATGCTCACACCGGTATCGGTATCGCGCACCCTCCTTCGGCTGATGTTCTGCTCAATCATGGTCTTGCTGGAATGCAGGTCAGAATCATGTTCAATCACATCATTGACCCCGGTAAAGGACTGATGTTCGGTGATAGAAAACCCGTAGGAATTGTTAATCAATGTATAGCCTGCAATGCCGGTGGTTTCCTGATAGGGCTTGGAGAAGCCACCGTCAATAACATAGAGCTTTCCCCCAGCCTTAATAGGGCTCTCCCCCCGGCCAGTCCGCACCGGGACGTGACCATTGATGATATGAGCATGCTCCACATCCAGCCCAAACTCCCGGAGTATCCTATCGCAAGTTTCTTCCCGGTCAATAAAGGCATAGTAGTGATTTTTTTGTTCCTTCAAAAGTTCCGGTTCCGCGGTGAAATAGCTTTCAAAGGTGGAATAGCTCTCCTTTCCAAAAAGGGGAGATTTCTTACCGCACCAGAGATACCAAATAAAGTCACTGTCCTCATCTGCGGTCTTAGAGAGGAAAATCTTACGCACATATTTGTCCGCCGCGTCCAGATATTCCTTGCCCTTCATGGCAAACCCAAAAAAGTTCACCGTGTCCAGTTCTCCCTCTGCATTCAAGGGGATGCAGCCATGGTACAGTAAATTGCCGTTATAAATCTTATACATACTGCCCTTGCGTATCATAAAGCTGATATGCGCCTGCAGTTTTTCACTGTGAAGGAACGACCGTTTCAAGGAAGCAATGACCGCTTCCTCTTTTTCAGTCAAGCGGTAGGGATCCTGAAAATCCACCGTAGGGAAGTTCCCATCAGTGATAGGATATTCCCTGCCATGGACGGTAATCACGTTGCGTTCCGGGTCAATTTTATCCAGTAGCAGACGATCCCCCATATGATATTCGAGGTGCCGCTGAATGATTTGCCCCTCCAGCTTAAATTGTATTACGGAGATTGCCTTGTGCATCTTCGCCGTGAGCAGCGCATCTCCCCCACGAATGGTGTGCTTGTGGGAATCCAAAGGCATAAACCGCTCGCAGCTATCGTCACCATAGACCTCCAGGGCAAAATTCGCCAGGGTACGGGTGTTGATGCCGTAGCCGATTTCGATTACATCAAAGTTGTTATATCGCAGGGAATTACGAATGACATTGGCAATGCAGGCAGGATGTCCGGCAGCAGCACCGATCCACTCAATATCATGGTTGCCCCACTGGAAGTCAATGGAATGATACTGCAAAAGCTCATCCATGATAATGTCCGCACGGGGTCCCCGGTCGAACACATCCCCTAAAATATGAAGATGGTCAATGGACAAGCGGCGAATGAGATTCGCCAGTGCAATGACAAACTCGTCGGCACGGTCTACCTCGATGATGGAATTGATAATCTGAGTATAATACTCGTGCTTATTCATCTCTGACTCGGTGGTATGCAAAAGCTCTTCCAGAATATAGCTAAAGTCACCGGGCATTGCCTTTCTGACCTTGGAACGCGTGTATTTGGTAGAAACCAGCCTGCACAACTCAATCAGCCGATACAGGGTGAGCATATACCACTCCGCAGTGAGCAGATCCCGTTGCTTGAGATAATAAAGCTTCTGTTCGGGATAATACACCAAGGTGGCAAGGAGCTTGCGTTCCTGCTCGGACAGGGTATTGATATAGAGCATATCAATCTTGTTTTTAATGACCCCGGAGGCGTTTTTCAGTACGTGCAGGAATGCCTCGTATTCCCCGTGGAGGTCGCTCATAAAATGCTCGGTGCCCTTAGGCAGATTCAAAATTGCCTGCAGATTGATAATTTCTGCAGAAACCGCCTGTATGGTTGGATATTCGTCGGAAAGAAGCTCTAAATAGTCGATGTCATATGCCATATCTTGCAAAACAAACACCTCTTTCAATTCAGAATGTTATCCCCACTATTTTATAACACCATTCTATGACTTGTCAATGGATTTTATGTAAATTCCATGTGAGTGAACCGGACAAGAAAGGTTTATCCAGCTTTTTTCCCTTGCGAATTTTCCGGTTCCGTGATAGAATCAGGACAGAGCAACTTAGAAACGGAGGTTCCTATGCAATACCTGATTACTTTTTTAGAGGGAGTTATCTCCTTTATTTCCCCCTGCGTACTACCCATGCTGCCGGTCTATGTCTCGTACTTTGCCGGCGGCGCGAACAAAAAGCAAAAAGGCATCTCCAGAGCCCTTGCCTTTGTACTGGGATTTACGGTGGTGTTCTGTCTGTTGGGATTATTTGCAGGCTCCTTGGGTGCACTGCTTACCAAATATCAAATCGCTGTGAACATTGTCTGCGGCAGCATTGTCATTGTGCTGGGACTGAGTTTTTTAGATATCCTTCCTCTTCCCTTTTTCAAGGGTATGGGAACCGGTCAGAAGGTTACCGGGTTTTTTTCCGCCTTTCTGTTTGGCATGATATTTTCGGTGAGTCTGACCCCCTGCGTGGGTGCCTTTCTGGGCTCAGCACTGATGCTTGCTTCCTCCTCCGGCACTGCCGTCAAGGGGGTTCTGCTTCTGTTTACCTACTCGTTGGGGATGGGGATACCCTTCTTTCTCTCAGCTATGCTGATTGAGAAACTGAACACGGTCTTTCAGGCAATCAAGCGCCATTACAAGATCATCAATCTGGTTTGCGGCATCTTTCTCATGGTGGTGGGGCTTTCCATGATGACCGGTATGCTGCAGGCATTGTTAAATTTATTTTCGTAAGGAACTGGATTATGAAACGAAAAACCTTGATTATTTATGGAATGATTCTGGTTCTGTTACTATTGCTTGCAGTTGTCGGGTACCGCCATCTGTCTAAGGCATACCAGCCCGAGGATTCCACTTCGCAACAATCGACACAAACAAAAAAAGCTGCTGCCGATTTCACGGTCTTTGACGCAGACGGTAAAGCGGTCAAGCTCTCCGACTTTAAAGGCATGCCGGTGGTTGTGAACTTTTGGGCAAGCTGGTGCGGTCCCTGTAAATCAGAGCTGCCCGCCTTTGAAAACGTCTACCAGGAATTTGGTGACCAAGTCCAGTTTCTCATGGTAAACCTCACCGACGGACAGCAGGAAACTTTGAAGGATGTCCAAAATTTCCTTTCCCAGAACCCCTACACCTTCCCGGTGTATTATGACACCCAACTCAGCGCCTCCATTGCTTACCGTATTCAATCCATTCCCCGCACGATATTGGTGGATGCCGATGGGAGCCTATACAAGGCTCGCACCGGCGCAATGAGCGAGGTTACTTTGAGAAAGTATCTGTCCGGCTTACTGGAAAACTGATTGCCCGAAGGAGAACCTAACACGAAAAAGACCTTCATTGTTTTGAAAAACATTCTCATTACCGTCGCCTTTTTATGTACATCCTTTGTACTGTGTCTGCTGATTCAGAACACCATGCGGGCGCCGGCACTGATTCCCGCCATTTTTGTACTGGGAACCTTTTTGACCTCGGTCATCACCGAGGGATATACCTACGGCATTGTTTCTGCCCTGACCAGTGTGATTGCGGTAAACTACGCCTTTACCTTTCCGTTTTTTAAGTTGAACTTTACCATACCGGAAAATCTGGTGTCAGCCATCATCATGATTGTGGTTTCGCTGATTACCTGTGCGTTGACCATCAAGCTGAGACGGCAGGAAGCGCTCAAGCTGGACAACGGCAACGTCAAGATTATCAAGACACCCACAGGGCTGGACGAGCTGATAGCCTCGGTGCCCATTAAATTTAACAAGCGGTATCCCGACCAGGAGGTTGCCGTGGATATTCCCGATATGTTTATAGTCATCCCGATGGATGCCATTCTGATTGAACCGGTGATTGTCAATATTCTGGCGGCTCTGCCGAGCTGGTGGCACGAGTACGCTCTACACTACGCAACGTACGGCACAGCTCCGACTACGGGCAGCTACCCGGCGGAAAATTTGAAGCAGATGGACTGGTGATTGATTGCGATACCAGACGGGTCTGTATCGACAACACCGAAATTAAGCTCACCCAGACTGAATACAACATCATCGCTCTTTTGTCCCAGCATCCCGGCAAGGTACTGACCTACTCCTTTATCATCAAGCAAATCTGGGGCTACAGCGATTACGGCAGCACCAAAAAACTGCAGGTAAACATGGCAAACATCCGAAAGAAGTTCGGTGCCAAACCCGGAAAAAAGAATTACATTGTCAACGAGCTGGGTGTCGGTTACCGTATGTGCGAACGCGAAAATTAGAAAAGGCGGATTCCATATTATATATGGAATCCACAGACTGTCGAAAAAATCCAGTTGCTTCCAACAATGATTTGCAATTCGCGTAAAAAACACAAGATTTTTCCCTCTTTTTTTGCTTTTTCCCTTTACAAATGGCTGATTTTGTTATAAACTATATAAGTTAAGGTTTATTCTGTAATTTATGATTTAGTATATCAAGAAACGGAGGTGCTTTTTACATGTATCAGAAGGTATCAACTGACCTTTCCTTTGTGGACCGCGAGAAAGAAGTGGAGAAGTTCTGGAAAGAGAATGATATATTTGTAAAGAGTATGAAAAACCGGGAGGGACAGGAGCGTTACACCTTTTTTGACGGTCCCCCTACCGCAAACGGTAAACCCCATATCGGTCACGTACTGACCCGTGCGATTAAGGACCTGATTCCCCGTTACCGTACCATGAAGGGCTACCACGTTCTGCGTAAGGCCGGCTGGGACACCCACGGGCTTCCCGTTGAGCTGGAAGTGGAAAAGGCGCTGGGCATCAGTGGTAAGCCGGAAATCGAAAAGTACGGCATTGAGGACTTTATCAAGAAGTGTAAGGGTAGCGTATTCACCTACCAGAGTGAATGGGAGGAAATGAGCGACCGTGTTGGCTTCTGGGCGGACATGGAGCAGCCTTATGTGACCTACCACAACGACTACATCGAGTCCGTTTGGTGGGCACTCCGCCAGATTTGGGATAAGGGGCTTCTTTACAAGGGTCACAAGATTATGCCCTACTGCCCTCGCTGCGGCACCTCTCTATCCAGCCACGAGGTGGCACAGGGCTATAAGGACGTAAAGGAAAATTCCGTCATTGCTAAATTCCCCATTAAGGGAAAGACCGGAGAATATCTCCTGGCATGGACAACCACTCCCTGGACTCTGCCCTCCAATGTGGCGCTCTGCGTCAACCCCGGCGAGACCTATGTGAAGGTGCAGGCGGAAGACGGCATCTACATTTTGGCAAAGGCGTTGGTAAAGCAGGTCTTTGGTGACCAGGAGGTTACCGAGCTGGAATCCTATATCGGTACTGACCTGTGCGGCACCGAGTACGAGCCCCTCTACACCTTTATTCAGCCGGACAAAAAGGCTTATTTCGTTGTGGCTGACAACTACGTTACCATGGACGACGGTACCGGTATCGTTCATAT
>JAXJVM010000191.1:0-4818 GCA_036308515.1 Clostridia bacterium | reverse complement strand
TGGGCTGGGAGGCAGGCTCGTCACTCCCACCCTCGTTGTTCTCACTAAGCAGCTGCATAATATCATTGTACAAACTCTGGGGCTGAACACCCAGCTCTACCAGAATCCGCACCGCAAGGCTCTCGCCCTCCCGGAGCATGGCAATGAGCAGATGCTCGGTACCGATATAGTTGTGTCCCAGACGGCGCGCTTCAATATAGCTGTGCTCAAACACACGCTTGGTTCTGGGGGTTGCCTCGGGCTGACCGGAGGGGATAGGCTCGCCCGTACCCACCAAGGTGGCAATTTTATCAATTACCTTATCATCCGTAAGTCCATTGCCCTCCAAAATCTTTCCGGCAACACCCTCACCCTCACGAATCAGACCCACCAGCAAATGCTCGGTGCCCACATAGTTCTGCCCCAGCTCCAGGGCGGATTCTGCCGCAAGGGATATGGCTTCTCTTGCACGTTCTGTCAATCTATCGTTAAACATTTACATGCACATCCTTTCTTTTACGATTTCTGCCCGTTTCAAATCCCGGTCTGCCGGGTCGGACAGGTTGTATTCCTTCATGATATTGGCAGGAAGTATGTCATAGGTTATGGCGTTCAGAGTTTCGGGCTTAACGTCCGTAATCAATCCCAGCTCAACGCCCAGCCGCACATCAGACAGACACTTCATCGCCTCGCCGGAGGTCAGAATTACCGCATGTCGCAGTATGCCATAGGAGCGCATAAGCCGATCCTCCAGGCGGTACTGGTCTGCCGCGTAAAGATGCCGGCGCATTTCACGTTCCTTGTCGATAACCTCAGTGACAATCTGCTTGAACTTATCCAGGATATCCTCCTCTGCCGCGCCTAAGGTCAGCTGATTGGAAATCTGGTAAATATGTCCCGTTGCCTTAGAGCCCTCGCCGAAGATACCACGGACGGTAACCCCCAGTTGGTTCAGGCTATCGATGACCTGGTTGATGGTTCCGCTCATGGTCAGTGCCGGCAGATGCACCATCACGGAGGCACGCATACCCGTTCCGGCATTGGTAGGGCAACAGGTCAGATACCCAATTTGCTCGTCAAAGGCGTAATCCAGGGTTTCCTCCATCAGATCATCCATCCGGTTGGCCTGGGTGAAGCACGCGTCTAGGTCAAAGCCTGCCTCCATGACCTGAATGCGGATATGGTCTTCCTCATTCAGCAGGATGCTGAGCTTGTTATCGTCACTCAGCAGCAACCCTCGCTTGAGATTATTATCCATCATTTGGGGGCTGATGAGATGCCGCTCGGCAATGGCCTGTTTTTCGTAGTCCTCCATGGCTGAAAGGTCAATGTACTTCACGGTATCTTTTAAGGCACTGCTGTTTTCCAGCACCGCCGCTTTACAGAGAGAAAGCACCTTCTCCTGTTGTGCTTCATTAGAACGCCTGGGGAAGGGAATCCCCTTGATATTTCTTGCCAGGCGCACTCTGGAAGAGAGCACCACGTCTCCGTCTTTTCCATATTCTGTGTACCACATAGTTTACGCCTCCTCCTGATTCTGGGCTTTCAGTTCCTTGATACGATCCCGAAGCTCCGCTGCCCTCTCAAAATCCTGTTTCATGACTGCTGCGTTAAGCTCCGCCTCCAGATGGGAAACCTGGCGATCCAGCCGCAGACGGCCGCCCATTCGGGAGGGAACCTTACCCACGTGCTCACAGACGCCGTGAATCTGTCTGAGAGGTCGTTCCAGACGATTGCGGAACACCGAATAGCAGGTGCCGCAGCCTAGTCTACCTTTCTGCAAAAATTCTTCAAAGGGCATGCCACAGTCGGGGCAAATCGAGGTTCGGGGGGAGCTTTCGCCGTTTAAGTTCTTAGGCTTGCTGCCGAAGATACCACCCAGAAAATCGCCGATACCAAAGTCCATGTTATGCTTCATAGCCTGAAACTCCGGAGACGCCGCCGCACACTCACTGCAAAGATGAAGTTCCTGTTTTTTTCCGTTTATAACTTCCGTGATGTGGCGTGTCGCCTCACGGGTTTGACATTTTTGACATTTCATGCTATATTCCTCCTTTACCGGACTCCAATGCCTAAACCAAGCTTACTAAAATGTTCTTCAGGATTCCTGCCCGGAGAATGTCCTGCTCCGGTTGCTTCACCGGCAGGGAGCGGTCACTCAGGGCAGCCAATATAATCCTTGCCTCTTTTTGGGAAATCAAATCATACTCAAAACAATTTTGTACCAACACCCGTGCATCCTGATAGGAAAGGCTGGCGCCAATCATATTCACCACGTGCATCAGCTCGTTGCCGGAGGTGGGCGTCACCTGGGTAATCTTAATATACCCACCGCCGCCGCGCCGGCTTTCTACGATATATCCCCGCTCCGGAGAAAACCGTGTGGAAATCACATAGTTAATCTGGGACGGTACGCAATGGAAACGATTCGCCAATTCATTCCGTTTCAGTTCCACCGCTCCGTCCTGCTCTGACATCATCTCCTTAATCCAGCTTTCAATTAAATTACTGAGCTTCACGTATCCTTCACCCCATCTCTTTTCTTTTTGATTAAGTTCGTCAAATTTTGACTTTGACTTTCTTTGACCTTTGATTTTATTATAGCACCATTTTTCGAATTGTCAATAGGTTTTATAAAAAAGTTTTTGAAGGATTTGTAAACAATTCTGATTTCTGCTTACCGTTCTTCTTTACACACATGATATCCTTACGAATTCTTTGTTTTATTCCAATATTATACTTATAGTGTAATATTTCTTTTTTATTGTCAATTATTTTTCACTTTACTTCATGGTAAACTTAATCTTGGTGATTGGAATGAGTAAAAAGAAACTAAACTACAAAGACAGATATAAAAAACTGGGCTTAAAAATTCAATACTATAGAAAAATAAAGGGATATACCCAGGAAACTTTTGCAGAAGCGGTTGATATCAGCGCTTCTTTTGTATCCCAGATTGAATCCGTAGCTACCTTAAAGGGTATTTCTCTGGAAACCCTGTTTCGCATGGCAGAGGTTTTGGAGGTAGAACCCTATCAATTACTCAAAGAAGATTAAAAAGGACGATTCATTATGCATCACGACTTACCGCAGATTTTGCCGGGGCGGCATTACATGGCATGGATCACCGGCGGGTTTCTCGCCGGTGTTTTCTATGGCATTTACGGAAAAGCATTACCGGCAATTCCCTTCTCCGGCCTGCTCCTTTATTCTGCCGTATTTCTTTTGGCTGCCCTTTTCCTGCTTGTCCTTTGCGGCTTGCCGCAAAAGGCAAAGCCGATACGCAGGGATCTTGTTTTGGTCTGGCTGATTTGCCTTGTCTTTATGCTTGGCATTGGTCGGGTTTACATTTATGACCTTTGCCAGAATCGCAGTTTGAAGGCAACTGCCGGCATCGAGCACCGCTACACCGGAGTTTTGCTTGAAACACCGGAGGAAAGCAGCACAGGTGCCACCCTTGGTGCCACTGTTCAGGTTACGCATGCGGAGCTCGACGGCAGCACCGTCCCGGTGGACGGAAAAATCATACTCTACGCCAAAGCGGAGCAATACCACGATGCCGCTGACGAGGACACCATTGTGTTCACCGTACGTTTGCAAGACCCGGCACGGGCTTCTTATTCCGGCGGTTTTGACTACCGTCTGTATCTGTACCGGCAAGGGATCCTCTATTCCGTCTACACAGATGCCATAGAAAGGTCGGAAACCCCTGTCACTCTCCGCAGTCTTTCTTACAACATAGAACGTCTGGGAAAAACTCTGCAAAGTTCGGTATTCTCTGCCATTGATACAAGCTTCGGCCCTCGAGCCGAAGAAGCCGCGTTGTTGAAGGGAGTCCTGCTGGGTAATCGTCAAAGCTTTACCGATGCCCAGTACGAGAACTTTACGGATTCCGGCTTTATACATATTACTGCCGCATCAGGAATGCACGTTATGTTTCTTTTTAGCTTTCTGGCGTTTGTACTGCGCAGGCTCAGACTACCTCGGTGGCTGGTTCGGTTGATTGCCGCACCGGTACTTTTACTTTTTGGAGCTGCTGCCGCCTTTACACCCTCCATCTGCCGTGCTATTATTATGATGCTTCTGGTTCTGCTGGCAAATCAGCTGCAGCGTGAGCCGGACACCCTGACCTCCCTATCCTTTGCGGCGCTGGTGCTGGCAGTCTTTAACCCGTATATCATCACAGGTTATAGCTTTCTGCTATCTTTTGGCGCAACCTTAGGAATTGTGGTATTCTCGATGCCCCTGACCCGTGCGGTATCACGGCTTGGCAGGCGCAGTGCCGATGTCCCGAAGAAGAAAAAGCGTTCGCCGCTGCGATTCCTATGGGAGGAAATCAAAAGTTCTACCCTACTCTCCCTTTCCAGTTCCTTGGGATTGGGATATTTCACGGCACGGTTCTTCAACCGCCTTTCCTGGGGCAGTATTCTGGGAAACATTTTGATTGTGCCGCTGGCTTCTCTCAGCTTTGTGGGAGGTCTCATCCTTTGGCTGCTATACCTCCTGTATCAGCCGGTTGCCACATTTCTGGCACAGAGCATCCTCTGGATACCGCTATGGCTAATGAACCGTCTGGCGGACTTCTTCTCCCTGAGATTTTTCCGGTTTTATCTGCCAACACCCCACAATTCCGGATTGGTGGTGTATCTCTTCCTTTGTTGCGTGCTGTATTATTATCTGACTTCTTTTATAAGACAGAAAAAGAGCTGATGCTCTGCATCAGCTCAGACTGTCGAAAAAGTCGGTCTACCGCAAGCATGAATTATAAAATAGACTTGTAGGGCAGGATGCCTTCTCCTTGAGGAGAAGGGGGACCGCTTTAGCGGTGGATGAGGTGGA
>JAXJVM010000190.1:0-1895 GCA_036308515.1 Clostridia bacterium | reverse complement strand
CTACACCCTTTACTACCTCACCAGAGTTGAGAGGCTTTAAAGTTTCTTCCAACGCCTCTGCAAAGTTCATTTCATTGTTTTCCGCCATGGTTAAATAGACCTCCTTGATTACCGAATCCGGAGTAGAAGCTCCGGCGGTAATACCCACTTTTAAATTTTTGTTGTTGGGAATGACTCCCTGTGTTATATAATTTTTTAATTCTTTTGCATTTTCAATACACCAGGTATCCGGGCAGTACTCCCGACACACGTCATAAAGCTTGCGTGTGTTGGAGCTATTCTTCCCCCCGACCACCAGCATGCAGTCACACCGGGCAGCAAGTTCCGCCGCCGCAGTCTGCCGCTGATCTGTTGCACTACATATTGTATCAAATATTTCTGCATTTGTAAAATGTTTTTTTGCAATTTCTGAAATTTTTTTTAAAAAAGGCTTGCGAATGGTGGTTTGCGCCACTACTGTTACAGGAATTTCGGCATCCATCTGCAAAATTTTCTCTGTTTCGTCATCGTGATTGATGACCACCGCAGAGTTTTGGCACCACCCGTTGATGCCTCGAACCTCCGGATGGGAACTGTCACCGCAAATAATCACCTGCCGCCCCTCGCCATCTGCCTTTTTCACAATATTGTGAATCTTTTTCACATAAGGACAGGTGGCATCCACCACGTGAGCACCTCGGGCAGCAATCGCCTCCTGTTCTGCCTGTGAAATGCCATGTGCCCGAATCACCACCTGCATACCCGGCGTAATTTCGTCAATGACATTGACCTCACCAACGCCGCAGCGTTCTAAGTCCTCAGTCACATCCCGATTATGAATCAGCATCCCGTAAGTGGCAAGGGTGCCGCTCTCCTTGGAAAGGGCATAGGCAATCTTGACTGCCCGGTCAACGCCAAAGCAAAACCCTGCTTTTTCAGCAATTTCGATTTTCATAGGTTTTGACCTCCGCCAGGGCTGCAATGGCAGGCATGATTTCCTCGTCGGTAATCTTTTGAAGGGTATCGGATTCCAGTTTCTGATCAAAATAACTTTCCAGAATAATAGGCTTGCCGATTCGCACAATCATTTTAGAGAGGGGTCGGTAACTCCCGTGAATACCCACGGGAAGAATATTGACCCCAGCTTTAATGGCAATGAGCGCCGCACCCTGCTTGCCTTTTTTCAGGTATTCCTTGCTAGGAGAACGTCCACCCTCCGGAAAAATCGCCACACATTCGCCGCTCTGAATCATCTTGACGGCAGAACGCAGCGCGCCTACATCACTTTTCCCTCTGCGGATAGGAAACGCCCCAAGGGCACGAAGCAAGCCTCCAAAAATCTTATTTTTAAAAAGCTCCTCTTTTGCCATATATCTCAAATGCAGGGGCATAGAAAGCCCCAGCATGGGCGGATCCAGATTACTCTTATGATTAGGGCAAACCACAAAGGTCTGTCCCTTGGGGATATTCTCGATCCCTTCTACCCGAATCCGATAGAGTACATGAAGAACACCTGAGACCACGCCTCTTGCAAATCCATAAAAACTCATTGGTTTATCCTCGCACTTTCCGCCATCGCCGTAATTTTCTCCACCGTCTGGCTAAGAGTCAATTCGGTACTGTCAACCAGCACACTATCCTCCGCCGGCTTCAAGGGGGCAAAATCCCTTCCGGAGTCATTCTTATCCCGGTAAGTCATATCAGCAAAGACCTCTTCAAAGGTAGTTTGGACGCCTTTTTCGCTGAGCTCCAAAAATCTACGCTGTGCCCGTGCCTCGGGCGCTGCAGTCAGGAAAATTTTCAACTGTGCATTGGGTAACACATAGGTTCCAATATCCCGTCCATCCATAATCACATTGTCATTTAGTGCAAGCTCACGCTGAAGCTCTAACAACTTCAGTCGCACCGCTGGGATG
>JAXJVM010000189.1:0-11923 GCA_036308515.1 Clostridia bacterium | reverse complement strand
TTGCTTTTATAGCCATATCTTTACGATATTTTTGATATCCTCTTTCACCAGCTCGGCAAGCTATTCAGCGTCCTCTTGGGTGTCGCCCTTGAGGAGGCAGTAGAGCTTGATTTTCGGCTCGGTGCCGGAGGGACGGATGATGAAGTTGTTATCGTCCTCCAGCTCCAGATAAATTACGTTGGAGGTGGGAAGCAGAATCTTGTCGGTCTTTCCGGTAGCAACCTCGGTGCGGACTGAGGTCTGGTAATCCCGAACTGCCAGAACCTTCTTGCCGGCAACAGTGGAAGGCGGGTTCTTTCGCAGGGTTTCCATAATGGCCTTAATTTTCTCTACACCTTCAATACCCTCTAAGGTTACGGATTCTACCTGTTCCTTGTAGTAGCCGTACTTCTTGTAGATGTTGTCCATCTGCTCAAAGATAGAGCTGCCCTTTTCCTGATAATACAGAGCCATTTCTGCAATCAGCATGGTGGCAACTACGGCATCCTTATCCCGGGCGTAGGTGCCTTTCAGGTAGCCATAACTTTCCTCAAAACCGAAGAGGTAGGTGCCAACGCCGGTTTCTTCGGATTCCTTAATCTTTTCACCGATGAACTTAAAGCCGGTAAGCACTTCCTTCATTTCAATGCCATAAGCATCACACATTGCCTGAATGATGTTGGTGGTTACGATGGTCTTGACGACGTAGCCGTCCTTAGGCAGTTGGCCGCGTTCTTTCAAAGAAGAAAGGATGTATTCCGTCAGTAGCGCGCCTACCTGGTTTCCGGTAAAGGTCACATATTCGCCGCTATCGTTGCGTACCAGGATACCCACACGGTCAGAGTCAGGGTCGGTGCCCACAATCAGGTCAGCACCGCAGTCCTTGGCATAGCCAATGGCAAGCGTGAAGCCCTCTTTGTTCTCCGGATTCGGAGAAACAACGGTGGGAAAGTCGCCGTCAGGCATTTCCTGTTCTTTCACTACAACCACATTGTCAAAGCCAATCCGCTTTAAAATTTTCCGTACCGGCTTGTTGCCTGCGCCGTGGAAGGGGGTGTAGACAAACTTTAGGGTATGTCCCTTTTCCTTGGCAAGCTCCGGATTGATACACTGTGCCTGTACGCAGTCTAAGTACGCATCCTCAACCTCGTCACCAATCAGTTCAATGATGCCATCGGCGACCGCTTTGTCAAAGTCACACTTCTTGATGCCGGTGAACAGGTCGGTCTTGTCGATTTCTTCTAGTACAATGGAAGCCAACTCCGGGTTCAACTGAGCACCATCTGCACCGTAAACCTTGTAGCCATTGTATTTTGCCGGGTTATGGCTTGCGGTAATGGCAATGCCGGCGGTGGCGTTCTTGTAACGCACCGAGAAGGAAAGCTCCGGTACAGGCTTTAATTCATTGAATAAGTAAACATGAATGCCATTGGCTGCCAGAATCGCAGCCGCTTCCTTGGCAAAGGTGTCAGATTTGTGACGGCTGTCATAAGCAATCACTACGCTGAGATCCGCATCCTTGGGGTTGGTTTTGATAAGCTGATTTGCCAGACCTTGGGTCGCTTGTCCGACAACGTAGTTGTTCATCCGGTTGGGACCTGCACCGATAACACCGCGCAAGCCTGCAGTTCCAAATTCCAGCGACCGATAGAACCGGTCTTTCATTTCTGCATCATCGCCATTGATGGCGTTGAGTTCCTCTACGGTGGCAGCATCTGCCGATGCCAGCCAACGTTTGTATTCCTGTAAGTAATCCATTGGTAAGCGCCTCCTATCTTGCCAAAGAAACTTTGGCTACTAATACTATTATACTATGAAACTTGTCCAATTACAACCCATTGGCCGAAAGAATTTTATCATACTTTTTTGTGAATTTTGATTGCTTTTCTGCCGCAGTTTTGTTATTATGAATAAAAAAGGCATTTTTTTGAAGCAGGAGGGCATATACATATGAAAATCGGAATCGGCAGTGATCACGGCGGCGTGAACCATAAGGCGGCAATCAGCAAGCATCTGGAAGAGTTGGGACATACCGTTATCGATTACGGTACCCAGCCGGAGGTTCCGGCAGATTATCCGGACATTGCAGAAAAGGTGGCGCAGGAGTATCTGAGCGGCGCGTTTGACCTGGGAATCCTGGTTTGCGGAACCGGTATCGGCATGAGCATTGCTGCCAATAAGGTGCAGGGGATTCGTGCGGCACACGTGACCGACTGTTACAGTGCAAGGATGTGCCGGGAGCATAATGATGCGCAGATTCTCTGTCTTGGTGAGCGTATCACCGGCGTAGATTTGGCACTGGAGATTGTGGACGCCTATGTCAAGGCAGAGCACCAGGGGGGCAGACATGCCCGCCGCGTGGAAAAAATTATGAATTTGGAAAAATGATTTTGGTAAAAAGAGAAAATTTCGACCAAAAAACAGAAAAAAATAGGAAAATCCTTGCGGATTTTTCATTTATGTGTTATTATATTCACAATGAGCAATTTTTGCAGAAGGATGAAAGGAGTCAAGTAAATGAAGTACTCAAGTGAAGTTGAAGCTATGTGTCCTCTTGCTAAGGGCGCATATCACGGACCTGCACCCATTCCCCAGGAGGGTAAATGGACTCAGGTCAAGGAAATCAAGGAAATCTCCGGTCTGACCCATGGTATCGGCTGGTGTGCACCTCAGCAGGGCACATGTAAGCTGACCCTGAATGTCAAAGAAGGTATCATTCAGGAAGCATTGGTTGAGACTGTTGGATGTAGTGGTATGACCCACTCTGCAGCTATGGCATCTGAGATTCTGGTAGGTAAGACCCTGCTGGAAGCTATGAATACCGACCTGGTATGTGACGCCATCAACACCGCTATGCGTGAGCTGTTCCTGCAGATCGTATACGGCCGTACCCAGACTGCATTCTCCGAGGATGGTCTGCCCATCGGCGCAGGTCTTGAAGACCTGGGTAAGGGTCTGAGAAGCCAGGTAGGTACCACCTACGCAACCCTGGAAAAGGGTCCCCGTTATCTGGAACTGGCAGAAGGTTACATCACCAAGGTTGCCGTTGATAAGGACAACCAGATTATCGGTTACAAGTTCGTACACCTGGGCAAGATGATGGAAATGATCGGCAAGGGTATGGACGCAAACGAGGCTCTGGAAAAGGCCAGCGGTCAGTACGGCAGAGTGGACGATGCAGCAAAGCTCATCGATCCGCGTCACGAATAAGATAGGAGGTAGCGAACATGGCTTTATTTGAAAGTTACGAAAGAAGAATTGACCAAATCAATGCAGAACTCGCAAAGCACGGCATTTCCTCTCTGGAAGAAGCAAAGCAGATTTGCGATGACAAGGGCATTGATGTATACAACATGGTAAAGGGCATTCAGCCGATTTGTTTTGAGAACGCTTGCTGGGCTTACATCGTAGGTGCAGCTATCGCAATCAAAGACGGCGTTACCACCGCTGCTGATGCAGCTGAAAAAATTGGTCTGGGTCTCCAGTCCTTCTGTATCCCCGGTTCTGTTGCAGACGACAGAAAGGTTGGCCTGGGTCACGGTAACCTGGGTGCAAGACTGCTCCGTGAAGAAACCAAATGTTTTGCATTCCTGGCAGGTCACGAGTCCTTTGCAGCGGCAGAGGGTGCAATTGGTCTGGCTAAGAGTGCCAACAAGGCAAGAAAAGAAGACCTGCGGGTTATCCTGAACGGTCTCGGTAAGGATGCTGCACAGATTATTTCCAGAATCAACGGCTTTACCTATGTACAGACTCAGTTTGACTATTTCACCGGTAAGGTAAACGTAGTCAAGGAAATCGCTTACTCCGACGGTGAGCGTGCAAAGGTTCGCTGCTACGGGGCAGACGATGTTCGTGAGGGTGTTGCTATCATGCACCTGGAGGGTGTTGACGTCTCCATCACCGGTAACTCCACCAACCCCACCCGGTTCCAGCATCCTGTTGCAGGTACCTACAAGAAGGAATGTATCGAGCAGGGTAAGAGATACTTCTCCGTGGCTTCCGGCGGCGGTACCGGTAGAACTCTGCATCCGGATAATATGGCCGCAGGTCCTGCTTCCTATGGTATGACCGACACCATGGGCCGTATGCACTCCGATGCACAGTTCGCAGGCTCCTCTTCTGTGCCTGCCCATGTTGAAATGATGGGACTTATCGGCGCAGGTAACAACCCCATGGTTGGTATGACTGTTGCAGTTGCTGTTGCAGTTGAAGAGGCAATGAAGAAATAAATGCTAAAAGGAGCATCTATGGGTGTCCTTAATAAAACAGTAATATTGTTTTCGTTGAAACGGCATAGGTTTTCTATGCCGTTTCTTCGTTGTTAAATAATGATAATGGCAGTATGCCGACCAAATCATATACAAGGTCAATTTCCTGTGTTCGTTTTCCGTCAATGGTTTGCGGTGCATGAACATAAACACGCTTTACCATATCGTTTCATACTGACGGGGTTAGTTCCTGTAAATCAAAATATTTATATACCTTTGAAATAAATCTTTCCACATTGTCGGATTGTTCTTCCGTTTCGGATATTTCGGCAGATACCTTTCGATAATTTGCTTTAATTCCGCCTGTTCATTTTCGTAATTTGCAGATAGCATTTCAAATCTTTCGTCCGAAACTTTCTTGCTGACATTATCCTCATAAATACGCTGAAACAATAGGTCTAATTCTTTTATTCCGCTTTCACTTTTTGAGAGCAGTTTTTTCTTTTGCGTATTTACTTAAAATGTTCTTTTGATTTACAATACTGTTACTGTCGCCCTATAATTCATCATCACGGCTTAAGCGACAATATAAAGCCGTTATTTTATCAGACTGTCTCATAAGTTTCTGTTCCTCCTTTTCAATCGGACAGTCTGTCAAAACAGGATTGCCTGTACTAATTATATCGCTTATTTTATTATTGGTCAGCCCCTTTCGTATTACTTTCGTCATTTTCCATAAGTCGCAATAATTTTGATGACACAGAACGGCAACCGTCATATACTCCGTTAAAGGTGTAAAGTGTACCTTTATCCTCAAAAAGTACTTTGACATCAGGCAGTTCATTATTCAACACAGTTAATGCTGAAATTCGTAAATATTTCTTATCCATTCCTATCCAATCCTTCCCGTTAAGTAATTAAACACTATATAATAGCAAGCAAAGCGAGTGTAGCTACACTCACAAAATTTCATTTTTATTCTTGGAAATTTCCCAAGCCCTTTTTGAAAAAATTTTCTCTCGTTTATAACACAATCGAAGAAAGAAAAATATGCAGAAACAAATAATATTTATCGGCATTTCCCCGAAAAATTTGTAATTTACATTTACAATACTTTACTTTTGTGCTATACTGTAGTAGCGAAAACAATAGTTAAAATAGCATAGTTATGTCTAACTCAGGCATGTATTTTTATTTCGATAAAAATACATACTCCCGAATATACTTGAGTTAGAGTATGTAATATTGTTTCCGCAGACAAACGGAGTGATGTATTTTTTGTGCGTCAGCTCCGGTTGACGCGCTTTTTTATTGTATTGAATATTTATGAAGAAAGGAAAGATGTAAACAATGAAAAAAGTAAAGCTATTATTAACAATGGCAGTAATCGTATTTGCAACAATGATTTGCTGTTCAATGAGTGCATTTGCGCTGACGGACGGAGATTGGGAATTTCAGCTGCTTGACAATGAGGTGAAAATTACAGGTTATATCGGGGAAGGTGGAGATGTAGTAATTCCTGAAACTTTGTACGGTGCACCCGTAACAAAAGTTGATATTAAGGCACACAGTAGTAATAACTTTTCCAAGGCAACTTCACTGGTATTCCCCTCTACTGTAAAAGACATTACGGGAGAATGGTATTTTGGCGATTGGGGAGGAAATGTATTAGAAAAAGTTGTATTTCCAGAAGGTGTCGAAACTATTGATGAATACTCTTTTAATGGTTGTAAAATTACTTCATTGGTTTTTCCGTCAACATTAAAGAGAATTGGGAGAAATGCGTTTTCGGGTTGCGAATTATTGACATCTGTTCAATTTCCAGAAAAAATGGAAAAGATAGGTTCTTGGTGTTTTAGTGAATGTGGATTGACAGAAGTAACACTTCCTGTGGTTGAAATTTGTGGTGAATGGATATTTGCTCAAAATCCAAATTTAAAAAAAGCCCTTATTGCTGATAAAAATACGATTGTACCCGAATGCATATTTTATGAATGTACGGGTTTAGAAGAGGTCTTAATTCCATTTACCGTTCAGCGTATAGAACAAAGTGCTTTTTCAGGATGTACTTCGCTTAAACAAGTTATTCTCCCAACTGATTTAAAATTTATTGGGCAAACTGCTTTTTATCATTGCGATTCCTTGAAAGAGGTTGTAATTCCATATGGTGTAGAGGAGCTTGGTTCAACTATTTTTGCTAAATGTGATAATTTGAAAAGTTTATATGTCCCTGATACTGTAGCCAAAATAGATATGGGCGGTTCAGGATTGATTTATGGAAGTGATAATTGTATCGTATACTGTACTGATAATTCTGTTGCTGCTGATTACTGTAAAAAGAAAGAAGTTTCATATCTTACAGATAACTCTGTAAATAGTGGAATACATGTTCTCTACAATGGTACAAGAATTTCTTTTCACTCTTACGGGCAAAACCCTGAACTTTTAGAAAGTCGTACCCTTGTTCCATTGCGTTCAATATTTGAAGCAATGGGTGCTGAGGTTGAATGGGACGGAGCTACCAGTACAGCCATTGCAAAGCGTGACGGAATTGAAATTAAGATCCAAATCGGTGCTAATGAAATGTATAAGGACGGAAAAGCTATTCCTGTAGATGTTCCGGCACAGCTTTTAAATGACAGAACAATGGTTCCTGTAAGAGTTATTGCTGAAGCTTTCGGTGCGGATGTGGATTGGAACGGAAACGGCAGAACTGTTTTAATTACAGAATAATTTTATTAAATAGCAAAAACGAATAGGCAAGTCAAGAGCAAAATGCACATCACACAATAAATGTGATATGCTTAACTCTCTGCATCCCTTTGACAGACCGTCAATACCTATACCGTTTTATTGAGGCCTGTCATATGGATGCTCCTTTTTGTGTAATAAAAGCCCCTGGGAGGAGTTCCTTCCAGGGGCTGCATTCACTTGCTTACATAGCGCTTAGGCCGACTATGGACATACCGTCCACCAAATCAACGGTGTATTTGTATTTTTCGGTTACGTCTTTTTGACTGCCGTCGTTATAAGTAACCCGAATGACGGATTCACGGATGACAGTAACCTGAGATGCGGAAATTCTGGTGGTGCTGTGGCATTTCAGGGACAGGATTTCTTCTTTTGCGACAACCGAAGAAATTTCCGCATGGGACTTCAGCTCCTGTTCCACGGCAGAACCGGAATAATAATTGTAGACGTAACGATTGTCGCCGGTGGTAACACCGTTGACAAAGGCACGCAGGGAAGATGCTACAAAGTTTTCTACATTAGTAGCATCATAGCTCCAGACCTCCGGGCGAACGGAAACCACATAGTCACGCATAACATAGCCACGGTTACCGCTATATTCCACCAAGGCAAAATCGTCGGTGGAGTATTCAACCACATAGATTTCTTCCCCTAGTCCAATCTGACGGATTTCGTCAAAGTTGGTACCTGGACCTACGCGCAGGGTGACACTGCTTTTGCAGTTGCCAATGTACATATACTTGCCTACCGGGACGGGCTGCTTAACTACGGGCGCCGGGGTTTGAGTGGATGCTGGCGTAGTCTCAGTCACCATTGGCGGCGTCTCAACGGGGGCGTTCTTGCCGATATGTAAGACCCCGGTTGCAAACAGAATCATAATAATGATAATTACCACTATCAGAGATGCCAGAATGGAAATTGCCACAATCAGTCCGGAACCGCCGTTGTTGTTCTTTTGCGGATAGTTATTGTATCCGTATTCGTTATAGTTTTGATTGGTATCGCGCATAAAAAATCTCCCTCCAATTTTTTCTTGCTCTACCAGTATACAACAGAATTTGACAAATGTAAATACTAATTTACACATCATGCTTGTAAAAGTCTACGAATATCCAGACCATCCAGGCAAGACCGCAGATGCCGAAGAAGGAATATAGGTTTGCCACCAGACCCGAAAAACCCAGCAAGGAAAAGGGAAACGCTGCCAGGCAGAAAAGAAGGGCGCCTTTGGCTCGTTTGCGGAAGGTGTTCAGTTTAAAGTGTGCGAGAAATCCAAAGCCCTGGGATACAGCAGTGGTGCAGATTGCCATAAACAACACCAGGGTATAAAGATGTTTCTGAATCCGTCCGGACATGGCGGCAAGCTTCAAAAGCGGGATTTCACTATCGCGCAGGGCGTCAAAATATACCGATTGACACAGCCATATCACCAGAATCAAAAATCCCAGAACAAAGCCGCCCAGCACTGAGGCAATCAAAATCCCCCTGGGGGTGATTCCCTTTTGCAGCGGGACCAGGACTGATGGTGCAGAGACGGTGTTGTAGCTGACATAGCATATAGCGGATACTATGGTTCCCCGGGTGATTCCCCGGAGAGAAAAGGTGGGGATGGTATGAAAGAGTGAGGCGTCCACGCAGAGGTACAGAATCCCGGCAATCATGCAGGGAACGAGGATGGTGTTTAGTGCAACAATGCCCTTTAAATCAAAGGAAAGCACCACAAAACAGAGCACCAAGAGCAAAAGTGTTCCGCAGATAGGAGGAAGCATAAAGCTTTGATTCAGCAGTGCGCCGCTGCCTGAGAGCATGGTAAAAAATCCGCAAAACAGGTAAAGGAGCATCAGCCGTTCTACCCAGGGGGCGGCTTTGCCTGCCACAGAGGCCAGATAGTCCTCGCAGGTGTTAAGATTCCACCGGTATGCCCGGCGAAGGATAAGATAGCAGACCAAAATCAGTAGGAAGGTTGCCAACACCACGCCCTGATGGCTGGTGAGGGATGGGAAATTAAAATACTCCATAATTTCTCTGCCGGAGGCAAAGCCTGCGCCGATTACCAGACCGATATAAACAAAGGAAAGATACAATCCCTGTTTCATAGACAATCACTCCTTTATCCTATATTTATCGTAGATAAAATCGGTTCATGCGTAGAATTTTCCGTTGACAAGCCTAAAAAAACATGTATAATTATTAAGGAAAGAATACGCAAGGAGAAAAAGTTCAAAAAAATTTCGATTTTTTTCGAAAAAAACATTGACAAACCCCTTGAAGTATGGTAAATTAGATATACCTCTGTGAAGAGGCTTTATTTGTGTGAATGGAAGAACCGTTGTTTTCCGCGGAAAACCGGTCTTTGAATTTGGATGAACGAGGTGAAAACAATGCAAACCAAAATTACCCTGGCGTGCTCTGAGTGTAAACAGAGAAATTACGACACCACAAAGAACAAGCAGAATTGCCCTGACAGACTGGAAATGAACAAGTACTGCAGATTCTGCAGAAAGCATACTTTGCACAAGGAAACTAAATAATTTCCGATAAGTTGAGCAGCTTTGCTGCAAGGAGTGTTGATTATGGAACAGACAAAGCCGAATTTCTTTGCCAGAATCGCAAACTATTTTAAAGAAGTCAAAGCAGAACTGAAAAAGGTAGTTTGGCCCACATTTAAGAAAGTTCGCCAGAATACCCTGATTGTTATCATCTATGTTCTGATTGTAGGTCTGGTCATCTGGGCTCTGGATGCGCTCTTTGGATGGGGCATGGCATTCTTTATCAATAGATAATTAGGAGGGAAGGGATTCATTCCCCTGTATGATGGCAAACGCAAAATGGTATGTCGCGCACACCTATTCCGGTTATGAGAATAAGGTGATGACCGATATTCAAAAGACTGTGGAAAACCGGAATATGCATGATATCATTCAGGAAATCCGGGTTCCCATGGAAGAGGTTATCGAGATTAAGGATAACCAGAAAAAGGTGGTAGAACGCAAGATTTACCCCGGTTATGTCATGGTCAAGATGATTATGACGGACGAGAGTTGGTATGTTGTCCGCAACACCAGAGGCGTCACCGGCTTCGTTGGACCCGGTTCCAGTCCGGTTCCTCTCTCTGACGAGGAAGTGGCAAATATGGGTCTGGAGCATACTACCATCGAACTCGACTTTGCAGTCGGGGATAACATCAGAGTCAAATACGGTCCCTTGGAGGGCTTTGTTGGCACGATTACCGAAATCCAGTTGGATAAGAAGAAGATTCGCGCCAAGGTTTCCATGTTCGGTCGTGATACCGATGTGGAGTTGGAATTTAACCAGATAGAGGCTCTGGTATAGCATCCGGCATTGCCGGCAAACAAGTTACCCACACGGATGATTCCGTTTTTATATTCCGGCGGCATACCGTCGGTCTGTGGGAGGGAAGGACGTCAAATGACGTGTATCCCGATAATACCACGTTTGTGAAATAAGGAGGTGTATTCAAATGGCACAGAAAATCACAGGTTACATTAAGCTGCAGATTCCGGCAGGTAAAGCAACTCCGGCACCCCCCGTTGGTCCCGCTTTGGGTCAGCACGGTGTAAACATCATGGACTTCACCAAGCAGTTTAATGAGAAAACGCAGAAGGACGCAGGTCTGATTATCCCGGTAGTTATTACCGTATATCAGGACAGATCCTTCACCTTCGTTACCAAGACTCCCCCGGCTCCCGTTTTGATTAAGAAAGCTTGTAAAATCGAGAGCGGTAGCGGTGTCCCCAACAAGACCAAGGTTGCAGAACTGAAGAAGGCTGACCTTCAGGCAATCGCAGAACAGAAGATGCCCGATCTGAACGCAGGTTCTCTCGAGGCAGCTATGTCCATGATTGCAGGTACTGCACGGTCCATGGGTATCACGGTCGAAGAGTAGTATTGAAAATAGTGGGAGGAACACTTTGCGTGTTCTGTGAAACCACCATAGGAGGATTTAAATTGAAGAAAGGTAAAAAGTATCAAGACAGCGTTAAGCTGATTGAAAAGGGTAAGCTGTATGACCCCGCTGATGCTCTGGACCTGGTTTGCAAGACTGCTACGGCAAAGTTTGACGAGACCGTAGAGCTGCATGCAAAGCTGGGCGTTGACTCTCGTCACGCTGATCAGCAGGTTCGTGGTGCGGTTGTACTGCCCAATGGTACCGGTAAGACCGTTCGCGTTCTGGTTTTTGCTAAGGAAGCTAAGGCTGACGAAGCAAAGGCTGCCGGTGCTGATTATGTTGGTGCTGAGGAATTGGCACAGAAGATTCAGTCTGAAAACTGGTTTGATTTCGATGTTGTTGTTGCAACTCCCGACATGATGGGCGTTGTTGGCCGTATCGGTAGAATCCTGGGTCCGAAAGGCTTGATGCCGAACCCCAAGGCTGGTACCGTTACTCCTGATGTTACAAAGGCAATCCAGGAAATCAAATCCGGTAAGATTGAGTACCGTCTGGATAAGAACAACATTATCCACTGTCCCATCGGTAAGGCTTCCTTCGGTGCAGAAAAGCTGGCTACCAACTTTAACGCACTGATGGGTGCAATCGTAAAGGCTAAGCCGGCTGCTGCAAAAGGTCAGTATCTGCGCTCCGTTACCATCGCATCTACCATGGGCCCCGGAATTAAGATCAATACCAACAAGATTGACTAATCCGGTTTAAAACTTGAAAAAAGTAAATGAATATAATTCCGCAGACAGCAGGTGGCAAATGCCGTAAATCCTGCCGAGGATGATAAGTACAGTTTTGTATTATCTTGTCCCTCGCCCTGTTTGCGAGGGGCATTTTCATACGTAGCGGAATCGAATGTCAGAAAGGAGGATGTTACATTGCCGAGTCAAAAAGTATTAGAGAATAAGAAGGCGATTGTTGCACAGCTTACAGAGAGATTCCAGAACGCCCAGGCTGGCGTTTTGGCAGACTACAGAGGTCTTACCGTGGCTCAGGATACTGCGCTCCGTGTTAAAATGAGAGA
>JAXJVM010000188.1:0-7686 GCA_036308515.1 Clostridia bacterium | reverse complement strand
GAACTACAACTCCGCAAACCCGCATAAATACTGAGGTTTCGTTAGTAGGTCCTAATGAACAGTGTTCAGGACTAAAAAATTTACAATTTCAGCATTTTGCGCAAAAGCGTCATCAATCTTGAAATTATAATATAAATTTCCTGAATAGTCAAGTTAAGGATTATAAAAATAAATACTTTTAAAATGTGTTCACCAAAAATATCCTTTATGATGTCATCACTTTCAAAAAGCATCCCCTCAGTGATTTCTACCAGTTCCCTTTCGCAATGCAAGTTCCTTAAAATCAAACTTGTGAGTAGCGTTTATATCACACTATTTTTCTCTTATATCAATGGGTTCCGGCCATTAATTTAAACAAAAAGACGGTTGCCCCAACTTAAAACAACCATCTAATTTCATATGTTCGAGAAATACAATCTTCCCCGTTGCAATTTTTTTCATTCTGTGCTAAGATGATGGAAAACTCCAGGAAGGTAGCTTATGGCAGACACGATACCCATGCAGATTATTGGACACATATATAACGATTTTTCTTCTAAATTCGGGATTCCCCGGCAAAGCGGAATTGTAGATTCTCTCACCTCCGTAATTATTTTGGAGCCGGAATTCCGCAATCCCGATGTCTACCGTGGGCTTGAGGGATATTCCCATCTATGGCTGCTCTGGCAGTTTTCTGAAGCAAGACGTGACACCTGGTCGCCCACCGTTCGCCCGCCTAAGCTGGGAGGAAACACACGCATCGGAGTTTTTGCCAGCCGCTCCCCCTTCCGCCCTAACCCCATTGGTCTTTCTTCGGTCATCTTAGACAAAATCGAGTACCATCCCACAGACGGACCTCTTTTGTATATCAAAGGGGCTGATTTGATGAATGGTACACCTATCTTTGACATTAAGCCCTATCTCCCCTATACTGACGCCCACCCGGACGCCTTAGGCGGCTATGCTGTAACGCCGGAATCGATTGGACTTGACGTCCATTTTCCTCCGGAATTGCTCAACCAAATTCCTGATAACCTACGTGAAGGTTTGCTCGCGCTCCTGGCACAGGATCCTCGTCCGGGATATCAGAAAGAACCGGAGCGGGTTTTTGGGCTCACCTTTGGAAGCTTTGACATCCATTTTATGGTAAAGACCAGCACGCTCACCGTGATTGAGGTAACGACAGCAAAATAAATAGGTTCCCGTGGGTGACCACCCAGTGTCACCCTACAGGTTCTTTTTTTATGTAGACCAACATATCCTATATCAACACGTAAGATTTCAGGAGGTCTACCCATGAAAAAAAGCAATCTCACCCTTACCAAATTAAAAGCATCCATCCTACGAGAAAAGCGCCGCTATCTTTTTGCCCTTTGTCTCTTTCTTGCAGGCATTCTGCTGGGGAGCATCACCTCCGCTTGTGCCGGCACCTCTACCACAGAGGAAATCAAAAGTTATTTTGACCGCTTCTTTTCTGCCTACATGATTCAAGGGACGGCAAAAACTGAGGCATTTCGGTTATCGCTGATGAATCATCTGCAACTTGCCCTGTGGCTATGGAGTTCCGGCTGGTTTATCTGGCTACTGCCTATCGGCTTCTTCCAAACGGTGCTTAAGGGCTTTCGCACCGGCTTTACCATTACCTATCTCATCCAATGCTACCACTTCAAAGGAATTTTGCTATCTGTCATTGCCATCCTGCCTCAAAATCTTATTTTGCTGCCAGCCATCTGCTTTTATCTGGTCTATCTGCTGCAATTTTCATCTGATCGGAGGCATATTCGTAAAGGCGCTGTCCCGGCAGTTGTAAAAAAACAAATTTATGGGCATCATGGTATTATGACCGGAATTTTCCTCTTACTTCTACTCCTTTGTTCTTTGATTGAAGGCTATATTGTACCCACGCAGCTGCAGCCTCTGTGCGGATTCTTTTTATAAGGATTTACCGGGAAAAACACAAAAGTTCGATTTTTTTCTAAAAAACTCTTGTCAATCGCCGCAAAATTATGTAAAATGAAAGGACAACTGAGGAGGGAATGTACCATGGACGCATGGATTGATGAATACTTCGCCTATTTAGAGTATGACAAACGTGTTTCAGCAAACACGCTCGACTCCTACAAACGGGATATTTTAAAATATTCTAGATACATAGAAACTCAACAGATTGCCGGTGTGAAGGATTGCAGCAGCACCACTATTTTGGATTATCTGCTTTCCATGCAGAAGCAGGGCAAAGCCTCTTCTACCATCTCGCGCAATCTCGCGGCATTGCGTTCCATGTATCACTTTTTTATACAAAAACACTATGTTTCTGCTGACCCCACCGAGAACATTCACGGAATCAAAGCAGAAAAGAAGCTACCTCAGATACTCACCAATCAAGAGGTGGAAATTTTACTGGAGCAACCCAAATGCAAGGACTTTAAGGGCTACCGGGACAAGGCAATGCTGGAGCTTCTCTATGCGACCGGTATGCGCGTCTCCGAGTTGATATCCCTGCGTGTATCCGACCTGAATCTTTCTGTGGGCTTTATCAACTGCGAGCATCACGGTCAGAATCGGGTGATTCCCATCTACACCGTTGCAAAGGATGCCCTCAAGGCATACATAGACCACGCCCGGAGCAAGCTCCCTACCATCCGCGATGAGGAAACCTTGTTCCTGAATCTGAGCGGCGGTCAGCTAACCCGGCAGGGCTTCTGGAAAATCATCAAGCATTACAAAGATCTTGCGGGTATTCAGAAGGACATTACCCCTCATACTCTGCGCCATTCCTTTGCGATTCACCTGTTGGAAAATGGTGCCGACCTGAAGTCTATTCAGGAAATGCTGGGACATACGGACATTGCATCTACACAAATTTATGCCCAGATTGTCCGGAGCAGATTAAATGATGTTTATAAAAAAGCACACCCCCGTGCAAAATCATAACTTGACCCAAATACAAAGGAGGACATTTTCATGAAAGTACTGGTAATCGGCAGCGGCGGACGGGAGCATACTATCGTCTGGAAGCTGAGCCAAAGCCCCAAGGTAGATAAAATTTACGCAGCCCCCGGCAACGGCGGTATTTCCGAACTGGCTGAGTGTGTACCCATCTCTGTCATGGATTTTGAAAAGCTGACGGCATTTGCCAAAGAAAACGCCGTGGATTTGACAGTGGTTGCCCCGGATGACCCTTTGGCAGCCGGAGCAGTAGATGCCTTTGAAGCAGCTGGTCTCAGAGCCTTTGGTCCCAACAAGGCAGCTGCAATCATCGAGGGCAGCAAGGCGTTTTCCAAGGATTTGATGAAGAAGTACAACATTCCCACAGCCGGCTATGAAGTATTTGACAACAGTGCCGATGCTATTGCCTATATCAAAGCTGAAAACAAATTTCCGGTGGTGGTCAAGGCAGACGGGCTGGCTTTGGGCAAGGGTGTGATTATTGCCAAGACTCTGGAAGAAGCTGAAACTGCAGTACACGAAATTATGGACGACAAGGTTTTTGGTGCAGCCGGCGGCAAGGTTGTCATTGAGGAATTCTTGGTGGGTCCTGAAATCTCCGTACTGGCATTTACCGACGGTAAAGTGGTCAAACCCATGGTTTCTGCACAGGATCATAAACGTGCCTATGATAACGATGAAGGCCCAAACACCGGTGGTATGGGCACCTTCTCTCCCAGCCGCATCTATACCGAGGAGCTGGCAAAAGAATGTATGGAGAACATCTTCCTCCCTACGATGCACGCTATGAATGCAGAGGGCCGCACTTTTAAAGGGGTACTGTATTTTGGATTGATGAAAACCGCAGACGGTGTTAAAGTCATCGAGTACAACTGCCGGTTCGGTGACCCGGAAACCCAGGTGGTTCTGCCTCGGCTGAAAACCGACCTCTTTGATATCTTTCAGGCAGTCATTGACGAAAAACTCTCTGACTTGGAAATTGAGTGGGAAGACAACGCCGCAGTCTGTGTAGTTCTCGCCTCCGGCGGTTATCCCAAGGCTTACCAAAAGGGCTATCCCATTGAAGGTATCAAGCATGCCGAATCCTTAGGTGCCAAGGTCTTTCATGCAGGAACTGTCTATGAGGACGGCGTCTTTAAAACCAACGGCGGACGTGTGCTGGGCGTAACGGCAACTGGCAGGGATTTGGACGCCGCCATCCAAGAGGCATACCGATATGTGGACATGATTTCTTTTACAGATATGCACTTTAGAAAAGACATCGGTATCAAGAAAAATCAATAATATTCTAAAACGGTTATTTTCTTTGAATAACCGTTTTTGCTTTATAGCTAACAAAGCAGAGCGTTGAAGCCGCTTTGTTCCGATTCTTTCAACAAAAATCAAGAAAAAACCTTGCTATTTTCCGATATTCATAGTATAATAACAAGATGTCTATTACATTAGAAAGAAAGCAGGTTATTGCATGAAAAATAGATTGACACTTCCTCTGGTGCCTTTGCGCGGACTGACGGTGTTTCCCGGCATGTCCCTGCATTTTGATGTAGGGCGTCCCAAGTCCATTGCAGCAGTGCGTCACGCTATGGAGGCTGATAAGCTGGTCTTTCTGTGCTACCAGAACGATATTACTGTGGACGAGCCTGTCCGTGAGGATTTAGCAAAGGTGGGAACCGTTGCAGAAATCCGCCAGATTCTGAATCTACCGGACGGAAACATCCGCATCCTGGTAGACGGTATGAGCCGCGGCAGAATCACCAGGTTCAGCGACGATGGCGACCTGGCTATGGTCAATGTATCGCGACTTACAGACATTCCCTGCGAAAACGAAGTTCACGTTCAAATTCTAATGCGGCGGCTCTTTCACCTGGTGGAAAATTTCCTGGATTTGTACGATCGCTTCTCTCCGGATGCCTTGACCTCTCTCCTATCCATTGATGAAGCTGGTGAAATGGCAGACGTGGTGGCAGCAAATCTCCCCTTAAAGCCCCAACTGAAACAAGAGGTTTTAAACGAAGTCAGCATTGCCCCCAGAATGGAGCATTTGATTGAAATCCTTTCCCATGAAATTCAGCTTTTGGAAATTGAGAAAGAGGTCATGGACAAGGTGCAGCACAATCTGGATCAGAACCAGCGCGACTATGTCCTGCGGGAAAAGCTTCATGTAATTCAGGAAGAGCTTTGCGAAGATGATGCCGTGGAGGCTGACCTGAAAAGATTCCGTGAACAGATGGACAGCCGTGAGCTTCCTGAAGAAGTTGTTCAAAAACTGGAAGATGAGATTTCTCATTTGACCAAGACCCACCCCTTTTCCCAGGAATACGGGGTGGTGCAGAACTATATCGAAACCGTTCTCTCTCTTCCCTGGGAAAAGAAAACCGTGGATTGTCTTGATATCCAAAAGGCGAGAAAAATTCTGGATCGCGACCATCAAGGACTGGATAAGGTCAAAGAGCGGATTATCGAATACATTGCGGTGCGCAAGCTCAATGGCACCCCAAAAAGCAACATTCTGTGTCTGGTGGGCCCTCCCGGTGTAGGTAAAACCTCCATTGCACACTCTCTTGCCGAGGCTCTGGGACGCAAGTACGTCCGCATCAGCCTGGGCGGTGTACAGAACGAGTCGGAAATCCGTGGTCACCGGAAGACCTACGTGGGTGCTATGCCCGGTCGGGTGATGGAAGCCTTAAAGCAGGCAGGCAGCAACAATCCGCTGATGCTCTTTGACGAAGTGGATAAAATGTCCCGGGACTACAGTGGCGACCCTGCCTCTGCCATGTTAGAGGTCTTTGACCCGGAACAAAACAAGACCTTCCGTGACCATTACGTGGAGTTGCCCTTCGACCTTTCTCAGGTGTTGTTTATCGCAACTGCCAATAGCTTAGATACCATCCCCAAGCCCCTGCTTGACCGCATGGACGTGATTGAGGTTTCGGGCTATACCTTAGACGAAAAGCTGGAAATTGCCAAGAAGCACTTAATTCCCAAACAGAGAAAGCTTCACGGTATGACTCCCAAACAGTTGAAGTTCAACAATGCAGCGCTGACCGCCATGATTGAAGGCTATACTCGAGAGTCCGGTGTGCGCTCCCTGGAGCGGAAAATCACCGCAATTTGCCGCAAAGCTGCTATGGAGCTTGTAAAATCCGGGGAAACCGATATAGCAGTTTCGGTGACCGGCAAGAACCTGAGCAGCTATTTAGGCAAGCAAGTCTACCATTATGAAAAAACCGCAGACCAAGACCAGATTGGTCTGGTAACCGGACTTGCATGGACAGAAAGCGGCGGCGACACCCTCTGTGTAGAGGTTAACACCATGCCGGGCAGCGGCAAGCTGGAGCTTACCGGAAATTTAGGGGACGTCATGCAGGAATCCGCCAGAGCGGCACTGAGCTTTGTACGCGCCAACACCTTCCAATTCGGCATTGCACAGGACTTTTATAAAAAGACAGATATTCACATTCATGTCCCGGAGGGCGCCATTCCCAAGGATGGTCCTTCTGCCGGCATCACCATGGCAACGGCTTTGATTTCCGCCCTGTCCGGACGTCCCGTCAGCCGCCATGTGGCTATGACCGGCGAGATCACCCTGCGAGGCCGGGTGCTTCCTATCGGCGGTTTGAAGGAGAAAACTTTGGCGGCATACCGTATGGGAGTCAAGACGGTGATTATCCCCGATGAAAACAAGCCGGACCATGAAGAGCTTCCGCAAAAAATCAAGGACGGTCTGAAATTCGTCTTTGCCAAAGATATGGACACGGTACTTAAATACGCTTTACTGCCCGCCGGCAGTGCAGATGCCCAGGTAGCGAAAAAGGAGCTTCCGTACATAGATTCCAAGCTTTGTGGCAAAGAATTGCCGGGCAATCAAATTAGTGCCCGGAGTAACGAAAATGGGAGGTAACCATGGATTACATTGATGCAAAATTTCTGCTGACGGCAGTTAAGCCCAGTCAGTACCCAGACACTCTGGTACCGGAGGTTGCGTTTGTCGGGCGTTCCAACGTTGGGAAATCCTCCCTGATTAACTGCTTGACCAACCGCACCAAGCTGGCGCGTACCAGCAGCACTCCCGGAAAAACCGCAACCATTAACTTTTATGATATTGCCGGGACATATCGACTGGTGGATTTACCCGGTTACGGCTATGCTAAGGTCTCTAAGTCCGAGCTAGAGCGTTGGAGCAAAATGATAGAAACCTATCTCTCTGACCGATTCAATCTGGTACAAGTGATTCAGCTGGTAGACGCCCGTCATAAGCCCACCAAGGACGACATTACCATGATGAGCTGGATTCGGCACTTTGGCTTTAGCCCCGTGGTGGTTGCCACCAAGCTGGATAAACTGAAAAAATCCCAGATTGAACCGAATCTTACCCAGATTTACGAAACGCTGGATCTGGATGACGACTGCATCCTTCTTCCCTTCTCGGCAGAAACCAAAGAGGGCCGTGAGGATGTTGCCGAGGTGATTGACCTGGTATGCAGTCGTTTCAATCCCGACCAGGGAGATGTTTTGAACAAATAACCATACAAAGGAGCATGAAGCCATGATTAACAAACCACGAGGCACCGAGGATATTCTTCCTGTTGACAGTCCTCTTTGGCAAAAGATAGAACAAGCCGCAAGAGAGGTCTGCGCAGCTTACGGCTACCGGGAAATCCGAACCCCCGTTTTTGAAGATACCGCACTGTTTCAGCGCGGTGTGGGTGACACCACCGATGTGGTACAGAAGGAAATGTACACCTTTGAGGACAAGGG
>JAXJVM010000187.1:0-3315 GCA_036308515.1 Clostridia bacterium | reverse complement strand
TCTATATACTTATCAATTGTTTGTTAGCTCTTATTCGAATACTAACGTTTGTTAAAGTTCGTTTAGACTTTAATCTCTTGGAATTGACAAGGTTATACCTTGTGCAATTGTCGTAATAGTGTATTTCTCATACATCTTATTACCGCTTCTTCACTGTTCATTTTTCAAACATCACATCGTTGCAAACTTCGTTGCAACTCCCTTTCCCAAAAAGCAAGCTTTTCGGGAGCCCTATCTCGCTATGCTCGACCAGTGTCAAGTTCGCTTGATTGGGCTGTCCTCTTGAGTGGGACAGCTTGACTATTATATCACGCTGTTTCGTGTTTGTCAAGTACTTTTTTTAATTTTTTTAAAAAAAGTTTTTTCAGAGTTCTCTTAGCAATCAAGCCGGAATCTCTTCATCCTTGACTCTCACGTGCCCCTCTCGAAGCGACTTGCTTAGTATATCACCTTCTTCCCCTTTTGTCAACACTTTTTTGCGCAAAATTTCGCACAAAACAAGCCTTTTTTTCGACCTGATTTTTGACACTCTTGTCTCATTTTGCACAAAAATCAAAAATAGGCTAAAGTTTTTGACACTATTTTCCATTTTTCACCCACTGTTGACAAAACATCTGAAAAAGAACCCCTTGTCAAATGGGAGATTCTGTGCTATGATAATGCTACCACAAATTATAGAATTAAATACCATCTTTTAGCTATAAAAGGACACGTATGTCGTTTTGGCAAAAACGTGTATCCCGTTAGTGTCCTTTTGGCTATAAAAAGATAACTATAATTTGTGGTGAATTAAGGGAACACGTTTTTCATGCGTGGTCCCCTTGCGTGGCCACGCATTTTTTATTGATATACCTAATAGAAGAAACTCATACGAAAGGATGTGAAATACCATGTCAGCGCAAGAATATCACGCAGCTTTGCTTCAAGCTGCCCAAATCAGCGAAATTTTGACCGTGATGCTGGACGAAGATGAACAGGACTTACTGGAGGCATACGCCGAAATTTACGCACGTATTGTAGAATATGAATGTGTAAACCACGCCTAGGTGACCAATCGCATAGCAAAAAGCCCGAACCGCAACGGTTCGGGCTTTTCTTATGCATTTATTATACTGCGCTTTCGTCAGCAGGAGCTTCCGCAGCTTCTTCGGTTACCTCGCCATAGGCAGGGCAGACATCAATATTATTATACCGCGCCATACCGGTTCCGGCAGGAACCAGCTTACCGATAATAACGTTCTCCTTCAGACCTACCAGCGGGTCTTTTTTACCCTTAATGGCAGCGTCGGTGAGGACACGGGTAGTTTCCTGGAAGGAAGCGGCAGACAGGAAGGATTCTGTTGCCAGAGCAGCCTTGGTAATACCCATCAGGACATCGGAAGCCTGTGCAGGCTGTTTGCCCTCTTCCACCATCTTCTGGTTGATTTCTTCCAGTTCGTACATATTGATTAAGGAACCGGTGAGCAAATCGGTGTCACCTGCATCCTCAATCTTCACCTTATGCATCATCTGGCGAACAATAACCTCGATATGCTTATCGTTGATATCAACACCCTGCAGACGGTATACACGCTGTACTTCCTGAATGAAGTAGTTCTGTACCGCAGTAGAGCCCATGATTTCCAGAATATCGTGGGGGTTGATGGAACCCTCAGTCAGAGGATCGCCCGCCTGGATTTCCTGATCGTCCCGAACCTTGATTCTGGAGCCAAAGGGAATCAGATATTCTGCAGTTTCACCGGTTTCCGCATTGGTAACCGTAACTTCACGCTTATTATTAACCTCAGTAATACGAACACGGCCACCGATTTCACTGACGATGGCAACACCCTTAGGCTTTCTTGCCTCAAACAACTCCTCGACACGGGGGAGACCCTGGGTGATATCGTCACCGGCAACACCGCCGGCGTGGAAGGTTCTCATGGTCAGCTGGGTACCAGGCTCGCCGATGGACTGTGCCGCAATGATACCTACGGTTTCACCCACGTCAACCGGCTTACCGGATGCCAGGTTGTGACCGTAACATTTCGCACAAACGCCCACCTTACTACGGCACTTCACAACAGAACGAATCTTCACTTCCTGAATGCCAGCATTGACAATCTGCTGTGCTTGTTCAGCACTAATCATCTCGTTCTCCGGAACGATAATCGCACCGGTCTGGGGATGAATGATATCCTCGGTGACCGTTCTGCCTTCCAGGCGGTCAATCAACGGCTCAATAACCTCATTGCCGTCACGGATGTCGGAAACGATAATACCGTCACGTGTTCCGCAGTCTTCCTCACGGACAATAACTTCCTGAGAAACGTCAACCAGACGACGGGTCAGGTAACCGGAGTCAGCGGTACGCAGTGCGGTATCGGTCAGACCCTTACGAGCACCGTGGGTGGAAATGAAGTACTCCAATACGTTCAGACCCTCACGGAAGTTAGAACGGATAGGAATCTCAATGGTACGACCGGAGGTATCCGCCATCAGACCACGCATGGCAGCCAGCTGACGAATCTGGTTCACGCTACCACGGGCACCGGAATTCGCCATCATGTAGATAGGATTGAGCTGACTGAGGTTTGCCATCAGGGCATCGGTCACCTTGTTGGATGTCTCAGACCAGATGCTGATGACATGACGGTAACGCTCTTCATCGGTCAGGAGACCGCGGCGATACTTCTTCATGACTTGTTCAATCCGGTCTTCTGCCTCTGCCAGATACTGCTTCTTGGCTTCAGGCACCTGCATATCGTCTACGCAGACGGTAATAGCGCCGATGGTGGAATACTTATAACCCATTGCCTTGATATCATCCAGCAAAGTTGCGGTTTCGGTAATACCATGGACCTTGATACAAGCGTTAATAATCTTACCCAGCAGCTTCTTGTCTACACCGGGTTCTACGTTATCTGCATTGTCGACCTTGGATTTAGGAGTATGGAGCACATTGTCTCCGATTTCCAAATCCAGCTCATGTGCCGGGTCAGTTCTGTCTATAAAACCCAAATCCTGTGGGATTTTGGAGTTGAAGATCAGACGGCCTACGGTTGCGTCTATCATGCCGGTCTTTTCTTCGCCGTTCACGGTACGGGTTACCCGTACACGAATGGGCGCATGGAGACCTACGGCATCGTTATTATAAGCAAGGACTGCCTCGTCATAGGAGGCGAACACCTTGCCGGTACCGACTTCGGTATCATCCTTCAAGGTCAGGTAATAGCTACCCAATACCATATCCTGAGTAGGAACGGTAACAGGCTTACCATCCTGGGGCTTAATCAGGTTGTTGGCAGAGAGCATCAGGAACCGGGCTTCCGCCTG
>JAXJVM010000186.1:0-5840 GCA_036308515.1 Clostridia bacterium | reverse complement strand
CCCAGTCCGGACGACTGCGTGAGTTCCACCAATTCGGCATTGAGTGCTTTGGAGGAACCTCTGACGCCACCGACGCCGAGGTCATTGCGCTGGCACTCTCCTTCTTCCAGAAGCTGGGGATTCGGGATTTGAAGCTGAACCTCAATAGTATCGGCTGCCCGGTATGCAAAAAGGAGTATAACGAAAAACTGCGAGACTACTTCTCCCAGCATCAGGATAAGCTTTGCGAGACCTGCCACACCCGACTGGAAAAGAACCCCATGCGGATTATTGACTGCAAGTCCGAAATCTGCTCTGGCATTGCCGAGGATGCACCGAAAATGATTGACCATCTCTGCCCTGACTGCAAAGAGCACCTGGACAAGACCCTGCGGTATCTGGATGCCGTCGGGATTGACTACACCATCAACCCCAACATTGTTCGGGGACTGGATTACTACACCCGCACCGTCTTTGAGATTACCTCGGATGCCCTGGGTGCACAGTCCACGGTCTGCGGCGGCGGCCGTTACAACGGTCTGGTGGAAGAATTGGGTGGCAAACCCACCGAGGGCATCGGTTTTGCCGTTGGCTTGGAGCGTCTGGTGATGATTATGAAGAGCCAAGGACTTGACAAGACAGTTGATACCCACCAGCCTCGGATTTTTATTGCCGCCATTGGCGATAGTGCAGAGGTAACCGCTCAAAAGCTGGTCTATGACCTGCGAAAGATGGGCTGCTATGCCGAACGCGACCTCTGCGGCAGAAGCATCAAGGCACAGATGAAATACGCCAACAAGCTTGGTTCTGCCTATAGCATGGTTCTGGGCGATGACGAGATTACAAGCGGCAAGGCTGACCTGAAGAACATGGCAGACGGTACTTCTGCTCCCGTAAATTTGACGGCAGAGGAAATTTATACTATAATTAAGTAGAACACCCCAAGGAGGTTAAAGATATGCAGTTAGAAACCATGGCAGGACTGAAGCGTACACACATGTGCGCTGAACTTTCTGCAAAGAACCAGGGCGAAACCGTAACTCTGACCGGTTGGGTTGCCCGCAATCGGAAACTGGGCGGCGTGAACTTCGTCACCCTGCGTGACCGCACCGGTATTGTACAGCTCTCCTTTAATGACGAGACTGACCGGGCGGTATTTGAAAAAGCCGAACAACTCAAGAGCGAATATGTGGTTGCAGTTGTGGGTAATGTTTTGCTCCGCACCCCTGAAAATATCAATCCCCAGATGAAAACCGGTGAGATTGAGATTTTTGTTACCGAGCTTCGGATTCTGAACGGTGCAGAGACCACTCCCTTCTATATCGAAGAAGACATTGATACCAACGACGCACTGCGTCTGAAATACCGGTATCTGGACCTGCGCCGTCCGGATATGCAGCGGAACATGATGCTCCGCCACAAGGTTACCAAGCTGGCACGGGATTACTTTGACCAGAACGGTTTTCTTGAATTGGAAACCCCCATGCTCACCAAGAGTACTCCGGAGGGCGCCCGTGACTATCTGGTACCCAGTCGTGTTCATCCCGGAAGTTTTTATGCGCTGCCTCAGTCTCCCCAGCTTTACAAGCAGCTTTTGATGCTGGCAGGCTACGACCGCTACTTCCAGGTGGCACGCTGCTTCCGTGACGAGGATTTGCGTGCAGACCGTCAGCCGGAGTTTACCCAACTGGATATGGAGCTCTCCTTTGTGGATATTGATACCATCATCGAAATCAACGAAGGCTTCTTGAAAAAAGTCTTTGAGGAAGTTCTTGGAATCGAGGTACAGACACCCTTCCTCCGTCTCCCTTACAGCGAGGCAATGGATCGGTTTGGTTCTGACAAGCCTGACACCCGGTTTGGTATGGAGTTCATTGATATTTCCGATACGGTAAAGAACTGTGGCTTTCAGGTGTTCTCCGGTGCAATCCAGCAGGGCGGCAGTGTCCGTTGTATCGTGGCAGAGGGCTTGGGTGAAAAGATGACCAGAAAGACCCTGGATTCTTTGGCAGAATACGTAAAAACTTATCGTGCCAAGGGCATGGCTTGGATTGTGGTTGAGGAAGGCGGTCTGCGCTCCCAGATTACCAAGTTCCTGACCGAGGATGAGGTACAGGCGATCTTAGACAAGACCCAGGCAAAGCCCGGGGATGCCATTTTGATTATCGCCGATACCAACAACGTGGTTTACGATGCACTGGGAAATCTGCGTTTGGAGGTTGCCAGACGCTTTGACCTGATTGACAAGAGCAAGTTTAATTTCCTGTGGGTGACAGATTTCCCGCTGCTTGAATATGACGAGGAAGAAAACCGCTATGTGGCAAAGCATCATCCCTTTACCCATCCGGTGGACGAGGATATTCCCAAGCTGGAAACCGCACCTGGTGAGGTACGCGCCAAGGCCTATGATATCATCTTAAACGGTACTGAAATCGGCGGCGGCAGTCTGCGTATCTTCCAGTCGGATTTACAAGAGAAGATGTTTGCGGCTTTGGGCTTTACCAAAGACCAGGCATGGGAACGCTTCGGCTTCCTGATGGAGGCTTTCAAATACGGCACACCGCCCCACGGCGGACTGGCATACGGCCTTGACCGTCTGGTGATGATTATGGCAGGCTGCGACTCCATCCGTGACGTAATTCCATTCCCCAAGCAGCAAACTGCCTCCGAGCTGATGAACGGTTCACCCTCACCGGTTGACCAGAAGCAGTTGGACGAGCTTTCTATCGGTGTCACCCTAAAGAGCGAAGATAACGAATAGTGGTACAGAAAGGATAAAATCATGCAAAACGTATTTGATACCTTAAAAGAGCGTGGGTTAATTGCACAGACCACCCACGAAGAAGAAATCAAGAAAATTCTGGGCGAAAAGAAGATTACCTTCTATATCGGCTTTGACCCCACTGCCGACAGCCTGCACATCGGTCACTTTATGCAGCTGATTGTTATGAAGCATATGCAGAATGCCGGTCACCGTCCCATTATCCTGTTGGGCGGCGGCACCACCATGGTGGGTGACCCCACCGGAAAAACCGATATGCGTCCCATGATTACCCAAGAGGAAATCCAACATAATGCCGACAACTTTAAGGTGCAGATGTCAAAGTTCATAGACTTTGAGGACGGCAAAGCACTGATGGTGAACAACGCTGACTGGCTCCTAAAGCAGAACTATGTGGACTTTCTGCGTGAAGTAGGCGTACACTTCTCCGTCAACCGTATGCTGACGGCAGAATGCTTCAAGACCCGTCTGGAGAGAGGCTTGTCCTTCCTAGAGTTCAACTATATGCTCATGCAGAGCTATGACTTCTATAAGCTCAACAAGGAGCACGACTGTATCATGGAATTCGGCGGTGACGACCAGTGGTCTAACATCATCGGCGGTATTGAGCTGATTCGCCGGAAGGAAGGCAAGCAGGCATATGGCATGACCTTTACCCTACTGACCACCTCCGAGGGCAAAAAAATGGGCAAAACCGAAAAAGGTGCGCTGTGGCTTGACCCGGAGAAGGTATCTCCCTACGAGTTCTATCAATATTGGAGAAATGTGGACGATAAGGACGTCATCCGTATGCTGAAGCTGGTGACCTTCCTCCCCATGGAGCAGATTGCAGAATATGAAAAACTGGAAGGCCAGGAGCTGAACAAGGTAAAGTGCATCCTCGCCTATGAGGTGACCAAGATGGTACACGGTCAGGAAGCTGCGGATGCTGCTAACGCTGCTGCTACGGCAATCTTCAGCGGTGCCGGAAATACCGAGAATATGCCCTCCGAGACCGTCAGCGCCGCTGACCTGGGCGATGGCATGAACATTCTGGACCTGCTGACCCAGGTGAAGCTGATTCCCTCCAAGGGTGAGGGCAGACGGCTGATTCAGCAAAACGGTCTGAGTCTTAACGGCGAGAAGGTAACTGCCGTTGACCTGATTGTTACCCCGGATATGTTCGAGGGCGATGGACTGGTTGTGAAAAAGGGTAAAAAGACCTTCTTAAAACTTATTTTGCAATAATTTTGTAACAAACTGTTTAACTTGCACAAAAATCATCTAAAATTCTTGTGTGTATTTACTTGTTTGACTATTGCAAAATAAGGGGAAATGTTATATACTATACTCATACCACAATTAACTAACAATCTTTTTCATTTCCCCTCCATTTAAGATACATGTCTTAAGTGGAAACTCCCAACCGAGAGCAATCTCGGTTCTTTTTTTGCAAAAAAACCTCTCCAAACGGAGAGGTTTTACTCTTATCTACAATCTCTTTTGGCTATTTCTCTTCAATCAGGCAGACGGCATAGGCGGAAATCCCCTCGCCCCTTCCTTCAAAGCCAAGATGCTCGGTGGTGGTAGCCTTGATATTCACCGCATCTGTGTCAAGTCCTAACACAGCGGCACAATGATCCACCATTTCAGGAATAAAATTTGCCAATTTAGGACGTTGCGCAACTATGGTAGCGTCAATATTGCCAATCTGGTAACCCTTTCTAGAGAGCAACTTTTTAACCTCCAGCAGCAGTTTCATACTATCCGCACCCTTATAAGTTGGGTCAGTATCTGGAAAATGCTTACCAATGTCTCCAAGCCCTGCCGCACCCAAAAGTGCATCCATAATAGCATGCACCAGCACGTCTGCATCGGAATGTCCCAACAGTCCCAGCTCATGGGGAATCGTTATGCCGCCCAGAATCAAATCCCGGTCTTTGACCAGCTGATGTACATCGTATCCAAATCCAACTCGCATCTTCTTACTCCTATCTCGCCCCGAGTATCGCTTCAGCAAGCACCATATCCTCGGGGGTTGTAATCTTGATATTCTGATAGGTTCCCGGTACAAGTTTTACCGGAATCCCTGCATATTCGGCAACAGAGGCATCATCCGTAACAACAACACCATCCGCTTTCGCCCGGGTGTGTGCCGCAAGAATCCGCTCTGTCACAAACCCCTGGGGGGTCAGTACCGCTATAAGCTCCTCTCGGTGCAGGGTTTCTGCCACCTCACCTTGGGAATTTACGCGCTTCACCGTATCCTTGACAGGAACACCGGGAATCGCAGCATCGTAGTCATCAAGGGCATCCAGTACCCGGTATATCTCTTCCTCTGTTACAAAAGGGCGGGCACCGTCATGAATTAGCACCCTACCTTCGTGCACCTCATGGAGACCGCAGACCACAGATTCCTGCCGGGTAGTTCCCCCGGGAATCACCGCCTTAACCTTGCGAATGTCATAATCTCTTACTAAATCGTTTACTAAAAGGATATCCTCCTCTCGGGTAACCACAATGATTTCGCTGATTTCCGGCAAAAAATCAAAAGCCTGAAGGGTATGTGCCAGTATTGGCTGCCCTTCCAGCAGCAAGAACTGCTTGTTTCCGGCACTTCCCATACGGGAACTGTTTCCGGCTGCAACCACAACCAGGGATGCAGATTTCTTAGTCATCGCACTTCCTCCCATCACAGAATATCTGCCAACACCTGACGGATGTTGGAATAGGCACAAACCTCGATTTTATCAAACTTCTTTAGCTTCTTGCCGTTGGACAACGGAATCAGGCATTTGGTAAAGCCCAGCTTTTCCGCCTCAGCAATCCGGTTTTCCAGAAAGTTACAGGAGCGCAGTTCGCCGGCAAGACCAACCTCACCGATGGCAACCAAGCCACTGTCTAGAGGGCGGTTGCGAAAGCTGGAAGCAATGGCAAGTAAGATGCCCAAATCCACCGCCGGCTCCATCATTTTCAGTCCTCCTACTACATTGACATAGATATCATAAGAGGAAATATGCATCCCCAGACGTTTTTCCATGACAGCAAGAAGCATAAGTGTTCTGGATAAATCCACGCCCGTTGCCATCCGCCGGGGATT
>JAXJVM010000185.1:0-13876 GCA_036308515.1 Clostridia bacterium | reverse complement strand
GTTGGCGGTGAAGTGCTGGCGTTTATTTGGTAAGAAAGGAGGAGAATTCATTGTCTCGTATTGGAAAGATGCCGATTACTGTACCCGCTGGGGTTACCGTTACCATCGGCGCAAACAATGAAGTTACCGTAAAAGGTCCCAAGGGCGAGCTGACAAAACAGCTGCCTAAGGATATGATATTGGATTTGAACGGCGATACTCTTGAAGTAAAGCGTCCGTCCGAAATCAAAGAACACAAGTCCCTGCACGGTCTGACCCGCACCTTGCTGAGCAATATGGTGACCGGTGTTAGCGAAGGCTATAAAAAAGAGCTGGAAATCAACGGTGTTGGTTACAGAGCTGCAAAACAGGGCAACAAGTTAGTGATGAACCTCGGTTATTCTCACCAGGTTGAAATGGAGGAAGCTGATGGTATTACCATCGAAGTTCCTCAGCCCAACCAGATTATTATCTCCGGTGCTGATAAGCAGAAGGTTGGTCAGTTCGCAGCGAATGTTCGCGAAAAGAGACCGCCTGAACCTTATAAGGGCAAGGGTATTAAGTACGTTGATGAGTACATCAGACGTAAGGAAGGTAAGGCCGGTTCTAAGAAGTAATAACCGCAAGGAGGTGCAAACGTAATGATTAAGAAGATTAACAGTAATGTAGCAAGACTTGCAAGACACGCAAGAGTGCGTAAAAAGGTTTCCGGTACTGCAGAGTGCCCCAGACTGTGCGTGTTCAGAAGTCGGCAGAACATCTACGCTCAAATCATTGACGATGTGGCAGGTAACACCCTGGTTTCCGCTTCCTCTCTGGATGCAGAGTTGAAGGCAAACTACGGCGGCAACAAGGAAGCTGCAAAAGCGGTTGGCGCTCTGATTGCCAAGAAGGCAGCAGAAAAAGGTATTACCGAGGTCGTATTTGACAGAGGCGGATATGTATATCACGGCAGAGTACAGGAACTCGCCGAGGCAGCTCGCGAGGGCGGCCTGAAATTCTAATCATCGAGAAAGAGGTGAAACATAAATGGCAGAAAAAGGTGAAAGAACTAAGAAACAGCCTCGTATCGAAGCAGATACGCTGGACCTGCAGGAAAAATTAGTTCATCTTAACCGTGTTGCAAAGACTGTAAAGGGTGGTAGAACCATGCGTTTCAGCGCGTTGATGGTTGTCGGCGACGGCAATGGCCACGTTGGTTACGGTATGGGTAAAGCTGCTGAAGTTCCGGATGCAATTCGCAAGGGAATCGATGCTGCAAAGAAGAACATGATTACCGTTCCTATGGTTAAGACAAGCATTCCTCACGAGATTATCGGTGAGTATGGTGCAGGTCGGGTTCTCTTAAAGCCCGCAGCACAAGGTACCGGTGTTATTGCAGGCGGTCCTGCTCGTGCGGTGCTGGAAGCAGCAGGTATCAGAGATATTCGTACCAAATGTTTGCGCAGCAACAATCCTAAGAACGTTGTTGCAGCAACCATCGAGGGTCTGGCATCTCTTAAGAGTGTGGAAGAGGTTGCACAGCTCAGAGGGAAGAAGCCGGAAGAGATCCTCGGTTAATGAAATTTGTTTAGACAGGAGGGTTTATCCTTGGCGAATACAATTAAGGTTACACTGAAAAAGAGTACCATCGGATGCAAAAAGGATCAGATTGCTACCGTTCAGGCACTGGGTTTGAAGAAAATCGGTCAGACTGTTGAGAAGAACGATGTTCCTCAGATTCGCGGCATGATCTTCAAGGTAAAGCACCTGGTTGAGGTGTCCGAATAATTTGAATTATCCGCAGACTCAGGTCTGCATTATCCCACCGGAGGCTCCTTAGAGTGTTCCGGAGGGAACAAATCATATTGAATGAAAAGGAGGAGGTGGACATAATGAAACTCCATGAATTATCTCCCAGCGAAGGCGCTAAGAAAAAGGCATTCAGAGTGGGCAGAGGTCACGCTAGCGGCAACGGTAAGACCAGCGGTAAAGGTCACAAAGGTCAGAATGCCCGCAGCGGCGGCGGTGTTCGTCCCGGCTTTGAAGGTGGACAGATGCCCATTTACAGAAGACTTCCCAAACGCGGATTTACCAACATCTTTGCGAAGCAGTATGTGTCTGTGAACGTGGAAGCACTTAATAAGCTGGAAAATGGTACCGAGGTTACTGCAGAGTTGCTGAAGGAAGCCGGTATCATCTCCAAAATCGGTGACGGTATCGTAATTCTGGGTCGTGGCGAACTCAACAAGAGCCTTACCGTAAAGGCTAAGAGATTCAGCAAGAGCGCAGAAGAAAAGATTACCGCAGCAGGCGGAAAGGCAGAGGTGTTGTAATCATGTTCGAAACAATCCGAAACGCGTGGAAGATTGTCGACTTGAGAAAGAAGCTGATTTATACCTTTATCTTGTTGTTGATTTTCCGTTTGGGTTCTTGTATCCCGGTTCCGTTCCTGGATCCGGAAGCAATGAAGCAGTTGTTTACCGGCACGGATAACTCCATGTTCGGTTTTCTGAACTTGATGTCCGGTGGTGCATTTGCCAATGCAACCATTTTTGCCATGAGCATTACTCCGTACATCAACTCGTCCATTATTATGCAGCTTCTTTGCGTTGCAATCCCTGCCCTTGAGCGTATGCAAAAGGAAGGCGAAGACGGCAGAAAGAAGATTGCGCAGCTGATGCGTTACGGAACTGTTGTTCTGGCACTGATTCAGGCAGTAGGTCTCTACTTCCTGCTCAAGTCCATGAGCGCAGTCAGCAACCCCGGCTGGACTACCGCGATTGTAGTTATTACCACCTTTACTGCAGGTACTGCATTCCTGATGTGGTTGGGTGAGCAGATCACCGAGAAGGGCGTTGGTAACGGTATCTCTTTGATTATCTTTGCAGGTATCGTATCCAGACTGCCTAACCTGGCAGTTACCATGTGGGAATACATTTCCAACGGTAGCCTGAATTGGCTGGGCGCACTGGCAGTTCTGGTTCTGGCAGTTGTTGTTATCGGCGTGGTTGTTGCCATGAACGAAGCAGAGCGCCGGATTCCGGTACAGTACGCAAAGCGTATGGTTGGCAGAAAGATGTACGGCGGACAGAGCACCCATATTCCCATTAAGGTATCCGGTGCAGGCGTTATCCCCATCATCTTCGCAATGTCTATTATGTCTTTCCCCGGAACCATTGCCAGTTTCTTTGGGGTACAGGCTGGACAGCCCGGCTTCTGGGGCGGATTCCTGAAGGTATTCTCTTCGGATTCCTGGATATATGCGATTCTGTACTTCCTGCTGATCCTCTTCTTCACCTATTTCTATACGGCAATTCAGTTCAATCCTATTGAAATGTCTAACAACATGAAGAAGAACGGCGGCTTTATTCCCGGCATTCGTCCCGGACGTCCTACCTCGGATTATATCTCCAAGGTACTGTCCAGAGTGACCCTGGCGGGTGCGGTATTCCTGGGCATTATTGCGGTTCTCCCGATTTTCATGAATTTGGGACTGCATATCTCCAATCTGGCTATCGGTGGTACTTCCATCCTGATCGTGGTTGGTGTTGCACTGGAAACCGTCAAAGACCTGGAATCTCAGATGCTTATGCGTCATTATAAAGGATTCCTGGAATAAAACTAAAAATTGCGCACAGGTTTGTGCGACTTACAAAAGAGCAGAAACCGAGAGTGCAGACAGCGCAGCGGATTCTGCTCTCTGTATTTACAAATGATGCGGGCAGGTTTATGCCTGCATAAAAGGGGAACAATCCCAAAAGGTAAGTTCCGGAGATTGACTGGCAAGGTATGCAGCCCTCGGAACGGGAAGGATATGAGTAACCATGAGAATTATTTTATTAGCAGCTCCCGGAGCCGGGAAGGGTACACAGGCAGAAAAATTAAGTGAACATTTCTCGATCCCCACTATTTCTACCGGTGCGATGCTTAGACGCAGCATCCAGGAAGGAACCGAGCTGGGCAAATTGGCAAAGACCTACATTGATGACGGCAAACTGATCCCCGATGATGTAATGATTGGGGTTATGAAGGACCGACTTGCGCAGGAGGACTGTAAGAAAGGCTTTATCCTGGACGGCTTTCCCCGGACCTTGGCGCAGGCAGAGGCATTGAGTGCTTCTGACATTGCCATTGATGTCGTACTCAATATTGATGTACCGGATGAAAAGATTATTCACCGTCTGGCAGGCAGACGCGAGTGCAGCGGCTGCGGTGCGACCTATCACATGGAGTACCACAAGCCTGCAAAGGAAGGCGTTTGCGATAAGTGCGGAGGTGCACTGGTGACCCGGGCGGACGATACGCCTGACACTATCAAGAGCAGACTGGAAACCTATCACACCCAGACCGAACCCCTGATTGCATATTATCAGGAAAAGGGAATGCTCCGGACTGCAGAGGGTCAGGAGGAAATTGCTGACACCACTGCCGAGGTACTTAGAGTGCTGGAGGGCTGAGATGGTTACCATTAAATCGAAGTCTGAAATTGAAAAGATGAAGGTTGCAGGCAAAGTGACCTATGGGGCACTCAAAGCCGTTAAGGCGGCCATTCGTCCCGGGGTCACAACCCTGGATCTGGATAAGGTTGCAGAAGATTACATCCGTTCTCAGGGTTGTACCCCCTCCTTTAAGGGATACGGCGGCTTCCCTGGGAGCATCTGCGCCAGTGTCAACAACGAGATTATCCACGGGATTCCCGATAAACGGAAGCTCAAAGAAGGGGATATCATCAGTGTGGATGTAGGTGCCTGCTGGCAGGGCTATAACGGTGATGCCTGCCGCACCTTTGCCGTGGGCGAGATTTCCCCGGAGGCCCAGCGGATTATTGACGTTACCCGTGAAAGCTTTTTTATGGGGGTTCAGTTTGCCAAGGAGGGGTACCGGATTTCGGATATCTCTCGTGCCATTCAGGAGTACGTGGAAAAGAACGGCTACTCCGACCTCCGCAACTACTGCGGACATGGTGTGGGGGCTGAAATGCACGAGGATCCGGAGATACCTAACTACGTCTCCGGTCAGCGAGGCCTTCGAATTCGTCCGGGTATGTGCCTTGCCATTGAGCCTATGGTTTGTCAGGGCGCAAAGGACTACTATGTACAAGCCAATGAATGGACGGTTTGCACTCGTGACGGAAAGCTCTCTGCACATTATGAAAACAGCGTGCTGGTGACCAACGGCGAACCCTTTCTGCTGACTCTGCCCGATGGGGAGGAAGTATGAAGCAGAACATCCACATCGGCGAATTGGTGCAGTCGATTGCCGGCCATGATAAGGGAGATTACTTCCTTGTCATACGCAGGGAAGGAGAATATCTCTACCTCTGTGACGGTAAACGGCGCAAGGCAACCAGCTGCAAGAAGAAAAAACAGAAGCACATGATTGGCTCAGGACGGGTCTGCCCTTGGGTGGAGACGCAGCCTGAGCGCGTAAATAATACTTCGGTAAAGGCCGCCATTCGGCAGCTGCTTGCCGAAGAAGCTTAACCCGGGGGAGGTGAAATGTTATGGCAAAAGAAGATGTTTTGGAGGTTGAGGGTACTGTCCTGGAGGCACTGCCCAACGCAATGTTTAAGGTAGAACTGGAAAACGGACATCAAATTCTGGCGCATATTTCCGGTAAGCTGCGGATGCACTTCATCCGTATACTGCCCGGCGACAAGGTAACGGTGGAGATTTCTCCTTATGACCTGACCAAGGGTAGAATTACCTGGAGAGCAAAATAGGAATGTGACAACGGTGCCTATGAATGAAAAGTGAAAAGGTAAGGAACAAAATCGGCTTTGCCGATTTTTCAGCGTGTCGATAAACCATCGACACGCTGGCAGATGTTGAAAAATGAAGGTAGATTTTGTGAAATCGTTTTCGTCGCTAGGGCTCCCACAAAGGCATCGCCTTTGTGGGAAAGAGGAGCAACCGCCTGAAAACGAAGGCGTGTCACAAACACGCCGAGCCAAAAGGCGCGTTGTGACGAACTGCAGAGAACGATTTCGCAAAAAGCAAGCAATCCCAAGGAAAACTCGATGTTTTTCTTGGGATTTACTTATGATACATAACTTTCGGTAGGAGTCAAGGTCATTCCACCTCATCCACCGCTAAAGCGGTCCCCCTTCTCCTCAAGGAGAAGGCATCCTGCCCTACAAGTCTATTTTATAATGCATGCTTGCGGTAGACCGACTTTTTCGACAGTCTGCAAAATCGGCTTTGCCGATTTTTGTTCGCTTTACAGCCCCAAAAAGGGGAAAGCTATGCCAAAAAACTTATATGCTTGGTGAAATGTTACTATAACATGGCAGATTTTTTGGCGTTTCTTTGGCTATTGACGCAGAGAAAAACGCTTGACAAGTTCGGACTTTCGTGATATGATATACTAGTTCGCTTTATGGGTGAAAGTGTCCCCTGGCGGCAATACAAATTTAGGAGGTGAAGGCAGTGAAAGTACAACCTTCCGTAAAACCTATTTGTGAAAAATGCAAAATTATTAAAAGAAAAGGCAGAGTCATGGTTATTTGTGAGAATCCCCGCCACAAGCAGAAGCAGGGTTAATCAGAAATAGTCGGACGGAGCAGGGTCAGGCTTATTACCCACAAGATCTATAAGCTGACGCCGTGTCTTTGCGCACGGGTGAAATTCTGCTCCACTGTTTTTCAAAAATCAATGGAGGTGAAAACATTATGGCACGTATTGCAGGCGTAGATTTGCCCAATGACAAGAGAGTTGAGATTGGTCTTACCTATATCTTCGGCATTGGTCTTTCTACTTCCAAGAAAATTCTGGCGGCAACCGGTATCAACCCTGACACCAGAGTTCGCGACCTGACTGAGGACGAAGTATCCAAGCTGAGAGCGGAGATCGACCACTACAACGTAGAGGGTGATCTGCGCAGAGACATCGCTCTGGACATCAAGCGTCTGATGGAGATTAACTGCTACCGCGGTCTCCGTCACAGAAAAGGCCTGCCGGTTCGCGGTCAGCGATCCAAGACCAACGCGAGAACCAGAAAAGGCCCCAAGAAGACCATCGCAAACAAGAAGAAATAAGCTTATTTCTTAGGATGGCAAACCTGCACGGCATAGCTGTGTGAAGAACTTTGATTTTTCTCCGTGAAGGACTCACGGCAGATATTCGTATTTTCAGGAGGTGAAAGATACAATGGCAAAGGCAGTGAAAAGAACTCGTCGCCGCAGAGAGAAAAAGAACATCGAACGCGGTGCGGCACACATTAAGTCCACTTTTAACAATACCATTGTTACGATTACAGACGTAGCCGGAAATGCTATTTCTTGGGCATCCGCCGGCGGCCTCGGTTTTAGAGGTTCTAGAAAGAGCACTCCGTTTGCAGCACAGATGGCTGCAGAGACTGCTGCAAAGGCAGCTATGGAGCATGGCTTGAAGTATGTCGAGGTTTATGTAAAGGGCCCGGGTTCCGGTCGTGAAGCAGCAATCCGTGCATTGCAGGTTGCAGGCCTCGAAGTAAATATGATTAAGGACGTTACACCGATTCCTCACAACGGTTGCAGACCGCCGAAGAGAAGACGTGTGTAGTTCCTGTAGATTGCGTTAAAAGGAGGATAAAGCTATGGCTAAAAATATGCAGCCCGTTCTGAAGAGATGTCGGGCGCTGGGCATTGAGCCGGGTGTTATGGGCGTTCACAAGAGCTCTAACAGAGACCCGCTGAAGGCTAGAAGAAAGAAGTCCGAATACGGCCAGCAGCTGAACGAAAAGCAGAAGCTGAAGTTCATCTATGGCGTACTCGAAAAGCAGTTCCATAAATATTATCTTGCTGCAACCAAGAGAGAAGGCATTACCGGTGAGATGCTGCTCCAGATTCTGGAGTCCCGTCTTGATAATGTTGTTTTCCGTCTTGGTCTGGCAAGTACCAGAAGAGAAGCAAGACAGCTGGTTTCTCATGCACACTTTACCCTGAATGGCAAGAAGGTTAACATTCCTTCTATCCAGGTAAAGCCCGGTGATGTGATTGCAGTTCGTGAGAAGAGCCGCAGCAGCGTGAAGTTTGTTTCCCTGATGGAAAAGGACGTTATTGTTCCCAAGTGGCTCGATATGAACAAGGACACCATGGAAGGCAGAGTTGTTGCTCTGGCTACCAGAGAAGATATCGAATATCCGGTCGAAGAGCATTTGATTGTTGAGTATTACAGCAAATAATAGCTTTGTTGTAGCGCTTATTGTGAGTTCGTATAAATTTTTTAGGAGGGCTGACAATGATTGAAATCGAAAAGCCAAAAATTGAATGCGTGGAAGTATCAGAAGACAACAAATACGGTAAGTTTGTTGTAGAACCTCTGGAGAGAGGCTACGGCACCACGTTTGGTAACTCCCTGCGTCGGATGCTGCTTTCCTCCCTGCCGGGCGTTGCTGCTACATCTGTAAAAATTGACGGCGTTCTTCATGAGTTTTCGACCATTCCGGGCGTGAAAGAAGACGTTACGGAAATCATACTCAACATTAAACAGCTGGCAATCAAGCTTCACTCCGATGCGCCCAAGACGGTTTATATTAACCAAGAGGGTGCCGGTGAGATTTGCGCCGGGGACATCAAGCATGACTCCGATGTGGAAATCATCAACGAGGATTTGCATATTGCAACCCTCAGCGACGATGCGAGATTGTTTATGGAAATTACCCTGGACAAGGGTCGCGGTTATGTTTCTTCTGACCGCAACAAGCAGCTGCTGCAGCCGGCTATCGGCGTCATTGCAACTGACTCTATCTATACTCCGGTAGAGAAGGTAAACTACACGGTGGACAACACTCGTGTGGGCAACATCAGTGACTATGACAAACTGACCCTCGAGGTTTGGACCAATGGTACCATTCCCCCTGCAGAGGCAGTCAGCTTAGCTGCTAAAATCGTCAGCGAGCACATGAGTTTGTTTGTTGACTTGTCCGATGATGCAAAGAATGCAGAGATCATGATTGAAAAAGAAGAGAGCAAGAAGGAGAAGGTTCTGGAGACTACCATCGAAGAACTGGATCTGTCTGTTCGTTCTTACAATTGTCTGAAGCGTGCAGGTATCAATACCGTTCAGGACTTGACCACACGCTCCGAAAACGACATGATGAAAGTCAGAAACCTGGGACGCAAGTCCCTGGAAGAAGTCATCGCAAAGCTGGATGCCATGGGTTTGGCGCTGGCAAACGACGACTAATCGCATAAAGAAATTAGAAAATGAGGTGATAAAATGGCACACCAGAGAAAACTTGGCAGACCGACTGACCAGAGACGTGCAATGCTGCGTTCTATGACCACCTCTTTCCTGGAAAACGGTAAGATCGAAACCACCGTTACCCGGGCAAAGGAAGTCAAGAAGGTCGCAGAGAAGATGGTTACCCTCGGTAAGACCAACACCCTTCACTCCAAGAGACAGGCACTGGCGTATATTACCAAGCGTGACGTTGTGGTAAAGCTGTTTGACGAAATCGCTCCTAAATTTGCAGAGAGAAACGGCGGTTACACCCGAATCATCAAGATTGGTCCCCGCCGCGGCGATGCTGCTGAAATGGCGATTCTGGAGTTTGTTGACTAATCAACATTGTATGAAAAAGGACTTGTGAATTTCACAAGTCCTTTTTCGCACACTTGCTCGGCATAGGGTCAAGCGTCACGCTTGTTAAATGGAACTCTGTGCAAATTGGAAAAAAGCTGCCGGCTCGGAAATCTATGGTAAATCTTTTTCGCATACTTGCTCGGCATAGGATCAAGCGTCACGCTTGTTGATTAAAATTCTGTGAACAAATTCTCTTTTATATTGACAAAAAACTTGAAAATAGGGTATACTTATGCTATATATGGGTTACTATGGATTCAGAGACCTATCAATCAAAGAGAAAGGCTGGAGGTTGGCATGAGCAAATCCTTTAAAATCATGGCATTGATCCTCACCTGTGTTTTTGTGGCAGCCTCCGCAATGTTTGGGGTATGGGCTGCAAAGCTGATTACATCCGTGCCCTTGGGCACCAATGTTACCATGGAAAGCTTGGATGCGGAAGACAGCAATGTTGGCATGGTGAACTTTTTGCTGATCGGTGTGGATGAAGACGGCACCCGCAGCGATACCATCATGCTTTTCTGCTATGACGGCTATTCTAACCGGGTAAATATTCTCTCCTTTCCCCGTGATACCATTGTAGAGACCGGCGGCTATAAGCAAAAACTGAATGCCGCTATGGGCGTGGGCATCCAAAAGGTGAAAAACGGGACTGATCAGGAACCGGAAGAGGAACTTATCCGACTGATTAAAAAGATGAGCGGACTTCCTATCCACTACTCCCTTACGGTAAACTTTGACGGCTTTATCGAAATCATTGACGCCCTGGGCGGCGTGGATTTCAACGTCCCCTATAACATGAACTACGATGATCCGGCGCAGAACCTGCATATCCACCTTCGGTCGGGTCAGCAGCATCTGGACGGACAGGCTGCTCATGATTTTGTGCGGTTCCGGCATAACAATGACGGCAGTGCCCCCGGCGAATATGTTATGGGTGATGAGGGGCGTATCCATTGGCAGCAGGAGTTCATGAAGGAGCTTTATCGCCAGAAGGTGAACGCCCAGCTGTTTGCAAACCTGAACGAGATTTTCGAGATTATCTCTAAAAACGTAAAGACCAACTACACCATGCAGGATTTGCTGAAGCATATCAGTATTCTGCAAAATATTGATATCAGCGCCATGGGTTCTTATCAACTCCCCGGCGGCTCCCAGTATATCAATGGTGTCTGGTGGTATGTACAGAACGAACAGGAAACCCAGAAGCTGGTTCAGGAGGTCTTTCTCCCTCGCAGCGCAGAGGAGTGGGCGGCACAACAAGCCCGGATGCAGACCGGTTCCTCAGAGTGAGGTAGACGCCATTCCGTCACTAAATATGGACTTGAAATTCAGAAAACCACAAGGTATTGTGGTTTTCTTTTTGCTTACAGAAAAGTGACCAAAAAGAGGACAGGAATTTCTAAAAAAATCGTGAAAAAACACAAAGAATAAAAAGGGCGAAATGAGCACGCAATCCCTTGACAAATGTGGAAAAATCGGCTAAAATAATACGGTTCGCAGTGTGCAACAAAGGAGAAAACCCATGGAAAGACTGAAAACCGCGCAGAAAGTCGTGGGGCTGAAACAGTCCAGAAAAGCTATTGCCGCCGGCAAAGCCAAGGTGGTATTCGCGGCGGAGGATGCCGACCCGTGGGTCATGGAGCCCTTCCTCGCCTTGTGTGAAGAGCACGGCGTTGAAGTGGTTCGGGTTCCTGCTATGAAGGAGCTGGCAAAAGCGTGTCGGGTAGAGGTTCCCACCGCATGTGCTGTCATACTGGAACAATACTAATCCGGTAAAAGCGCTTTGGCGTTTTTATATAATTATTCTATATGTATGGAGGTGAACATATTGCCAACATTTAACCAATTGGTCAGAAAAGGTAGAGCGACTGTTGAAAAGAAGTCTACGGCTCCCGCTCTTTTGACTGGTATGAATACCATCAAAAAGCGTCCTACCGATCAGGCGTCTCCCCAGAAGAGAGGTGTTTGTACTTCGGTTAGAACCATGACTCCTAAAAAGCCGAACTCCGCACTCCGTAAGGTTGCCAGAGTTAAGCTTACCAACGGTATCGAAGTATCTGCTTACATTCCCGGTATCGGCCATAACCTGCAGGAGCATAGCGTTGTTATGATCCGTGGTGGTCGTGTTAAGGATCTGCCTGGTGTTCGTTATCACATTATCCGTGGTACTCTGGATACCTCCGGCGTAGACAAGCGTATGCAGAGTCGTTCCAAGTACGGCGCAAAACGCCCCAAATAAGGCGGTTGCGTAAAATCTGACACATGAATGTGGTGCATATATGTTCCTGAATCAATACTGGCCTTATATGCACAGCAGCGGGAAACTCCCGTTGAGTACCTTAATGGTGAATAAACCTAGTGAAGGAGGGGAAGAGAAGTGCCAAGAAGAGGTCACATTGCCCGTCGTGATGTTTTGCCTGATCCGATGTACAACAGCAAGACTGTTACCCGTCTGATCAACAACATCATGCTGGACGGTAAAAAGGGCGTTGCTCAAAGAATAGTTTATGATGCATTTGACATAATAAAGGAGAAAACCGGTAAGGATCCGGTAGAAGTCTTTGAGGAAGCTATGAATCAAGTTATGCCGGTTCTGGAGGTTAAGGCTCGCCGTGTCGGTGGTGCCAACTATCAGGTTCCGATTGAGGTTCGTGCAGACCGTAGAGAAACTCTGGGTCTGAGATGGATTACGCTGTTCGCAAGAAAGCGTTCCGAAAAGACCATGGCGGAAAGACTGGCGAACGAATTGCTGGATGCAATCAACAGCACCGGTGGTGCCTTCAAGAAGAAGGAAGACACCCACAAGATGGCAGAAGCGAATAAAGCATTCGCTCACTACCGCTGGTAATTTTCACTTTGAAATTTTGGATGTTTTGTCCGTTCGGTTGGCGCGGATATCTCAATATACCTGGCCATCCTGCACGAGCAAACTGCCTCGAAATTTCTTTGTGAAAAACGTTTTTGCTTAAAATATTAGCAAAGACACGTTTGACTTAAGATTGAGCTTATGTTTCATCAAGGCTTGCGGCTCGGTGGCAAAAAATCTTTTGCTGATACTTGCCCGGCATTGCGTGAACTTTAAGTTCCGAAAGGAGAAAACTATGGGTAGAGCGTTTTCACTGGAGAAAACCAGAAATATAGGCATCATGGCTCACATCGATGCCGGTAAGACCACTACCACCGAGCGTATCCTGTTCTACACCGGCCGTATCCACAAGATCGGCGAAACCCATGAGGGTGCATCCCAGATGGACTGGATGGAGCAGGAGGCTGAACGTGGTATTACCATTACCTCTGCTGCTACTACTGCACAGTGGAAGAACCACAGAATTAACATCATTGATACCCCCGGACACGTTGACTTCACCGTAGAAGTTGAGCGTTCTCTGCGCGTACTCGATGGTAGTGTTACGGTTCTTTGTGCAAAGGGCGGCGTTGAGCCTCAGTCTGAGACTGTATGGCGTCAGGCCGACAAGTACAATGTACCCCGTATCGGTTATGTTAACAAGATGGACCGCTCTGGCGCTGACTTCTATGAGGTTGTTCGCCAGATGAAGGAGGTTCTCGGTGCTACTCCCTGTGTTGTGGCTCTGCCCATCGGTGCAGAGGAGACCTTCAAGGGTATTGTTGACCTCATCAAGATGAAGGCTATCCTGTGGCACGACGAGACTATGGGTGCTGAGTTTGACGTTGAGGATATCCCCGCTGACATGGTTGACGAGTGCGAGGAATGGCGCGGCAAGATGATTGAGCTCGCTGCTGAGCAGGACGATACCTTGATGGAGAAGTACTTTGAGGATCCCGACAGCCTGAGCGAGGAGGAAATCGTTGCTGCTATCCGTAAGGGTACTCTGAACTTGGATATCGTTCCCATGACCTGTGGTTCTTCTTTCAAGAACAAGGGTGTACAGACTCTGCTCGACTATGTCTGCATGTTCCTTCCCTCTCCTCTGGATACTCCCAGCATCGTGGGTACCAACCCCGAGACCGGTGAGGAGGAAGCACGTAAGCCCAGCGAGGACGAGAAGACTGCTGCTCTGGCGTTCAAGATCGCTACCGATCCATACGTAGGTCGTCTGACCTTCTTCCGCGTGTACTCTGGTAAGGTTGAGGCTGGTTCATACATCTACAACGTTCGTTCTGGCAAGAAGGAGCGCGTAAGCCGTCTGTTCCAGATGCACTCTAACAGCCAGAATCCCGTTGACTGCATTGCAGCTGGTGATATCGGTGCTGGTGTAGGTTTCAAGGATATTCACACTGGTGATACTCTGGCCGAGGAAGGCGCTCCCATCGTACTTGAGTCTATGGACTTCCCCGATCCCGTTATCGGTATCGCAGTTGAGCCC
>JAXJVM010000184.1:0-3436 GCA_036308515.1 Clostridia bacterium | reverse complement strand
GTTTGTGATAATACGAAAATATATATCAAGGACCGCGAAAGTCCCGACATCTATGAATCCGCGGCAATTCTCGCTACCCACACCGGCAACACCTCCCTATTCTCCTTTGCCGCAGAAGTGGAATACCACGCAAGATTCTTAACACCCCTTGCCAAAATCAAAATTCCCTTTTTCGGCAGATCCATTTATGATTCCGCAATTCGTGCTGACATGACTGTCGGTGACACGGAATTTGAGGGTCCCGCTCCATTCTACAATCCCAAGAGCCGCATCGTAAAAAGGCAGTATCAGTATCACAAAAACCACTTGTTTCATATTTAATGAAACTTAAAATTATATTCAGACACAAAAAACAGGCTGTTCTTTCGAACAGCCTGTTTCAGTCTGTCAAAGAACCCCTGTTTTCATTAAGCGAAAACAGGGGTTTTGGTGTATTTAGGTGTAAATATAAGCAATATCTGCGAGAAAAAGGAGTTGCTCCAACTCCAATTTGCTAGCTTTTTCAGATTCATGGCAGCATATTTAAGCCTGACCCATCGTGTGACTGCGGCCAAGCCTCTGTGGTGTGTATGTGTACACACATATTTTTATTTCTGTGAAAATAGAAACTATGTGAGAAAATGAATATTAACATCGCGTGTTTTATCAAACAAAAACCCCGTCGGTTCAAACTGAACTCAACCAACGGGGTTTATTGAATGTTTGATTTTACAAACCTATGCCAGAGGCAGCAGCTTGCTGTTCATTTTGCGGCTCGGCGGTGGTCTTCATTAGCTGCTTGAGGTATTCAGCTTGCTTCTGATTTTGTTCATTGCCATCGATCAGGCTGGTAAGCGCACTCTTTACTGTATTATCCAAAGCAACAGGATTAAACGTACACCTAACAAGATCTGCGTCTCCTTTTTCTGCTTGATTCTGCACAAAGGCGCTGCTCTTAATAATAGTTTCGATTTCCTCTGCCTTCTCGGGATGATTGTGCAGAAGCTCCTGCAGTTTATTAGCATGTTGTACGCCTTTATCTTCCTGCTCGGTCTTATATTCTCCCATTCGGCCCACGATAGACTTTGCCAAAATGTCGATACGCTGTTCCTTTGTAAGAGGTTGTCCAGCATAAAATGCGTTAAACATAGCGGACTTTGCTTGATACATATCCTTCTGCCAGGACAACAAATCTTTGCCGTTTTCCAACTTATCGGTCAGGTCATTAAGTATAGCGGGAATATAAGATCGTGCGACTTCCTGATCTTGGCGAATCACATTCGTCCGCTTTCCACTCATGGATCTCGCATTGCTGCTTTCGCATTGAATACCATTGGTTCGATAGTTGTATTCTCTCATTTCTTCGAGGAATTGCTCTTTCAATTGCAAACGCTCATCCTCATATGCACCGAACAAAGCATTCAAAATGGTCTTGAAAAAGCCTAACTTCTGCTCCTGAGGCCTGGGGCTCTCTGGTTCCATAATCACTTCATTTTTAAGATCGTAAAGCAGCTTATTAGCAGGCTCCACACGCACCTGACTGCAATCATACGAACTGCCCAGTTCGAAAATGTACAATTTGCCCTGAGATGCCAGCTCGTACAGTTCGTTTCGCTTTTCAAATAAGTCCTCGTCAGGCCCGACAGGAGACTCCATTTCTGTTTTGTCCATTTTAGGCTCATCCAGCATCTTTAACAAGCGACCTTTATCTTGTGGCAGGTGGGGAAGGAAAGAAAAAGGGGGCTTAGAGATTTGCTGAATAAAATTTTCATACCAAGCATCAATTTTTTCTTGTTGAGTAGACATATAAACTCCTCCTATTATTTGTTGTGCTTTTATTATTAATACCCATATAATCACAGTTTAGTTTCATGAAACCAAAATTTGTTAAAAAATTTTTGCGTGTACAGGGTGGTAATATATTTTCCGCAGTAACTAGCCTCCAAATTCAAGTTCGTCTAGGCGGCATAGTTCAATCTCCTTTACATTATATTCGTTTGCCTAATTTATCCTTTTGGTATATGCGTTTTTTAGTCTTGCTACTATAAATACCCTCCAACGGACAGCTTGGTTTCAAATTTTTGCTTTTATTTTTTTCGGGATGAAACCGACAGGCTCACTCTGGGGTATTTAAGTTATATAACCATGCAGTTCATTACAATAGAAATCAAACGGAGGACAGTAAAAATGGATATGATGGATATGACAGATACGTTAGATATGATCGATATTGGCAGTTTCGGTCTTGATACGGGTCTGCAAATTGCACTAACAATCATGGGTGTGTTGATCGGCATCGTTGCCTTTGTGTCAACAATTGTCAGCGTTTGGCTTATGATCCAATATTCCCAATTCAACCGCAAAGAAAACAGTGCAGGCATGACCGGTGAGGAAGTAGCCAGAAAAGTACTGGATGACCATGACTTGCAACATATCAAGGTAAAGGTTACCGGCTCTCTCCTTTTCGGAAACAGCTACAGCCACTTTTTCAAGAAGGTGCGGCTGAGAAGATGGACTCGGCACAAAACCAGTGTTACCGCTTTGGGTATGGGCGCGCAGAAGGCATGTCTGGCGATTTTGGACAAAGAGGGCGATCCGGACATGAAGAAGAGAGTCCGGCTCTATCCCCTTATCACCTTTGGCCCCTTTGCGTTTATTCCTTTGATTATTGTAGGCTCGATTCTTGACTATATGATGTTTCAGCAGGGCGGCATCTGCACCTATGTGCTTGGCGGCTTGGGCCTGCTATTTTACGTCTATGCCATTGTCCTTGCTGTTCTGACTTTAAAAACGGAGAAAAAGGCACAAGAGCGCGCCTATTCCATTTTGCAGTGCAGCCGTTTGGCAAATGAGGAAGAGCTTGCGGATCTGAAGGAGCTGTTCCGTCTTTATAACATTCAGTATATCAACGATATCATTATGGCTTCCCTGGAGCTGATCTACAAGCTGCTGCAGATTGCCCTTGCTTACGTCAAGAAAGATTCCAACGATTGATACATAACGATTAAAACCGGGACTTTAAAAAGTCCCGGTTTTCCGTTGGTTGAAAGAATTCTTATTTGCTACATTTCAATTATTGCTCCAAAGACTGTTCCGCAATCATTTCCGATTGAACCGCATATGTATAATACTTTCCCGCTCTAATGCCGTTTTTTCCCAGTCCGTCTTTTGTTCTATCAACATAGTTTATACCAAAATAAATGTATCCGTTGCCCTGATTGTAAGAAAGTTCAAAGGTAGGATCGCAAAAATAATCCTTCCCATCCAGCGTAACAACAGACCACACATGACCCATAGTCTCATCATACTCACAGGTTGCCAATGTGGTCTTGATACCCACCTGAGTCAAAAGCTGATTGTAGACATTGGCAAACGTAACACACACACCGCTGTTATGCAGATAGGCAAAATAGCAGGCCTTTCTTTCCAGGTCTTTCAACGCACTGTCATCATAAAC
>JAXJVM010000183.1:0-1578 GCA_036308515.1 Clostridia bacterium | reverse complement strand
TTGGCTCAAAGGTTCAGAAACAATGAATTTTTAATCTACTGAACGTAGGTTTTAATTACCATGCAAAAATTCAGAGAAAATTTTGCAACAAACATAATTTCAAGTACGAAAAAATTTGCCAACTTTTACTTGACACTAACGAAAATCCCCTCTTGTTTGACAAAGTATCGGACTTGTGGTACTATATATTATAGGAAAATAGTATATTCAAACTTTAGGAGGATGACAGCAATGCAGTTTGTGATGGATTGTCTGCAAGTGAATGACAGTGGAAACTTAGCGATAGGCGGCTGTGATTTGACCAAAATCGCCGAGGAATTTGGCACGCCTACTTATGTGATGGACGAGAATCAAATCCGCGAGAACTGCCGGGTATATCGGCGTTCTGTAGAGGAATACTATGAGGGAAACGGTCTGGTACTTTATGCCAGCAAGGCACTCTCCTGCAAGGCTATGTACCGTATCGTGAAGGAAGAAGGCATGGGCGTAGATGTGGTCTCCGGCGGCGAGCTTTATACTGCCTTGAAGGCGGGCTTCCCTGCGGAGAAAATCTACTTCCACGGCAATAACAAGACCAAGGAAGAACTGGCTTTGGCGCTGGATAACGGCGTTGGCAGAATCGTGGTGGACAACCGTTTTGAACTGGATACCCTCAATGCTATGGCAAAGGAACGGAATCAGGTAACTGAGATTATGTTCCGCATCAAGCCGGGCATTGACGCCCACACCCACAGCTTTGTCCAGACCGGACAGATTGACTCCAAGTTCGGCGTGGCGCTGGAAACCGGCGAGGCGGAGGAGATTGTCCGCCATGCAGTCTCTCTTTCCAATGTGAAGGTAGTAGGCTTCCACTGCCATATTGGCTCTCAGATTTTCGAGCTGGAGCCCTTTAAGCTGGCGGCAAAGGTCATGCTGGAATTCATCGCAAAGGTCAAGGCGGATCTGGGACTTGAGATTGCGGAACTGAACCTGGGCGGCGGCTTTGGTATCAAGTATGTACCCTCGGATAACCCCATCAATTACGGCGAATACATGAAGGCAGTCTCCGGTACCGTGCACGAAACCTGCCGGAACCTGGGCATCAAGCTGCCCTTCATCGTGATGGAACCGGGACGTTCCATTGTGGCGTCTGCCGGTCTGACCTTGTACACCGTGGGTGCAGTCAAGGAAATCCCCAACATCCGCACCTATGTTTCCGTAGACGGCGGTATGGCGGACAACCCCCGGCATATTATGTACGGCTCTGAATATGAAGCCGTTCTGCCCCAAAAGCCGGAGGCAGAGGCGGAAATGACTGTTACCATTGCCGGTAAGTGCTGCGAATCCGGTGACGTATTGGTGCGCGATGCTAAGCTTCCTAAAATTGAGGCAGGTGACCTGCTGGCAGTGCTGGCAACCGGTGCTTATAACTATTCCATGGCGAGCAACTATAACCGGATTCCCCGTCCCCCCATTGTGATGGTCAAGGACGGCAAGGCTTCTCTGGCGGTACGCCGGGAGACCTATGAGGATTTGCTGACTTGTGATTTATAAGGATAAAAGATAGGCAGAGGGAGCAAGAGAGGAGAGAAAAACCAT
>JAXJVM010000182.1:0-11613 GCA_036308515.1 Clostridia bacterium | reverse complement strand
TCTATATACTTATCAATTGTTTGTTAGCTCTTATTCGAATACTAACGTTTGTTAAAGTTCGTTTAGACTTTAATCTCTTGGAATTGACAAGGTTATACCTTGTGCAATTGTCGTAATAGTGTATTTTTCATACATCTTATTACCGCTTCTTCACTGTTCATTTTTCAAACATCACATCGTTGCAAGCTTCGTTGCAACTCCCTTTCCCAAAAAGCAAGCTTTTCGGGAACCCTATCTCGCTAGGCTCGACCAGTGTCAAGTTCGCTTGATTGGGCTGTCCTCTTGAGTGGGACAGCTTGACTATTATATCACGCTGTTTCGTGTTTGTCAAGTACTTTTTTTAATTTTTTTTAAAAAAGTTTTTTCAGAGTTCTCTTAGCAATCAAGCCGGAATCTCTTCATCCTTGACTCTCACGTGCCCCTCTCGAAGCGACTTGCTTAGTATATCACCTTCTTCCCCTTTTGTCAACACTTTTTTGATAAAAATGTTGTCGGTTTTTCGGGGTTTTATCGCAGTGCTACTTGTGCGAACTGCCCAAAAGCTCGATTTTATGGGGAAAAAACGCATACTTTAGCATATGCAAAGCCCAGCAACACGTGCATGTCCCAATGTAAAGTATGCCCTCAATTGCTGTACACATACAAAAACGCAGCGCTTATTCTTGCGCTGCGTTTCAATTTTCATGAACTAGTCGAGGAAGTAAATATTGACCGCACGTCTGCCGAACTGGTAACAGGTGCTTCTGTTGGGGAAGAACAAATCAACCTTCTTACCCTTAATGGCACCGCCGCAGTCACCGGCGATGGCGTAGCCATACTTATACTGTCCGTCTACGGATTCAATATACATCTTGGTTCCGTAAGGAATCACTCTGGGGTCAACGGCAATAACACCGTAAACCAGGGGCATACCGGTAGAGGTCTTACCTGCCCAAACACCGTTGTCAGCAGGAGACGCATCATACGCAGTTGCGGTAAAGGTCTCTACCCGGGTATAGTTGGTAGGACGGCTGGCAGGAACCACACCGAGCTCCCAAACACTTTCGGGACCGTACTCTACGATTTCATCCACCGGGTCGGAAAACTTGTTTTCCCGAACCAGCTCTCTGGAAATCTCAATACCGTTTTCATACTGAATGCTATAAACGTATTCAATAACACCTTTCTGGCCTGCCTGAATGACATTTCTCTCACCGGGCGCCAGATTCACGTTTTCGATTTCCTGGGTCTGATAAGCAATCTCTTCCTGTACGGTTACCTCATGGGTATCATACAGAACTACTTGAATGGAAGACCCCTCGTAAATAGTAGTATCCAGAGAAGGACTTACCTGGTCACCTTCATTGATGACGATTCCCATTTCCTCCAGAACACCGGCAACCGTAGTCTTGGTCGTTCTGTATTCCTGAGTTTCACCCATAAAGGTAACGTCCACATCCATCGCCCGATAAATCTTAATCACCGCATCACTGCGAATGTTATCGGACAGGTCATAGTTAAGCTCGTCACCTTCGTTCAATACGATTCCCTGTTTGGAAAGAATCTTTCCAACATTGGTATCCGCGGTCATAATCTGCACCGGGGTACGTCCGGCATCAGCAATGGTAACTACGTTCTGTGCTGCATAAGTAAAGTTACAGCAGGTGGTTACCAGCAGAGCAGCACCGAGAACCAGAGCCGCATGCTTTCTTGCTGACGAGGAAATGTTGGTAATCTTTCCTCTCAGTTTCTCTAACATCAAATCACCTCGTAATAATTTTTGCCCAGTTCCAGCGAAAACTGGAAAATTCTGGTTAGCTTTACTACATCGTCATTATAAAATGATTTTTTATTTTCGTCAAATTCGAAAATTCGCTTTAAATTTTATTTCTTGGATTGAACCAAATTCATTTTGATTTATTTGGAATTTTTATTCGAAATGCTCTCGTTTTCTCCATTTTCCTTTCATTTTTATGCGATTTGGGAAATACTGGAAGCAATTTTGGTTATTGTGCAATATAAAAATATCTGGTATACTAAAAAAGGCGTGGTTTTTTCATTGTAACATTTTTGTAACAGAAATGTTACGGAATCATTTTTACCCCAAACTTTTCCCAAAGGAATGGGATTTTTGCCGTTACAGGGTTGTAAAAAATCCCCCCAAATTTCTTGTTGTGCAATTTGCACAAACAACCCTATTTTTTATAGATATTTTGTCACAGAAATGGATAAGGAGGAATTTTTCATGAAACAAATTCCGATACATTACTGGGAGCGATTGGATGATTTACAGTTAAACGGTCTGCATTTGATTCAGAACCCGGAGTGGTTTTGTTTTGGCGTTGATGCTGTTTTATTGGCAGACTATGCCACCAAGAATATTAAAAAAGGAAGCCGCGTGCTGGATTTATGCTCCGGAAACGGCATTATTCCCTTACTGCTCAGCCAAAAAAGCAACGCCGGTGCACTGGTAGGCCTGGAAATTCAAGAGCCTGTTGCCGAGATGGCACGCCGTTCGGTGAAATGGAACGATTTAGAGGCGAAAATCTCCATAGAGACCGGAGATTTGAAGGAAGCGGCAGAACGGTTTGGGAGGAGTTCCTTCCAATATATTACCTGCAATCCGCCTTACAAAGAAGCCGGAGGCGGTTTGGTGACACACACAGACACCACAACCCTTGCACGACACGAAATTCTCTGCACCTTGGAGGATGTGATACGAGTTTCTTCTATTATATTAGAGCCTTTAGGGAAGCTGTGTATGATTCACCGGCCGGAACGGTTGGTAGAGCTCATTTTTCTTATGAAGAAACACGGTTTGGAGCCCAAGCGGATGCGATTTGTTCATCCCTATTCGGACAAGACTGCCACCATGATTCTCATTGAGGCAGTACGCGGAGGGAAACCCAAGCTATTTTTAGATCCTCCCTTATACATATACCGCCAACCGGGCATTTATTCCGAAGAAATTGACCGCATTTACGGACGAAACACAGAAAGGCAGGAAAACGTATGACAGGAAAGCTATATCTTTGCCCTACCCCTATTGGAAATCTGCAGGATATTACCCTACGCACTCTGGAATGTCTAAAATCAGTGGATTTGGTTGCCGCCGAGGATACCCGGGTCAGCATGAAACTGCTGAACCACTTTGACATCAAGGTGCCCGTCACCAGCTACTACGAGCACAACAAACGGGAAAAGGGGCATTATCTCATAGAAAAACTAAAAGAGGGACAGTCCATTGCTGTCATCACCGACGCCGGCATGCCGGGCATCTCCGATCCGGGAGAGGACTTGGTACGGCTCTGTATCAAAGAACAAATCCCCGTAGAAGCCCTGCCGGGCCCCTGTGCTTTTGCAACTGCACTGGTGGCGTCAGGGCTGCCCACCGGCAGATTTGCCTTTGAAGGCTTTCTAACGGTGAACAAAAAGAATCGTATGGAGCACCTAAACTCTCTAAAAACCGACACTCGAACACTGATTTTTTACGAAGCGCCCCATAAGCTGCGCAGCACATTGAAAGATATGTTGGAGGTCTTTGGCGACCGCAAGGTAGTGCTGGCACGGGAGCTGACCAAGCGGTTTGAGGAATACCGCCGTACTACCCTGAGCCAAGCGCTACATTATTATGAAGAAACTCCGCCCAAGGGCGAGTTTGTCATCCTGCTTTCGGGCGCAGATGCTGCCGAATTGGAGCATCTGCAACTGGCAGATTTGCCCTCTGCTGAAGAATTAATTCAGAAATATGCCGCCGAAGGGCTTCGTGCTAAGGAATTGACCAAACGTGTTGCCGAGGAATTAAAGCAGCCCCGCCGGGATATTTATGATTTATATTTAAGAATGAAAGAGAATCTTTAGGCATACAAGACCCCATTCCTTCATAAGTATAAGTAAAGGACTTATACCGAGAAGAAATGGGGTAATTTTATGTCTATCAATCTGATAAAAGAAGAAATCCGCACCATGGAAGTGGCATGCCAAAAATACAGCCAGACCATGGTGGAAAGTGATGTGATTGTTCCGGATGTGAAACCGGATATCAAAAAGGTTTTGGAGGTCAGCGGCACAGTTGCCGTCACCCAGAAGATGCTGCAGCAGGACAAAGTCTTTATCCAGGGTGTAATCAGAATGACCGTCCTTTACGTCCCCGACGGCGAGGATTCCTGCGCTATCAAAAGTCTGTTTACCACCCAGGAATTTAGTCATACCACCGATTGCCGCGGTGTAACCCCGGAGATGCAAATCCTGGCTCAGGCAGAACCGGAGAGCTTTGACTCCACCATGATTAACAGCCGAAAGCTGAATCTGCGCTGCGTCCTTGGCATTGGCATCAAGGTCATGAAGCCTGCCACCCTGGCACTTACCACAGGCATTGACGGAGAAACCGCCATCGCTCTGAAAAAAGAACCCCTGCGGATGATTTGTACCTCCGACAGTGCAGAATGCCAGATTATTCTGCGTGAGCAACTGGAAATGCCCTCCGGAAAGCCCACCATCGGCGAGATTTTGAAGATTACCGCCAACCCTGTCTCACTGGAGCTTTGTATGATGGAAAACAAAGCCGTCGCCAAGGGTCAGGTGCGTATCTGCACCCTGTATCTGGGCGAGGACCAGGAAAATTCTCTGCAATTCATGGAACACGTGCTTCCCTTTACGGAAATTCTGGACGCTGAGGGCATCCGCGAGGATATGGAGGGAGAGATAGAATACTCCCTGAACGATATGTATTACGAGGTTCGGGAGGATGCTGACGGCGAGGCACGAAACCTTGGCATTGAGCTGGTACTGGGTGCCCTGGTACGCGGCAGTGAAATCAGGGAAATCGAAGCAGTGACTGATGCCTATTCCCTCACCGGCGGCCTGGATGTCACCTGCAAGCCCCATCAGTTAGAGCAGCTTCTGGACAACAACACCGCCCAAATTACCCTGAAAGACCAGGCAAAGCTGCCGCCCATGCTTCCGGGACTGCGGCAGGTTTGTGACATCAGTTCCAACGCCAGAATTGATCGTATTACCGCAGAAAACGGTCAAATTACCGTGTACGGTACCGTACAGACCTGGATACTCTATTTGTCCCAGGAGGACTCCGCCCCAATATCGGGTTTTAAGCATATTTCAGAATTTTCCCATAGCTTTGACGTGCCAAACGCCGGAAGTGACACCGCTTGTGACGCCCGGGTTTTGGTAGAGCACACCAGCTATACCCTCAGCGGCGAGGACAGTCTGGAGCTACGGTTCATCCTTGGGCTTGCGGTAAAATCCCTGAAAACCGGAACCACCTGCCTGGTGGAGGATATGGCTGAATTTATTCCCGAGGAACCCCTCACCTATCCCTGTATGGTTCTGTACTTTGTGCAGAAGGGTGACACTCTTTGGAACATTGCCAAGCGGTATCATACCACAGTGGATGCCATCAAGAGCCTGAACCATCTGGACTGCGACACCATCTATCCCGGCCAGCAGCTTAAAATCATGGCACAGAACTGCATTTCAGCCTAGAAAAATGCCTTCCCTACAAGGGGAAGGCATTTTCTTATTTTCCGTCATAATACTGTTTGGTAAACCGAACACTACCCATGGCGTCCGGGCTGTAAGAGTCGGCATGAATCATCTCGGCGTATTCCGGATTCAGCACCGCACCGCCCACCATGACCTGAATCTCTCCATCCATCTCATGGAGCATTCGAATGGTAGTCTCCATGGCAGGCACTGTGGTGGTCATCAGCGCACTAAGCCCTACCAGCTTGCACCCAGTCTCTTTGACGCAAGCGCAAACCGCCTCCGGCTCTACATCCTTGCCCAGGTCATAAACATGGAAGCCATAGCTTTCCAGCAGTACCCGAACGATATTCTTGCCAATGTCATGAATATCACCCTTGACCGTGGCGAGAACTACCGCCTTGCCGGTATCTGCCGCTCCAGCAGGAATCCGGCGTTTGATTTCCTCAAATGCCGCCGACGCCGCCTCGGCACTCATAAGCAACTGGGGCAGGTATGCACGTTTTTCTTCAAAGGCAACCCCCACCTCGTTCAGTGCCGGAATAATTTCTTCATCAATTACGGCAATAGGGTCTTTCTGTTCCAGAAGCGTCTTTGCCGCCTGTACCGCATCCTCACGCATACCAGAGACAACTGCTTTCTTCAGTCCGTCCTTCTCCTCTGTCACTGTGGTTTTTATCGGCTCTGCTTCTTGACTGTCCGCATAGCCAATATAGTTCAGGCACGCCGCATCCAGTCCGTGGAGCGCACAATGTGCATAGTACACATCCATCATCCCTTGGGCAAAGGGATTCATAATGGCACAGTTAAGCCCCTGTTCCAAAGCGTCTGCGAAAAATACCGCATTGATTTTCTCACGTTTGGGCAGGCCGAAGGAGATATTAGAAACACCAAGACTGGTTTTGATACCCAGCGTCCTTAACTGCCGTACCGCCTCTAAGGTCACCAGCGCGCTGCCGGTATCCGAGGATACAGTCAAGCACAGAGGATCCACAATGATATCCTTTTTACCAATGCCAAACTCCGCCGCCCGGGCGACAATCCGTTTTGCAATGGCAACTCTGCCCTCGGCAGTTTCGGGAATGCCACCCTTGTCCATGGTCAAAGCAATCACCGTACCTCCGTACTTTTGTACCAGTGGAAAGACTGCATCCATACTCTCTGCTTCTCCGTTGACCGAGTTAATCAACGCCTTTCCGTTGTAAATCCGCATAGCAGTTCCCAACACCTTGGCATCGGAAGAATCTAACTGCAAAGGTAGATCAGTCACCGCCTGTAATGCCAGTACGGCTTGCTTCATCACGGATTCTTCATCAATTTCCGGCAGACCTACGTTCACATCCAGAATATGGGCACCGGCATCCGCCTGCCTCTGCCCTTCCCGAAGAATATAGCTATAGTTCCCGCTCCGCAGTGCCTCTTTTAGCCGAGGCTTTCCGGTGGGATTGATCCGCTCGCCAATGAGAATCGGTGCCGCAGCCACCGTCACCGCATGGGTATAGGAGGTCACCGCAGTAATCTCTTTCTTTTCCGGCAATACATAAGGAACTTTCTGGGTTCTTGTCACCGTTTCCTTAATATATTCCGGTGTGGTTCCGCAGCAGCCGCCTAAGACACAAGCACCCAGCTTTGCCATTTGTTCCATATAAGAAGCAAACTCCGACACAGAGATGTTATATACCGTCTTACCGTCCACCACCTCAGGTAAACCGGCGTTAGGATTCACAATAATCGGCACAGAGGCTCTTTCGGTAAACTTTCCTAATAAATCCAGCATCTTGTCTGGGCCAAAGGAGCAATTCATCCCCAGCGCATCCACGCCCATGCCTTCCAGCATGGCAATCATAGCAGCCGGATCCGCACCGGTCATAAGCTTGCCGCTTTCGTCATAGGCATTGGTCACAAACACCGGCAGGTCAGAGTTTTCCTTTGCTGCCAGCACTGCCGCCTTGGTTTCGTAGCTATCGTTCATGGTTTCAATGAGGATGCAGTCCACGCCCAGCTCTGCCGCAACCTTCACATTGTTGGCAAAGAGAGTAACTGCGTCCTCAAACTCCAGATCCCCCAGAGGCTTTAATAGCTTGCCGGTAGGTCCCATATCAAAGGCGATAAAGACATCCTCTCTGCCCTCTGCCGCCGTCTTGGCACAGGCAACCGCCGCTCTAATATATTCCGCGTAATTGGGGTACTTGTCCCCATTGACACCAAAGGTATTGGTTTTTAAAATCCGGCTCCCGGCCTCCACATAGGCACGGTGTAGCTGGATAATTTTCTCCGGCTGGGTCAAGTTCCACTGTTCCGGAGGGGTTCCCGGTTCCAGTCCCATTGCCTGGAGCACCGTTCCGGTTCCACCGTCAAAGTACAGACGGTTATTTTTCAGTTCTTCTCGGATGTTCTTCATGACAAACCCCCATAATTGCAGTAATTGATTTCATTGGTGACATGAGCAGGGAGTTACTCAAGGTAATCCCCAGCAGCTTCTGCCCCTCTACCATGGCCAGCAGCTTTGGCTGAAGCTCCAGAGACAAGTCCCCATACCCAGGACTAAACCGCGGTCGGCAGACCAACTCTCCTTTGATGATTTCCTCTGCCCGATCGCAGACGGCCTCTACTGCCGCGGATGCCAAGGCATCGGTAATAAAGTGTTCCGCATCGGAAAGCAGCGACAACCGATTAAGGAGACGTTCCGTTCCTATACCTATGGTCACCGCCATGACAAACCCCTCCCGGCAACCATTCAGATTCCGGTACAGAGAATGGCTCTCCGCACGGGCAAAGCCCAGGTCTACCACGTCCTCCCGGGGAAAGGAAAGGACAATCTTTCGGGCAGCATAACGGCAGTCCATAGCAGCCCGCAATGCCCCTTCGCATTTTTCAATCAGGTCATTGGAAAACCCCTTCTCCGTCTGCAGTCGCGCCGCCAGTTCAGCAGGGTTCAGCCGAATGTCTTCTGTTGGCAGCTTCCCGTAAAAAAACCCGTTCTCCATTAAACAATCTCCGTCAGATTATTCCGGATGGCTGCCGCCACATCCGGTTTGTTCATGGAATAGATATGTACCGCATTGATGCCGTTGGCATATAGGTCGATAATCTGTTCGGTGGCATAGGCGATGCCTGCCTGTTTTAGTGCCGCCGGGTTATCTCCATACCGGTCCACAATCCGTATGAACCGCTGGGGCAGTGCACCCCCCGAAATGGAGCAGAGACGCTGAATCTGACCGGCGTTGGTCACCGGCATAATACCTGCCACTACCGGCACATCAATGCCCGCACGGTACAGCCGATACATAAAGTTATATAGGATGTTATTATCAAAAAACATCTGGGTGGTCAGGAACTGGCAGCCGTTTTCCACCTTGATTTTCAGCATTTCAATATCAGAGGCACTGTTAGGACTTTCCGGATGGCTCTCCGGATAGCAGGCACCGCCGATACAGAAGCCGCCAAACTCCGCAATCTCCCGTGCCAGTTCGCCGGAATACCGATATTCCAAATCCTCCACACTTTTTCCTTCAGGGATGTCGCCTCGGAGTGCCAGAACATTCTCAATCCCCTTGGAACGGAGGTTTTCAAGCTCCCGACGAATAGAGTTTTTGTCCGCAGAAACACAGGTCAGATGGGACAGGGGGGTCACTCCGTGCTCCAAAATCGCCTCACCGATTTCCGCTGTATACTTGGCAGTGGTTCCGCCTGCACCATAGGTAACGCTCATAAAATCCGGTTTAAGCTCCGCAATGGCAAGTGCTGCAGACAGCACACTATCAAACTTATCCCAGGTCTTAGGCGGAAACACCTCAAAAGACAAACTGGGCTTTTTCCCTTGAATGATATCAATGATTTTCATGTCCTTCGCCCCTTTTTCTATAATAGTACATTATACCCATTTTCGGGTGCCCTTGTCAATACGATTTCGCGCTTTTTCCGTCATTTCAAGCGTAAGTTTTATAAAATAGCCCTTGCAGATGCTTCTGCAAGGGCTTATAGTTTTACTCTGCCAAGGCACGGCTCTCATTGAGCAAATTCTGAATCCGATACATGAACAGGGCAACCTCGATACGGCTGGCGTTCCCCTTGGGGTTAATCCAACCGTCGCCATAACCGCTCATAAGTCCGGCACTGACGCAGGCCGCCATGGCATCCCGGGCATAGAAGTCAATATTATCCTTGTCCAGGAACTGGTTCAGCACCGCAGTGTTGGGAATAGCCGTCAGGGCGTTTTCCTCCTGGAGTACCCGGTATGCCAGCGTCGCCATATCCTGGCGGCGAATGTAGGCATCAGGGTCAAACAGGTTGTCCCCCACACCCCCGGCAATCCCAAGAGTTTTTGCCATACCAATTTCCTTATAGTAGTAAGCACTGGGGTAAACATCGTCAAAATTGTGAGTAAAGTCAGCCGTTTTCCCCAGCACACGCAGCAGCAGCACCGTATTGTCCGCCCGGGTAATGTAGGAATCCGGATCAAATTCCGTCTCGCTCCGTCCCCGGATGATGCCCTGGGATGCAAGAGCATTTACCGCATCCATTGCCCACCAATAACTATCCATATCCCGGAATTGGTTGGTATATGTGCCGTCCTGAGGCTTGTCCGTTCCCACCATGCTGGAATTCTCGTCTCCAGCCGGCGTTTCCGGCTCTGCGGCAGCCGCTTCTGCATTGACCTCCTCCATCAAAGAGAAGATGGAGGGATTATCCAAAAAGGTGTGATAGGTAAACATACAATAGCCGTCGATGGTGTCGTTGGCACGACCCAGTTCGATATGCTGGCGCAGCTCCTGGGTGCCATTGGCGCCCGTCCAGGCAGGCAGGTCACTGGAGGTGGTTTTATACGCCGCCTCGCCGATATAGAGCTTTACATCGGTGCCTGCAACCACATCAGACCACCAATCAGTCAGCACGGAGTAATCCGCAATCTCATAGCCGATATTCCAATAAACCTGGGGCATGATGTAGTCCACCCAGCCATTTTTCACCCAGGCACGGGAATCTGCATAAATGGTACTGTAAGAGCCGCCGCCGTTGGTGGCACTGCCCTCCGCCATTTCACTGGCGTTTGCCCAAATACCTCTGGGGCTGATGCCAAACTGGATATCCGGCTTTTCAGCGTGCACCGCCTCGTCCATCTTCTGAACCATCTTATTGACCATAGCCCTACGCCAGTCGGCTTTATCGGGATATTCCTCTTTGTAGAAGGCATAGGTGCCGTCATCGTTAAATTCCCCTGCCGGGTAGAAATAGTCATCCATATGCAGACCGTCTACATCGTAATTTTTCACAATCTCCACCGCACCGGACACAATCAGGTCGATGGACTTGGAATCGCCGGGGTTATAATACATCTTGCCGTCACCGTCAGTGATGACCAGCTCCGGATGGAGCACCGCGGGGTTGTCCGCGCTTAACCGACCGTTATCCGCCGCAGAGTTGGTGATGCGGTAGGGATTGATCCAGGCATGAAGCTCCAGCCCGCGCTTGTGGGCTTCCTCCACCGCAAAAGCGAGGGGGTCAAAGCCGTTTTCCGGTGCTTTGCCCTGTTGTCCGGTCAGATACCGGGACCAGGGGAAAATTTCAGAGTTATAAAAAGCATCTCCGGCAGGACGTGCCTGAAAGAACACTGCATTAAAGCCCATGGCTTCACAATTGTCCAGAATGGTAATCAACTCATTTTTCAATATCTCCGGGTCGGTGGTCTGCTTGGTGGGATAGTCAATGTTCGCCACGGTGGAAACCCAGATTCCCCTAAGTTCCTCACTACGGGCAGAGACCGTACCCTGGGGCACGTAGCATACACTTGCCGAAACGATAGCACAGAGAACCACTGCCAGCATTTTCAGTAAAAAGTTATAGTTCTTCACGAAACTTCACTCCTTTGTTTTTTCCATAAACCGTCCATTTATTATTATGTAACTCTTGGGCAGGTTATGTCCCGGCGAAAACGCCATCTTGTGCATTGTACCACATTTTTCATGCCTTGGCAAGTCATATCAAATAAAAGTTAGTGTCAAGTAAAAGTTGGCAAATTTTTTCGTACTTGAAATTATGTTTGTTGCAAAATTTTCTCTGAATTTTTGCATGGTAATTAAAACCTACGTTCAGTAGATTAAAAATTCATTGTTTCTGAACCTTTGAGCCAAT
>JAXJVM010000181.1:0-3122 GCA_036308515.1 Clostridia bacterium | reverse complement strand
CCAATGCGGCGAACCGCAAATCGTCCTTGACCTCAGTCTTGACATAGCAGATATCGTCGTTTTGTTTCACGTTGATGGTAAATCCACCCATCAGTGCCGGTGTTACGTTATCCGCATGACCTTCAATCTCCGCTGCCATATTCAGCAGGGTTTCCTTAGAGAGGGTTTCTCCCGTCAGGACATTTGCCGCCAGCAGACCGGACACAATGCCTGCGCTGCTGCTGCCCAGTCCCCGGGTAACCATGACGTTATTTTCCAGGGTCAGATGCAGCCCCTTAGGATGGTAGCCCACCTTGTCAAAAACCGCTTTCATCGAGGTATAAACCAGATTGCGCTCGTCTTTTGCCAGAAACTTAGCGGTATCATCTAAGATATCTATGACAAGTCCCTCACCGGTTTCCTCTGCCGTTACATAGTTGTACAGGTTCAGTGCAATACCCATACTATCAAAACCCGGACCCATGTTGGCGCTGGTTGCCGGTACCCGTACCTTCACCATTATTCCGCCACCATCCTTAAGCTGCCGAGGATTTCATTGGTCTTGGCAATGGTTTCTTTCAGTTCCGCAAATTCCTTGCCGGAAAGAAGGGGGGTGAGGATTGCAAACTCATTGGCGTACGCTTCACCCTCCAGGGTAATCACCTGACAGCCGTCCTTGGCAAGGGTATCAGCACTCCCCTTAAGACGCAGATAAAACTGGAACTTCTGTTCCTGACTATCCTTGAGATAACCGGGTACACCCTCAGTCCAGCCCAAACGGATATGCTTGTTTTTATGTTTGACAATATCAATGATATCAGATACCACAGCACTTGCCGTAGGCAAAGAGCCTGCGCCTCTACCGTAGAACATGACATCGCCAATGGCGTCGCCCTTGACCATAATGCCGTTAAACACGTCATCAATGCCTGCCAGGGGATGCTCCTTTTTGAGCAGTGCCGGACAAACCCGCGCATAGACGCCGTCCTCCACCTTGGACGCCATACCCAAAAGCTTAATCACGCAACCTGCTGCATCTGCATATGCCACATCCTCAAGGGTTACCTTGGTGATACCCTCGGTGTCGATTTCCTCACTGTCTACGTATTTGCCAAAGGCAAGGGATGCCAGAATGGCAATCTTCCGGCAGGTATCGTGCCCCTCTACATCGGCAGTGGGGTCTTTTTCGGCATAACCCTTTTCCTGGGCACCCTTTAAGGCATCGGCAAAGGTTGCCTCTTCCTTAATCATCTGGGTCAGGATATAGTTGGTGGTTCCGTTCAGGATTCCCAGCACATCAGTCAGCTCATTGGCAGACAGGCTGGAATACAAAGGACGGATGATGGGGATACCGCCGCCCACGCTTGCCTCAAAGAGGTAGTTTACGTTCTTTTCTTTTGCAATTTGCAGAAGCTCCGTACCGTGCTTTGCCACCAGCTCTTTGTTGGAGGTTACCACGTGCTTACCTGCAAGGAGCAGCTGCTTAGTGAATTCATAGGCAGGCTTGGTTCCGCCCATCACTTCCGCAACAACGCCGATTTCTTCGTCCTGAAGAATATCTTGAAAGTCCTTGGTAAAACAGTCAAAGGGGCTGTCCGGAAAATCGCGGAGGTCAAGAATCTTCGCAATTTCGACTTTCTCACCGCTGCGGGTCTTGAGACCGTCAGGAGAATTACGGATAATCTCTCCTACACCGCTGCCCACAACACCAAATCCCATAATTCCTATTTTCATTACATTCCATCCTTTCCGTAAAAGGCGACGAGTCAGCACCCGCCTTAGTTGCCAAAAAGATTAGTCCCTGAATTTGTTCATCACGATACCCGTCACCAGCTTTGGCCAGAAATACGTGGACTTCTGGGGCATCTTCTCGTTGGCTTGTGCAATCTCCTTAATCTCCGAAACCTTGGTTGGATTGATGAAGAATACACAATCAAATTCCCCGTTCTGCACCGCTGCAATGGCTTCATGGGCGTCCCGGGTGTAAACCAGATTCTTCTGGTTTTTCATATTCTCCTCGTCGATTCCCATATGTTTTTCCAGGATCAACTTATGGAGCACCGTCACATCCAAATGCTTGAAGGCATTGGACTTGCCGGTAATGACCTCTTCAATGCTCTGTGCGTCTTTGAGCTTGAGCAAATAATAGTAGTTCTGCCCGGTATAGAGTCCAAACAAGGTCTCGTCTACCGTGTTTGCCAGTCTGTCGGCAATAATTTCAGCGTAGTCACCTTCGGTAAAATAAATCTTGGATACCGCAAATTCCTCCGTCAAAGCGCCCACAAGCAGCACCTCATCGAAGCTCTCCAGCCCCCGTACCATACGGTGGGTAGGGAATACAAACAAACCGCCGTCATTCATAGAAACCAGCATCATCATTACATAATCATAGGACATGGTACCCTCCTGGGTTCCATCCTCAGCGTGGCGCATTCTGCGGTAGTTGAGGGCAGTCTCATAGCGGTGATGTCCGTCTGCAATAAACACCTGTTTTTCTGCAAAAAGATCGCTAATACGCGCATTAAGCGCATCATCGGTGATAACCCAAACGTTCTGGGTGATATTATCCTCGGTAACAAAGGTTAAATCGGGGTTACGGTCACATTGTTCCTCAAGCAACCGGGCAATCGCCTTGTCATCATCCATATACAGGGAATATACCTGACTCATGTTGGATGCAGTTGCCTGCATCAGCTTCAAACGGTCTTCCTTCGCCTTGGAAATGGTCTCCTCGTGAGGGAGCACCACCTTTTTGGAGAACTCCTCCAACTGTACCAAGCCGATGATACCCTTCAGGGAATGGGAGGGATCCTCCTTACCCAAGGAAAAAATCTGCTCATAAATATAGAATGCAGGCTTTTCGTCAAACTTCAACTGTTGCTCTGCAATCCATTTCTCTAAGTAAGCCGCACTTCTGGTGTAGCGGTTGTTGTTCTCGTCATCACTGACGAAATCCATACCGTAATCCAAGCGGATAACATTATATTCATCTTTATTATATAACGCCTGCTGTTCTGCCGGCGAGATAATATCGTAAGGAGGCGCTGTCACAGCATCTAAATCCTTAAACTTCTCTGTATTATACCGAAGTCCTTGAAAAGGGATTACCTTTGCCATAATAACATTCCTTTCAATCATAATTT
>JAXJVM010000180.1:0-2240 GCA_036308515.1 Clostridia bacterium | reverse complement strand
TCATCATCCATATACAGGGAATATACCTGACTCATGTTGGATGCAGTTGCCTGCATCAGCTTCAAACGGTCTTCCTTCGCCTTAGAAATGGTCTCCTCGTGAGGGAGCACCACCTTTTTGGAGAACTCCTCCAACTGTACCAAACCGATGATACCCTTAAGGGAATGAGAGGGATCCTCCTTACCCAAGGAGAAAATCTGCTCATAAATATAGAATGCAGGCTTTTCGTCAAACTTCAACTGCTGATCTGCAATCCATTTCTCTAAGTAAGCCGCACTTCTGGTGTAGCGGTTATTGTTCTCGTCATCACTGACGAAATCCATACCGTAATCCAAACGGATTACATTATATTCATCTTTATTATATAACGCCTGCTGTTCTGCCGGCGAGATAATATCGTAAGGAGGGGCTGTCACAGCATCTAAATCCTTAAACTTCTCTGTATTATACCGAAGTCCTTGAAAAGGGATTACCTTTGCCATAATAACATTCCTTTCAATTATAATTTCTGTCCGAACTCAAAACAAATATACTTGAAAAAATACTCCTGGCAGCATATTCCTAATAATCATACACTAAAATTTCTTTCAAGTCAAGGCGTTTTCGCATGATTCGTGTAAATATTTGTTAGGAAATCCATTGCATTTTTATTATGGTTTTACAAATACTATGTGATACAAAAGCAAAAAAGGAGGAATCATCATGGGTAAGTTTTCTGCCGGACTTCTTGCCGGTGCGATGCTGGGTGTGGGTATGCTGATGGCAGACAAAAAGACAATCAAGCGAATGAAAAAGATGGCACACCATATCCCCTGTTATTTTCATCTGTAACAGAAAAACCCGACGGAAACACTTCCGCCGGGTTTTTTTATAACACCTTACGCAAAAACGCTTTGGTTCGTTCGTTCTGAGGATTGCCGAAAATTTCTTCCGGCGTCCCTTCTTCCATCACATAGCCGCCGTCCATAAACAGGACACGGTTGGAAACCTCCCGGGCAAAGCCCATCTCATGGGTGACTACAACCATAGTCATGCCGGCATCTGCAAGGTCGGTCATAACCTCCAGAACCTCACCGACCATCTCCGGGTCCAGCGCGGAGGTGGGTTCATCAAAGAGCATAATCTCCGGCTCCATGGCAAGGGCACGGGCAATGGCAATTCTCTGCTTCTGGCCGCCGGAGAGCTGTGCCGGATAGGCATTCGCCTTGTCCAGCAAGCCTACACGCTTCAGGAGCACCTCAGCTTTTGCCTCCGCCTCACTTTTGCTGAGTTTTTTCAGGGTCATGGGAGCCATGGTGATGTTTCCCATAATGGTTTTGTGGGGAAACAGGTTGAAATGCTGAAACACCATGCCCATTTTCTGGCGAATCTTATTGATGTCACTACCGTGGGCGGTAATTTCCTCTCCGTCAACGGTGATTTTCCCTTTGGTGGGTGTCTCCAGCATATTCAAACACCGCAGAAAGGTGCTCTTACCGGAACCGGAGGGACCGATAATTGCCACTTTTTCGCCCTTGGCGATGTGCTGGTCAATCCCTTTGAGAACCTGGACATCACCAAAATACTTATGCAAGCCTTCAACGTAAATCACTCTTACGCAGCCTCCTCTCTAAGCAGCCAAAAATCTTGGCAAGGGTAAAGGTCATGATAAAATAGAGTACCGCCGCAGTAATCAGCGGGAACCATGCATTATAGGTTCGGCTGGTAATCATACTTGCCACCTTGGTCAAATCCTCCATGGCGATATAGCCGGCAATGGAGGTCTCTTTAAGCAGAACAATAAACTCGCTGGTGTAGGTGGGCAATGCAATCTTGATTGCCTGGGGCAGCACAATTTTCATGGTGGTCTGGAACTTGGAAAATCCCAGAGACCGTCCTGCCTCAATCTGACCCTTATCCACCGATTCCACACCGCCGCGGATGATTTCCGCCACGTATGCCGCAGAGTTCATACCAAAGGCAATGGAGGCGATGATCCATTTAGGTGCAGAGACAGACGCAAACACACCCAGGTACATAATCAATAGCTGCACCGTGGTAGGAGTACCACGAATAATTTCGATATAGGTCTTGGCAATACCGCGGAAAAGTTTGACGCCGGACATCTTCATGAATGCCAGAATCACACCCAAAATCGTACCAAGAATAATGGCAGCAATGGTAATTTCCAGGGTAACCAGCAAGCCTTTGAAAAGCATCAGCCACCGGTCGGCATAGATTAAGTTGGAATAAAAGCCCTG
>JAXJVM010000179.1:0-9824 GCA_036308515.1 Clostridia bacterium | reverse complement strand
ACAAATGGTGCGAATCCCATCGAGGAATCCGCACCATTGCTTGCTTTTTGCGAAATCGTTCTCTACAGTTCGTCACAACCTCACCTTTTGGTGAGGTTGTTGCTTTTATAAAATTGTCTTACAATTCAGCTGCCGCATTGACAATCAAATCCACGCACCGGTCAAGACCCAACTCACCGCTGTTGAGCGCCATGGAATAATGGCGAACATCGCCCCACTTCCGGTCGGTGTAGTAGTTATAGTTGATGCTGCGCTTTTTGTCCATATCACGCATCATCCGCTTTGCCTCAGCCTCACTGTTACCTCCCAGGTATTCCTGAATTCTCTGGATTTTATCCTCAGGCGTGCTATAAATAAAGACATTCAGCCGCTTGGGATGGTCTTTTAAGATATAATCCGCACAACGGCCGATAATAACACAGGACTCCTGTTCTGCCAGCTCCAGAATGATTTTCCGCTGGATAGAGTGGAGATAATCCTCCAGAGATTCGCCCATGTTATTCCGTACCACAAAGCCATAGGCAAACATACTCTTGGAGGGCGAATACTCGCCCTTTTTCTCCACAAACTCTTCGGCAAGACCGCTTTTTGCCGCAACCTTGGCGATAAGCTCCTTATCATAGAAAGGAATGCCCAGCTTTTCCGCAACCAGACGTCCAATATACCGGCCGCCGCTGCCAAATTCACGACTAATGGTAATAATCTTGTTTTCCATAAATATTCCTCCTATTCCCGGTTTTCATAAGGGACTTTGCCCTGTTAAGCAACATATCTCACTAGCTATAATATACCATAAATAAGAAATTCCTGCAAGAATTTTTATTTGGGTACCTTCAGGAATTTCGCCAGGACTGCCAGAACGGCAGTGGTAAGGAGGATTTCCGGAATCATATAGGAACCGTTATAGAGCACCGAATAGGCAAGGACAGTCTGGCCTGCCTCGGCATAGACACCCCAGATCAAAATGCCCGACAGGATATGGCAAACATACCGCAGGGCAGTAACAATGGCGCCGGAGAGGGGAATTGCCCACAGCTTTTTGCCCAGCAGCCGATAAAAAACACAGGCGGTACCCAAAACGCCGAATGCAAGAATATAGTCCAGCATAACCACCAAAAAAAAGTCCCATACCGTCTGGGTTGGGGGCGGATAAAAGCCTGTAAGCATTTGAATCAGTGCAAAGACCACTCCGGAGAATACCCCCCATTTCAGCCCCAGCATCAGGGAGAGCACTACCATGGGCACCATACTGGCAAGGGTAACCGAACCGCCCCAGGGCAGGGAGGGGAGCACCTTAGACACCAGCATCAGCACCGTAGCCAAAGCCACAAGAACAGCACAGGTTGTGAGTTTTTTTGTTTTTGTCATTGTTGTTTGCTCCTTTCAGTGAAATTTTAGCATAGCCCCTTGGTAATTGCAAGAAAAACTTTCCCGGCGGGCTTTCGTCATAATTCCTAAAATGGCATGAACAAAATGTTACAACTTCAATAAATTTTCAGAAAGGGATTGCCGAAAAATGACTTTTATGGTAGGATAGGACTTGGGTGAGAGCACCCATACTTACATAGGAAAAAATAAATTTTATAAAAATTTTTTTCCGGGAGGGAAATAGTTTGGAAAAGTTTTTTAAGTTAAAGGAAAGAGGAACCAACGTCCGCACCGAGGTTATTGCCGGTATTACCACATTTCTGGCAATGGCGTACATTCTGGCAGTCAACCCCAGCTATTTGGAAGTAGCAGGCATTCCCAAGGCAGCAGCCTTCTCTGCCACCGCAATCTCTGCGGCCATTGCCACCCTGTGTATGGCGTTCTTTGCCAACTATCCGGTAGCACTTGCCTCCGGTATGGGTTTAAATGCGTTCTTTGCATTCACCGTTTGCGGCGCTATGGGCTATAGCTACAAGGTTGCCCTGACCGCCATCCTGGTTGAAGGTATCATCTTTATGATTCTTTCTCTGTTCAAGTTCCGGGAAGCATTGGTGAACAAGATTCCTGCAAACCTGAAATTCGGTATCACCGCAGGTATTGGTCTGTTTATCACCATCATCGCCTTGCTGAATGCAGGCATCGTGGTTTCCAATGAAGCAACCACCGTTGCTTTGGGTAACCTGGGTTCTGCTCCGGTAGCCTTGGCGCTGATTGGTCTGCTGATTATTGGCGTGTTCCAGCATTATAAAGTTCCCGGTGCTATTCTGCTGGGTATCATTGTAACCTGGCTTCTGGGCATGGTTGCCGAGCTGGTTGGCTGGTATGTTCCCGACCCTGCAGCCGGTGTATACTCTGTATTCCCCAGCTTTTCCGGCAGCTCCTTCTCTCTACCTCTGTTCTGTGAATTTGACTTTGGCTTTGTGAAGAATAGCCTGCCTACCTTTATCCTCATTGTATTTACCTTCCTGTATACGGATATCTTTGATACCGTAGGAACGCTGATTGGCGTTGCAGAAAAAGGCAACCTGCTGGACGAAAAGGGCGAACTGCCCAAGGCAGGCGGCGCGCTGATGGCAGATGCTATCGGTACTACCGTAGGTGCCATCCTTGGTACCTCTACCGTTACCAGCTTTGTAGAATCCAGTGCAGGTGTTTCTGCCGGCGGCAGAACCGGTCTGGCATCCGTTGTAACTGCCGTTATGTTCCTGTTGTCTCTGGTGCTGGCTCCGGTATTTACTGCAATCCCGGGCTTTGCAACCACTCCGGCAATGCTGTATGTAGGTCTGTTGATGCTCACCTCCATCAAGAAGGTTGACTTTGACGGCGACATTGCTGACACCATCGGTGCATTCCTGGCAATCATTATGATGCCGCTGACCTATTCCATTGCCAACGGTATTATGTTCGGTATGCTGGCATGGGTAATCCTGAAGCTCGTTACCGGCAAATACAAGGACATCAGCGCAGTGATGTGGATTTCCGTTGCCCTGTTTGCCGCATACATCGTTCTGAAGGTTCTGGGACTGGCATAAACAAAACAGCAAAGGAGTCGGCGTAACCATGAAATATACCATGAAAATTGCAGGGCTTACCCGTGACCTGCCCCTGTGCAGAGTGCATGACGATCTGTATATTGGAGCCTTTATTATGTTCGGTGATGCGGAAATTACCCAGGCGGCTGCCACGGAGCTTTTGAAAAAGGCACCGGAGCACGACATCATGATTACGGCAGAATGCAAAGGCATTCCCCTGCTATATGAAATGGCTCGGCAGTCCGGGGCAAAGAATTACATCGTTGCCCGGAAGGGCCCCAAGCTCTATATGCAGAACATTCACACCACCTATGTGAACTCCATTACCACCGAGAACCGGCAGATGCTCTGCGTCGGTGACACAGATGCCGCAGCCATGAAGGGTAAACGGGTTCTGATTGTGGATGATGTTATCAGCACCGGCGAATCCATTACCGCGCTGGAAACCCTCGTCCGGGAGGTAGGCGGCACCGTTGTTGGCAGAATGGCAGTCCTCGCCGAAGGCGAAGCCGCGGACAGAGACGATATTATCTATCTGGAGCCTCTGCCTTTGTTTCACGCCGACGGAACCGTGATAGAATAAGTGTACAACCCCCGCTCTATGAGTGGGGGTTTTTCCATGTATGCCTTCAAAAAAATAGGGTAAAACTTGATAGAAACACTGTTTTTATTTTCATATCTTTCACATCTGTTCGGGGAATTCTTCCTCCCGGGGGGTTGTCAATTGAAGAAAACTGTGTTACAATAAAAACAATTTTTGGGAGTTTAAACGGATAAGGAAGCTTTTTATGGATATGAACAAAACCGAAAAACGGAGACGCTTTATCATCAATATTGTCTACATCGCTCTGGTTCTGGGTCTGGCATACCTCGTTTTGGAGTATGCCCTGGGCTGGGTCATGCCCTTTATCCTGGGATTTCTGGTGGCACTTGCTTTCCGGCCGCTGATTCGACTCTGTACCGAAAAGACCAAGCTGAACAAGCGGTTCTGCGCCTTTGTGATAGTGCTTCTGGGATATATTCTAGTGGGCGTTTTGCTCTGGTGGCTGGGCTTTGTCCTGTTTAAGAGCATTAAGGACTTTTGTATGAACCTCCCCACCTTTTACGCCGAGGAAATCAGCCCCTTCTTTGGAGTGGCAAATCAAGGGCTTCTGGACTTTGCCAAATGGTTTGCGCCGGACCTTGCAGATCAGGTGGAAAGTATCTTATCCAGCAGTTTGGAAAGTCTGCAGGCGTCCCTGGTGGATATCTCCACCAGCATACTGACGGCACTGGCAGGTGCCTCTACCAAGATTCCGTTGCTGCTGATCTCCCTGATTTTTACCATTTTATCCTCGTTGTTTATCAGCATGGATTACGACCATGTCATGGACTTTATCAAACGCCAAATTCCCGAGAAGAACCGGGAATTTCTACGGGATATCCGCACATATTTGGGTAAAACCCTGGCAAGCTATCTCAAGGCATACCTGATACTCATGGGCATCACCTTTATTGAGCTTTCGGTGGGCTTTCTTGCCCTACGGGTTCGGAATCCCTTCGGCATTGCGACGCTGATTGCCATTGCCGACGCCTTTCCCATTCTGGGCACGGGAACCATCGTTCTGCCATGGGCAGTGATTTCACTGTTTCAGCAGCGGTATTATCTGGCGCTGGGACTTTTGCTACTCTACCTCATTGTCACTGCAGTCCGGCAGTTCATTGAGCCAAAAATCATTGGTGATCAGCTGGGTCTGCCGCCCATTGTGGCAATCCTCTGTATCTATGTGGGCTTTGTCCTGTTTGGCGTGCTGGGTGCCATCCTCTTCCCGGTAACTATGAACATCATCCTCTGTCTCCACCGGGCAGGGAAAATCCATATCTGGAAATAGCGCGAAAAACCACATCCCCCTTGCGGAAGTTCTCCGCAAGGGGGATGTTTTTGCAAACTGCCTGGTGCGGGGGAATCCACCATCACTGAATTGCAGCATATTCCTCCTGGTTGAGCGCAAAGCCATTTTCGGTGCGCATAGCTGTGCCAAAGGCTTGCTGCAGCTCCGTCAAAGAGGCGGTGGTCAGGTCAAGCTTTGTCATATCCTTATTATAAAGTCCCCAATTCTCGTCAGTTCTGCCCACGGTCTTATAGGTCCATTTGGTACGGCTGATGCCATGCTTTTCATAAAGTCCGGCGGCGTACTCCTCCAAGGCTCCACTGTTATACTCCCCGGCATAGACTGCAACGCCCCAGGTATCCCGGGCGTAGAGAAGCTCCTGGACACGCTTGGCAATCGGCTTTGGCTCCCGGTCATAGATATGGAGCTGATACATCATATTCTCCCAGCCGTACTGCTTGGGATCCGGCAGAACGTGCACCGTCCAGATGCCCTCTACGGTAATGACGTGGCCGGGGTCGGCACTGCGGATTGCCTTAACAACCCGGGCGTAGACGTAGTTGGTCAGCGCCGCCGCTTCAGTGGTTTCTGCCTGATAGATACCCTTGCCGCTATAACCGGTGTTGTTCTGTGGCTCGTTCATGACATCGTATGCCGCAACCACGGGATTGTCCTTGTAGCGGTCTGCAATGGCAGTCCAGAGCTGCTCCATGGTTTTCAGGTTGGCTTCGCTCCGGTAGAGCTCACACTTACCAATGGTGCCGGTGGTGTGATTTGTACTCTGTCCTCCCGGGCAGCCGTGCATATCCAAAATGGCATAGATCCCATGCTTTTCGCATTGCTCCAGTGCCCAATCCAACCGCTGAAAGCCGGGGTTTTCCTCGGCATCCTCCGCCAGCCACGCGCCGTCCTCGGTCATAAAGTTCCCGTACCAAAAGGGAATGCGTACACAATTAAATCCCAGAGCGGCAATGTCCGCAAAGTCCGCCTCGGTGATGAAGTTATCCCGATACAGCTCCACCAGCGCCCCTGCCTGCTCTGTGCCGAACCGTTCCGTGAGGATTTCCACCACATCGGTATGCGCCAGTGCTTCCTCAGGGTCAAGGATGGGACTCATCCAGGTCTCGGTGAGCAACCAGCCACCCAGATTAACGCCCCGGAGCACTACTTCGTCCTCTCCTGCCATGAGTTTGCCGTCACGGACGGTCAGCATTTGGGTAATGGCTGGATTCTGATGCTGCATGGTTCCCTCCTGTTTTCGCTCTGTCTGATACGCTTCCAGCATCCGCCAAAGGGTGGCGATGCTCTGCTCTTTGGTGTAGCTCTCCTGGGGGGCAAACTGATTCTCTCCTACCCCCTTCATAATTCCAAGCACGTTCAACTGCGCCGCAGCAGCCTTTGCCCAATCAGCAATCGCTTCTGCATCGGCATAGCCCAATTCTGCCGCCGGCAGGGTTCCTCCGGCAAGGGCGAAGGTGCCTGCCAGCACCTTTGCTGCCTCCTGTCGGGTCAGCTTTCCTTTGGGGTCAAAGGTACCATCTCCCCTGCCCTGAATCACGCCAAAGTCATACACTGCCATCACATAAGCATCCTTGGTATCCGTAAAGGGGGAGGTCTGCCCCTTAAAGAGCAGTTCCTCCGGCTGGGTGTTCCATGCCAATGCCAGGGCATGGATGGCAAGGGCAGCAAACTCCTGTCGGGTGATGGGACTATTGTAATTCTGCTGCATGAATTCCGGCACTAATCCGGCATCCGTGGCAGCGGAAACCGTTTCCTCTGCCCAGGCAGAGACGGTCTCCTTTGCGCTGACGGTAGGCATCGTCCCCAACAGAATGGTCATGACTATGAATAAGTATATGAGTCGTTTACGCATAAAATGAATATCTCCCAGGATGTAATTTGGGTCTATTGTAGCACAAACCCGGTGAAATGTCCAGCAATAGCCCAGGGGATTTGGTGCGCCGTGCAAATTAGCCCTTGCATTCCCGAGGAAAACGGTATGGTTAAAATCAACGGAAACGCCACTGATGCCGCCGGCAAGCACGCCTTGTATCCTGCATTCCTTTGCGGATGCGGCAATTCGACTGCATGCAAACAATATTCACCTGCCCCTGCCCCAGCTCCGCCGCATAAGTCCAGAGAATATCAGCCATGTAAGAAACACCGGTGCCGCCGGTGCCTGCGTCATGAGTGGTGCCATGACCTGTGCAGATGTACAAGAGTATCTCTCAAAGCTTGCTGAACAGTAAACGGCATAGAAAACTCCCCGACTTAAGCCGGGGAGTTTGTCGCTCGTCTGCAAAAGCTAATCTAAGATTCTTCCATCGGTAGAAATGGTCACAACTCTCCAGGGCAAAAACTTGCCGCTATTTTGGATGGCTTGCTTGGCGGCGTTTTCGATACCGCCACAGCAGGGCACCTCCATGCGGACGATGGTGACGCTCTTGATCGTATTCCCAGCGATAATCTCTGTCAGTTTTTCCGCATAGTCCCCTGCATCCAGTTTGGGGCAGCCTATGAGGGTAATATGGTTGCGGATAAACTCCTGATGGAAGTTGCCATAGGCAAATGCCGTGCAGTCTGCCGCAATGAGCAGATTGGCATTCTCAAAATACGGAGCCTGGACGGGAACCAGTTTAATCTGCACCGGCCACTGGGAAAGCGCGCTGTCTGCCGCAGCAGTCACCATTGGCTCCGCCTGCCGGGTACGGTTGATTGCCTTTGCATGGGTACCGGGGCAGCCGCAAGGTAGTGTTCCCCCGGTCTTTTGCGCTTTGGCTTTCAGTACTGCCGCTTCATCATAGGCAGGGGCTTCCCGCTCCTCAAAAGAAATCGCACCCGTGGGACAGGCAGGCAGACAATCCCCCAGTCCGTCACAGTAATCCTCCCGGGTCAGTTGGGCTATGCCGTTAATCATTTCAATCGCACCCTCGTGACATGCGGCAGCACAAGCACCGCAGCCGTTACACTTTTCTGCATCAATTTTTATAATCTTTCTTATCATCATTCATTCCTCCTGAAATTCTTGCTAAGTTGTATTGACTTTATGGGTGTATTGTACTATAATCAAAGGGGTAAGTATGTTGAATTTTCAACAAACGGAGCATGTTTATGAAAAAATATTTTGAAATTTTACGAAAATGTCCCTTATTTTGCGGTATTACTGATGAAAGTCTGACGGCAATGCTGGGATGTCTGGATGCCAAGGCTTGCCGCTTTGGCAAAAACCAAACGGTGATTGCCGAAGGTTCGCGTGCAAGGCATATTGGCATTCTGCTATCGGGGTCTTTACAAATTGTACGGGTGGATTATTACGGAAACAAAAGCATTGTCGCCACGGTGGAGCCGGGGGAGATTTTCGGTGAATCCTTCGCCTGCGCGGAGGTGGAGGAAATTCCGGTGACGGTAACCGCCACGGAACCCTCTGAGGTACTGCTGATTGATTGCAACCGCGTCCTGCACGCCTGCAACCACGCCTGTGAGTTTCACAGTCGGATGATTTTTAACCTTATGAAGGTAGTTGCCATGAAAAACCTTGTGTTTCATCAAAAAATAGAGATTACCTCCAAGCGTACCACCAGAGAAAAGCTCATGAGCTATCTGCTTTTACAGGCAAAAAAGAACGGCAGCAAAAGCTTTACCATACCCTATGACCGCCAGGGGCTTGCAGATTATTTGGAGGTCGACCGCAGCGGCTTATCCACGGAAATCAGCAAACTGCGACGAGAAGGGATTCTTATGTGCCACCGAAGCCACTTTACCCTGTTGTAGAGAACCAAATTTCGGTGATTGACAGGCAGGGGCTCCGTAAGCTATAATACCCTCTGGAGATGAAAGCATGAACTATATAATCCTTGATATGGAGTGGAATCAGCCGCTTTGCAAGGCGCGCACCGTCCTGACGCCCGTCTGTCTGCGAGGCGAGATTGTGCAGATTGGAGCCGTGAAGCTGGACGATACCTTTCAGCTGACCGACACCTTTAAAATCGGTGTTCGACCCATACACTATACCAAAATGAATACCTACGTCAAACAACTGACCCACATTACCGACCAGGATCTGCGCCGGGGCGTCCCCTTTCCGGAAGCTTTTGCGGCGTTTCGGGACTGGTGCGGCGAGACGTTTATCCTTTTGACCTGGGGCTATGATGACATTCCCATGCTTCGGGATAATCTGCAGCTCCACGGCCTTGCGCCGGAATGGATTCCTGACCACTACAACCTGCAGAACATCTATGATGCCCAGATTGGCAAGGAGCACCGGCAGTACTCCCTCTCTGCCGCCGTGGAACAGGTGGGAGAAGTCGAGCAGGAAGCACATGATGCCCTGAATGATGCTATGAGTACCTATCTGGTTTGTAAGCATCTTGATTTGGCGGCAGGGCTTCGTGCCTATGGGGAATCAGTTCCCGGTGCGCCGAAGCGTAAACGTCCGCCGGAGGAAGCCTCCGTCCATAGCATCACCTATCCCACCAAGCAGGCGGCGTTGAAGGATCGGAACGTCATTTCCTTCCCCTGCCCGGTCTGCGGCGCGACCATCCAATGCAGAGAATGGTTCTCCCAGAGCGCCCTAAAGAAAATTGCCCTGGCAAAATGCGTCAATGGCAGGGAGTATTTTGTTCGGCTGAACTTTTTAAAACGCAAAAACGGCAGGTATTCTGCCAATCGTATGATTTATGAGTTGGACGATTACCATAAGGCGTACTTTCAGAGCGTTGCCGCCCGAAAGCCTCGCTACGCAGCGTCACAAAAGGCACGGAAGGTACCGAAATAAACAAAACCGTAACAAAGCCCCTCTCCCGTTCGGGAGAGGGGCTTTCAGCGTGTCGATAAACCTATCGGCACGCTGGCAGATGTTGAAAAAGAAAGGTATATTTTGTGAAATCGTTTTCGTCGCTGTACGATGGTACTGCAGAGAACGATTTCGCAAAAAGCAAGCAATCCCAAGGAAAACTCGATGTTTTTCTTGGGATTTACTTATGTTACATAATTT
>JAXJVM010000178.1:0-2242 GCA_036308515.1 Clostridia bacterium | reverse complement strand
GAACATGACAGAAAACAAGTTTGTTTTGAACTGGCTGGAAGAAATGAAAGCCCTGTGTCAGCCCGACAACGTTGTCTGGATTGACGGCAGTGAAGAACAGTTGGAGGCACTCCGTGCTGAATCCGTTGCAAGCGGCGAAATGATTAAGCTGAACGAGGAGAAGCTCCCCGGCTGTTACTATCACAGAACTGCTGAGAACGATGTGGCTCGTGTAGAGGACAGAACCTTTATCTGCACCCCCACCGAGGAAGAGGCAGGCCCTATCAACAACTGGATGGCTCCCGATGAAATGTATGCAAAGCTGAATGCTCTGTATGACGGTTCCATGAAAGGCAGAACCATGTATGTGATTCCCTATTCCATGGGTCCCGTTGGCTCTCCCTTCTCTAAGATTGGTATCGAGCTGACCGACAGTATCTATGTAGTACTGAACATGGCTATCATGACCAGAATCGGTAAGGCCGTTCTGGATCTCATCGACGGCGATGACTTCACCAAGTGTCTGCACGCGAAGAAGGACGTAAATCCTGACGAGCGTTATATTGTTCACTTCCCGCAGGATAACACCATCATGTCCGTAAACTCCGCTTACGGCGGTAACGTACTGCTGGGTAAAAAGTGCTTCGCACTGAGAATCGCTTCTTACCTGGGTAAGAACGAGGGCTGGATGGCAGAGCACATGCTGATTCTGGGTCTGGAAAATCCCCAGGGCGAAGTGAAGTACATTGCAGCTGCATTCCCCAGTGCTTGCGGTAAGACCAACCTGGCAATGTTGATTCCTCCCGAATATCTGAAAGAAAAAGGCTACAAGGTTTGGACTGTCGGCGATGACATCGCTTGGCTGAGAATCGGCGCTGACGGCAGACTGTATGCCATCAACCCCGAGGCTGGTTTCTTCGGCGTTGCTCCCGGTACCAGCGAAAAGACCAACTTCAATGCACTTGAGTCTACCAAGAAGGGCACCATCTTCACCAACGTTGCTATCAACAACGACGATATGACCGTTTGGTGGGAAGGTCTGGATAAGAACCCGCCTGAAAACTGCACCGAGTGGACCGGTAAGCAGGTAAACGGCAAGACCTACGAAGGCAACCTGGCTCACCCCAACTCCAGATTTACTGCACCGGCAATCAACTGCCCCTGCATCTCTTCTGAGTTCGAGAATCCTCAGGGTGTTCCGATTTCCGCTATCGTATTCGGTGGCCGCCGTGCTAAGACCGCTCCTCTGGTTTACCAGGCAAGAGATTGGGAACACGGTGTATTCGTAGGTGCTACCATGGCATCTGAGACCACCGCAGCAGCTGCTGGTGCTGTCGGCGTTGTAAGACGTGACCCCATGGCTATGAAGCCCTTCGTTGGTTATAACATGGCTGACTACTTTGGCCACTGGCTGGAAATGGGTAAGAAGATGGATCCTGAAAAGGCTCCGAAAATCTTCCACGTTAACTGGTTCCGTAAGGACGAGGACGGCAAGTTCCTGTGGCCCGGCTTTGGTGACAACATGAGAGTTCTTCTGTGGATTCTTGACCGTTGTGCCGGCAAGGCTGACGCAGTAGAAAGCCCCATTGGCCTGTTGCCCAGTGACGGTGCTATTGATACAACCAACCTGGACATCACCGCAGAGCAGCTCAAAGAGCTCCTGAGCGTAGACAAGGCTGTTTGGATGGAAGATGTTGAGAACCAGAAGGAATACTTCGCACAGTTCGGCGACAGACTCCCTGCTGAAATCAAGGAGCAGCTGGAAAATCTGGAAAATAACCTGAAATAAGGCTCATAAAAGGAAAATCCCGATGCATGATTGCATCGGGATTTTTTTGATTATATTACCGGAATCACCATCGGTTCTATGGCCGCAGAGCTTGCCACGGAATTGGAAACACCTTGGAAGCCCTTGTTTGCCATGGATTGATTTTTAAAAAGGATTGACCGCCGGAGAAATTTATGGTACACTATTAGAAATCAACCAAAAAGGAGGAAACGCCCATGCAAATCAAAGAATCTGCCGAGAATTATCTGGAATGTATTTTGATGCTTCGTACCCAGAAAGGTTCCGTGCGGAGTATTGATATTGCCCATCATATGGACTTTACCAAGGCGAGCGTTTCCGTCGCCATGAAGAATTTCCGGCAGGAGGGCTATATCACCGTGGACGCTGACGGTGAGATTTATCTTACCGAAAAAGGTATGGAAATTGCCAATAAGGTGTATGAACGACACCGGATTATCTCCCACGCGTTGATTG
>JAXJVM010000177.1:0-2397 GCA_036308515.1 Clostridia bacterium | reverse complement strand
ACATTGAAGAATACGGTGAGCATTATATTGGCGAAGTCAATCGTCCGGATTTTGTAACTGAGAACCTGACGGTTACCTTAACGGCAACCATTGCTTACCAGGGGCAATCAGCAGAAAAGCGGTTTTATCTTTCTGTCGCAGAAAAAGATGGCAATGTATCGGTAGTTTACGAAGATTTTGACAGTTTATCGATAGATAGTACCTTTACGGAATCTGTAGACGGCAAGATAGCACATAAAAACAAGAATCAGATAACGACGATTGTACCAGACCCGATGGATGCCACCAATCCGGTGTTAAAGTTTGAAAAGACTACAGACCTTCCCTGGGTTTCCAGTGGTTCTGATGCAACTATGAACAGTAGTATTCCAACGCTGTCCCGTGCAGGCGACTTTCAAATGAAGTTCCGCTTGTATATTGAAAAGATGTCAAATCTGCGGTTCCGTATTACCGCACCTTTTGTCGGCGAAGGTCTGGAGGAAATTGATATCTTTATTGAAAGTGATGGTACATTTTATCAAAAGAATACCGGGAACAAAGCAAGCAAGAAATTAAGTATAGGACAGTGGAATGATGTTTCTATTGAGTTTTCCACCTATTCCAACACATTGGATATTTACCTGAACGGGGAACTGGTTTTGGATAATGCTCCATTTTCTTATAGTTCAGGCTCCACGGAAGTCAGTGCGATGAAGTTTAAGTTTGTTCCACCTGCGGGAAGCAGTGACGGTGTTGCAACAGATACCCATACTGTTTATATTGATGAAATGAAGATTCTTCGAATGGTGGATTATTCCGGCGAAATCGCAGAGGCGATGGAGCAGTTGGAACTTCAATTCCTTGCAGCACAGAACATCAATGCCATCGCAAAAGATGTTGTAATCCCCGATCTTTCGCAGTATGCAGTTACTGTAAGTACCAGTTCCTCCAATCCTGATGTTGTGGCAAATGACGGAACGGTTACAAGAGGCAATGCGGATACAGAGATAAACTATACAATCACTCTGTCTAACGAATATGGAGGAACACGAAGCAGAACCTTTAAGCTTCTGGTGAAAAACGCAAATTATAACTCTGATGATGCGGGTGGCACCGTTGATGATGCGGTTGCAGTGCTCTATGATGCAAAGCAGGCAGTAGAGAATTTGGAAGCAACATATAGTTTAAACTATATCACCGGCAACCTGAACCTGCCCAAAGCTGGCGTGAACGGTAGTAGGCTTAGTTGGAAGAGTATGAACACAGATGTTTTGTCTGACAGTGGCGTTGTTACACGGAAAGACGAGGATACAGAGGTTACCCTGTTCCTCACTGCTACTCTAAACGGTGTCAGCGAGCGTATTGGGATAGAACTTATCGTTAAGGCTGCAGCTACCTCGGGCAACATTACCGGCGGCGGTGGCGGCATGGCAACCGGAAGCGGAGCAAATAATATCAGTTCTTTTGTGTCTGCAGAAGAACGGACAGACGCAGTAAAAGAGGAGACGGCTTCTTCCTTTGTGGATGTTGAGAATCATTGGGCAAAAGCGTACATTCAAAAGCTTTATGAATTAAAAATTGTTAACGGTATCACCGAGACAACCTTTGCACCGGATCTTACGATCACCCGTGAAGCCTTTGTTACCATGCTGATGCGGATGCTTGGATATGAATATTCAGACCAAACGCTACGCTTTTATGATGTAGATGCAAACGAATGGTATTATCCTTATGTAATGGCGGCATACGATGCAGGGATTGTGTATGGTATCTCAGAGAGCGAATTTGGTGTTGGACGAAACATTACCCGTCAGGATTTGTGTACCATGATTGCCCGTGCAATTGAGATGCAAGGGGTTGAGACAGACAGTGATGAGCGTCAGGCGTTTAAGGATGCGGCAAGCATTGATGATTATGCAAAAGAAGCAGTTTACAGCCTTAGAAACTTAGAAATCATCAGCGGCAAAGGCGAGAACTGCTTTGATCCTCGCGGTGAGGCGACCAGAGCAGAGACTGCAAAAATTATTGCAGGACTTGTAGATATCATAGCCGTCACAAAAGGACAAGAATAAAGAAAGGAGAATTATAATATGAAACCAACAAAAGCAAGAATAGCATTTAATATTTTCAATTATACTTTTCTGGTACTGATTGCCTGTGCAATGTTTTACCCCATGTGGTATGTCATTTGTGCTTCTTTTTCAAACAGCACTGCCTTGACGAAATATGCCGGCATTCTTTTGTGGCCTCAGGAGTTTTCTCTTGCAGCTTATAAGATGATGCTCAGAAACCCGATGATTATGCAAGGCTTTATCAATACGATAATCATCGTGGTTTCTGCCACGGTTTTGAATGTCATTTTCACTTCAATTTGCGCCTATGTTTTATCCAGAAAACAGGTGCTTTGGAACAAGCTTT
>JAXJVM010000176.1:0-33796 GCA_036308515.1 Clostridia bacterium | reverse complement strand
GGTCGGTGATGTAGTGTTTGGCATCGTCGGGATGCCAGGGGTTTCTGATTTCGATTTCCATAATACTTTCCTCCTAAGTATGAATATATATGTTTACTAAAAGCCTTCGCTTTTTATGGTTCCCTTAAAACAGACCGGGGATATTCAAGCCGCCGGTAAGCTGACCCATCTGGCTGGCACTGTCTGCCTCTACCTTGCGCAGTGCTTCGTTGACAGCAGCAACCATCAAATCCTGCAGCATTTCAATATCATCAGGGTCTACAACCTCCGGCTTTAGTTCAATTTCCACAATCTCACGCTTGCCGGAAACAACCACGCGTACCGCACCGCCGCCGGCAGTTGCCTCGAACTTCTTCTCTTCCATTTCCTCTTGCATTTTAAGCATTTGCTCCTGCATTTTCTGTGCCTGTTTCATCATCTGATTCATATTGGGGGCACCGCCCATTCCTCTGGGGAATCCGCCTTTTGCCATGATAGTCTCTCCTTTTTTATTCTTGATTCTGTATAATATGGAGCTTGTCTCCAAGTAAATCCTTCTTTTGGGCAAGGTCAAAGATACTTGCCTTTTCCTCCTGCTTCTTTCGCTCTCCGGCGAGGAACGCCTCCGCACGCAGGTTCTGACCGCTGATACGGCTGAATAGCTTACTCAAATATTCCAGTCCTTGTGGAGTGGCAATCTTATTGAACGCCACCTGATTGGAAAGCTCTATCTCCACGGTGCTTCCGTTGAGAATTCCTTTGGCGTTACTCATGAACGCATAGAGCAGTTTACTCTCGTTTTTGACCTCCTGTAATGCATCCGCCCAGAACTCCCAGACCTCCTCTTGTCCTGTGGCATTTGAGGCAAGCCTCCCCCCCGAGGGGAAGGTGTCACCGGAGGTGACGGATGAGGGGCTTTCGGTAGGTGTCGTTTCTGCCGCAGATGCCGCTTCTTCCGCCGGTACATTCCACGGCGGAGTATCCCCATCCTCTGCGGGATTGGAGGTAGGCCTCCTCCCTTGGGAGAAGGTGTCACCGGAGGTGACGGATGAAGGGCTTTCGGCAGGTACCGCCGTCACGCCCTGTGCCAGCATTCTCTCCAGCTTTTCCAGCCGGGCAAGGAGTGCCGAGGGTTCGGTACTGTAGGCAGGGTTACAAAGCTTCACCATCGCCACCTCTGCCGCCACTTGTGGCGTTGCCATCCACTTTGCCTGTGCCAAACACTCACTGAGCACACCAATCATGTATAAAATCTGCTCCACAGAAAACCGTTCTGCCTGGGTCTGGAACCTTGCCGCCGCCTCAGGGGTGCGTTCTAACAGTTCTGCCGGGTCGTCTGCGGTCTTGCATATTAAAAGGCTGCGAAAATGCAAAGTCAGTTCCTCCAGGAAGTTCTGCACCTCCTTGCCCTGACGCAAAAATCCGTCCGTTTGCAGCAAGGCTTCTTTGGTGTTTCCCTCTGCTACCGCATCTGCAACAGCAAACAGGGTCTTGGGGTCCGCAATCCCCACAATCTCGGTCACCAAACCGGTGGTGAGTTCCTCATAGCCAAACGCGGCGCACTGATCCAGTAAACTCAAGGCATCGCGCATGGAACCGTCACCCAGCTCCGCCACCAGTTCCAGAGCGTCCGGTGTCGCGCCGATACCCTCTGCTTTGGCAATCTGGCTGAGCCGTCCGGCAATATCATCCACCCCGATACGGCGGAAGTCGAACCGCTGACACCGGGACAGTACCGTTGCCGGAATCTTATGGGGTTCGGTAGTTGCCAGAATGAACAGTGCATGCTTGGGAGGCTCCTCCAAAGTCTTCAGAAGGGCGTTAAAGGCTTCGGCGGTCAGCATGTGCACCTCGTCGATGATGTAGACCTTATAGGTACAGCCTGCCGGTGTGTAAATCACTTCGTCACGAATCTCGCGAATATTTTCCACACCGCGGTTGCTGGCAGCGTCCATCTCGTAGACGTCCAAAATACTGCCATCTAAGATTCCCCGGCAGGTGGGACACTCGTTACAGGGCTCCCCATTTTGAGGGTTCTCGCAGTTCACCGCCCGGGAAAAAATCTTCGCCGTGGAGGTTTTACCCGTACCACGGGTACCGCAGAACAGGTAAGCATGGGCAATTCTGCCTGTAGCAATCCCGGTTTTTAAGGTATCGGACACATGCTTCTGTCCTACGACGTCATCAAAGGTCATTGGTCGCCACTTGCGGTATAACGCCTGATAGGAATCTGCCATGCTTTCCATCTCCTTTGTAAAACTTGTTAAGTAATGAAGAATGAATCATTCCGGAACAAAACCGGCAGTGCCGATTTTGCACAATCACTATTCACTATTCATTATTCATCATTCTCTTGTATAAAAGAAAAGTCATGCGCTTACCCTCGAAACAACCATACCCGCGTTACCTGAACAGTTAGCTCAGACCTGGCTACCTCACGGCACATCAGAATGACTGCTTATCGCTGCTGCGTTCCCGCCCTGACGAGGTTCACAGGTTCTGATTGCGTAAGACCAAGTCGTCAACACCACTTGAACAGGGCAGACCGAACACGGCTGACCCTCATGGCAAGTTTTCATCCCCTCTGTAGCGGATTGAGGGTTACAAGGCACCGCTAACACCCCGATTTAGCATGACTTAGTAAGTATACCACAAGTTTATGGAATGTGCAAGTGTTTTCTTTGCCGAATATGGGCATAATTTGTTCTCCGGCGAAATTTGCATTTTCTCTTTTCCTGTTGTATAATGTGCTTCATGGAAAGGCGGAACCCTTATGCGATGTAATCTATGCCCCAGAAAATGCAATATCAACCGAAGTCTGAAACAAGGCTTTTGCGGTGAGAGCGACACCCTGAAAATCGCCAGAGCCGCGCTGCACTTTGGTGAGGAGCCCGTCATCAGCGGGCCGGGCGGTTCGGGAACCGTGTTCTTCTCGGGCTGTTCCCTACGATGCTGCTTCTGCCAAAATCACCCTATAAGCAGCGGTAATTTCGGGAAGGAAATCACCATAGCACGGCTGGCGGATATTTTCATGGAACTACAGGAGCAGGGCGCCCACAACATCAATCTGGTTTCCCCCACCCATTTTGTTCCCCATATCAGGAAAGCGTTGGATGTTGTCGGACACAGACTGCAAATTCCCGTGGTTTATAACACTGGCGGCTACGAAACCGTTGAAACCCTCCAAAGCCTTGCGGGCTATGTGGACGTGTATCTGACGGATTTTAAGTACAAAAGCAGAATCCTTTCCAAAAAGTATTCCGGCGCAGAAGATTACTATGACTTCGCTTTGCCGGCGCTGTTGGAAATGTATCGGCAGACAGGTGCCTATGTGCTCAAAAACGGGCTTCTACAAAAAGGCATCATCCTTCGGCATCTCATTCTGCCCGGAGGCAGACATGACAGCATCGACATCTTTCGTGATGTGAGCCAAAAAATACCGCCCCAGGATGTTTTGGTCAGTCTCATGAGTCAGTACACCCCCTGCCATCTGGCGGCGACTTTTCCCGAAATCAACCGACGTATTACCTCCTTTGAATACAAGACGGTACTGGACACTGTTATGGATCTTGGCTTTACGGGATTCATGCAGGAGCGTACCTCCGCAACCCTGGAACAAACTCCGGATTTTGACCTGACGGGTTGCTGAGATCATAGGTAACACAGATCACAGATAAATATTTACAAAGAAAACTGTATAACGATTGCCCGAAGTGTCATACTCTGTCGCATATATGCATATATATGAAACCGAGTTCAAAAGTTCCACGCGGAACAAATTGAAATTGGGAGGCATTGTATGTGAGGTGTTATATCGAAGAGCGTACCATCGAGCTTGCAAACTACATCATCGAAAATAAATGCACCGTGAGAGAAGCCGCCAAAAAATTCGGCATTTCGAAATCTACTGTACATAAAGACATGACCGAGCGATTGGTTAAAATCAATCAAATTCTCGCTGGGCAGGTACGGGAAATTCTTATGGAGAACAAGCAGGAGCGACACATCCGAGGCGGATATGCCACCCGGGAAAAATACCGACATCAAAAAGAAGCCGGATAAAATACTTCAACCATGCGCATTGGATTGTCTTTGAAGTTACATAAAAAGACTTGTCAACCGACAAGTCTCTGTATGAAACAAATCGTGTGCAAAAAAGAATTTAATATTTTCACTGAAAAATCCCTGCTTTGCCTAATACAAAACAGGGATTTTCGACAGTCTGAGGCGGTTTAAAAACCGCCTTTTTCTCTCTGCATCTTCTGCTTCTATTAGTATGCAACGGTCTCCCCGGGCGCAACAGAAAGCTGCTGTCCGTCTACTGTCATATAAATAGTAAGCTCTGAAGGATTCGTAATTGTGTGGTCGGCTTTATCAACAACTGCGCTTCTTATCGCCTCGACATAGGTATAAATTTCACCATTTGTGGAGGTTACCGGCCTTATATGCTTCACCCCGATAGATTTCATATAGCTGATAATTTCATCATAGTCATCCCGTTCACTAGGTCTGGTGTAGGGCCATACAAATCCAATCGGAGCCTCACCCGTAAGATTTAGTATATCCTCATACCCCATACGTATATCATTGATTACCTCATCCAAGGTTCTGTACGGCCACTCCGAAGTCGCCGTTTCAGGTGTGATACTGTATTTCAAGTGCTTATAGGAATGATTTGCGACTTCATGACCCGAATATGTAGAAATAGGAATTGTTTTTCCATTTCTGCTTGTTATGAGATTGAAGGTCCCTTTCACGCCGTTTTCGTTAAACAGCTCAATCAATCTTTCATCCCCATTTTCCCAATCATCATAGCTAAATGTTATAACCTTCTCAACATAGCCGGGGAACTTGAAGATAATCTCAGATTCTTTGACTGTACGGCTGAAAGTATAGACATCAGAAATCGGTCTCATTTCTCCCAATGAATTCCAAGCAAAAAACTTATATACACTGTCATCAAAATCTTTTATACCGGAAATATTAAAGGTCACACTCTGCTGCTGATTTGCTTCAGCAAATACACTTGCTTCAGCAAAGATGTCCTTTAGTATTGCATCCTCTGTATAACGGGAAATTATCAAATGCGCCGGCTGACCACTGTTTCCTCCACGCACACAATACGCAGCCCGATATCCTTCATCAATGTATGGAATACGATATTCCGCAACAGTGTCCTCTATATAGCAAGGAAGGGTTGAAACCTTCAGGCTGCCGATGAGAATTTTTAACGCAGCAACCTTCGCTGCAATTCATAAAGCTATTTCACAAAAGTCACAGAATGATCATCACAAAGCGGCGTTAGAGCTTTATCCAAATTGTTCCATAGCAACACCTTGGCAGATACCGCCTCTGCAGCATATGGTACAGAAACCTCGGCTGCATCGGTGCCTGAAATCGGCTGTAAACTACTGCCAATCAAAATGCCTTCCGCATCATATAGCGCAACAACGATTACACCGTCTGACTCTTTCGATAGACTTATATCAAAAAGATAATTGTTATCCACTGTATCGTATACTACATTGCTGATTGCCAGATTAGTTACGTTGACTGCCGCATACGATGCAGCAATACGGGCACCGCTCAGCATCAAAATCGGGCTTTCACTGCTTACATTCACATTATCTACCGTAAATCCGGCTGTATCACTGTTTATCGCAACGGCGCAAAGCTCTCTGACCGCGTCTTCATCTCCCACCGCATAGCTAAAGGTGATGGCTTTGGTCTCTCCGGCACTCAGAGTTTCTGTCATTGTGCCGGCCACGTTTCCGCCGTCCTTATCAGAAATTCCTATACTTATATTGCCGCCTGACGAAGATGTAATGTCAGCAGTAATCGTGTAAATCTGTCCGGGCACTACAGGGAGATTATTGTTGCCAAACATATTCAGTAACACCAAATTCTGTCCGCTGACGTTTGCTGCACCGGTGCTAAAGTTCACCGCACCGTCTGTGTTATAATCCAGTCCTCCGGTAAGTCCGAATGATTCAAAATCCAAGCGGACATATTCCTGACCGCTGCCTGCATCGGATGTAATTGCAAAGATGGGATCTACACCGTTCAAATCTGTAATATAGTCCGTAATATCAATTCGCATTGTACCTTTCTGCGCTTTCAAAACTGCCAGAGGCGCACCGCCAAACACATTTGCTGTCTTGATGCCGGTACCTGCTGCGTTTGCCGGCGCATTGTTCCACGTCAGCGGCTCAGCCGGATAATCAATTCCGGTAATTCCGTATATGCTCATCGTCTGTCCAATGGCAGAGGAAACATCAAGCTCCAAGGCTGCGCTGCTGAGATTTGTCAGCTCAACACCGCCAAAATGCATATAGGTCTTTCGGATTCCTTCGGTGGTTCCACCATCTGCGTCCACACGACCGACGCCGGTTGTTCCGTCAAACTTCACGCCGGAAACTGCTGCTACTTGGTCGGCACCAAGGCTCTTTCCTTCTTCAGCATGTGTCTTTGCAGTAACCACGAAATCATCAATCCATAAAGTCCCTGATGTAACATCGGTAGTTGTAACCGTGAATAAAGCAGGATTCTTCTGCTCCGCTGTATAGGTTTCGTCCGCAGTATAGCTGGACGACAGCATCTTTTGATCAATCGTCACATCATACTCGAACTGCTGCCACTCATTTATTCCATTAAATTTTTCATTCACTGCCGGAATATAGCTGGTTGTAACGTAAGTAGATGATGATGCAGCAGAGGTGATCTCCATAGTAATAGAACCACCTATGGATGATTTCGCCCAGAAAGAGACATGATAGGTCGATCCTATATCGTTTTCATCTAACGTTCCGAACAGTCCGGGAAATTTCAAACGGCAATATGTTGCGTCCGGCTGTACGAACAGACTTTTTCCTGCATCTCCCCCGTGATTCTCTGTGGAATCCAGCTTCATTGTAGACTGCATAGTGGGAGAGCATCCTGCATACGCCAAAACATTGGTTGTGCTGTTATACGGAGCATTGTACAGTTTTTTCAATGATGCCATATCGTCAAAGTCACGAGTAAAGCGATAATTTAACCCAGTTACGTCACTGCTTGTATCTGCGACCGTAAAGTCCAGCTTCGTAGAAGAAATATCCTCAACCTCAATGTCATCGATCCACAAGGTTATATCTTTTGCCGACGGCCGGAACGAAAGCAGCGCAGGCACCTGCCGTTCAGGATTGGAGGAATCCGAATACTTTGAAATCAGCATATCCTCCGTAATAGTAACATCGTAGCTGTACTGCTTCCATGTTTTTCCTACAGGAACATTCTTTTCAGGAGTATAACCCTTTACCTGCCAGGTGGAGCCTGAACCGCTGGAATTCAGTTCAACATAGCAGCTGGCATCCTCCGTGTCAGACAGTATCCAGAAGCTCACGCGATAAGTCTTACCCAGATCCTCCTCGGTGATAGTCCCAAATAGGTTGGTCAGCTTGGCGCGGGCGCCCGCTGTATTTGCGCGATACCATAAACTCTTTCCGCTTCCGGAACCATGGTTCACGGAAGAATCCAGGAAGGTACCATATGTTCCGAATGATCCGGGATTCATATTCTCATTAAAACCAGAGAAAGCCATATTCTGTGTGGTACTGTTATAATTTGCATATGACTTTATGATCCAGCCAGTCATATCATCAAAGGACATGGTTTTGACCGTTCCCACAGGTTCAGAATCAAGGGTAAAGATCAAAGTAGCATACTCTGCTCCCTGTTCCTTCATATATGTCATATAAGCCGTAATATCCATCGTATAGGTCCCGCCGCCGGTCACAGTAATGGTATCCAGCGGCGCAGAGCCATAAACCTTACCCATATCTACGCCGTAACTATAGCGGTCATTGCCGTAGGCATTGATGTAGTTAATGGTATCAGCGTCCCAATTTTCTGCTTCTGTCGGGTCTGTGATTCCATAGACAGCCACAGTCCCATTGCCCTCCGTTACGGAGAACGAAATACCGGCAGGCTTGCTCTCATCGTATTCGGATACAGGAATCCGGGCATAGGTCTTTTTATTTTCTCCGGACATGCTGACATTGGCATCACTGACCAACCATTCTTCCGCATTTTCAAAGGATGTGTCCACCTTGCTGCCATTTTGTACATATGAGGCATTTTCCGGAGTTGTCTTGACAGTTTCCTCGTTATATAAAATCATAACAGGTGCCGATGTTTCCGACTGTAGAACAATATCCGTAATTTCTTCGGTAATCGTTACATTGTCAATGTAAAATGGGTTTTCCGGATTGTTTGCACAAGGAGTACCTGATGTATCAGCTGCAATCTCCAGCCGCTGCTTTTGCAGCAGACCCCAGTAGAGCGGATTGTCAATGCGGCAGTCCATGCTCACAGTCGTCCACTGATTTTCCTGACTGTAACGGGTGAGCCTCCTCTGCTTTAAATCAACGTCATCCAATCCCGCAGCTTTAGAAAGATCATTGGTTCCGAGTGACAAAAATATCTTTCTTCCTCCGTTCTTGGTATCATAGACATCGACATCAATGTGGAACAGACGCCCATAGTCATCCTCAGTAAGAGAAGATTCCTTGGTTGCCTGAGTGAAAATCAATACATTCGCCGGGTTCAGGACCCATGGCAGGCGTGTCGGAGAAGAGGCGCTGGAATTATCATTGTAATTGGTAATCCGCACCGCCTTGTTATCCGCATTTCCGTCCTTTGCAATCGTCTGCACGGATTCACCGACCGCCAAGCTCTGGAAAGTCACTCCGGATATCGATGCCGCCCCAACCGCAGCACTTTCAAAATCATATTTGTTAATTACAACCGTTTCTGTCTTCTTTTTAGCTGCAATCAAAAATCCAAGGTACTGCTGCGTTTTTGCTGCTTCAATATACTCACTGATATCCACCTCATATTCTCCGGCTCCGGTCAAAACCACTTCTCCGATTTTTTCTCCGCGGGAAGATTCGGGCAGGTTATCAGGATTAATATTCTCCAAAGCATAAACCTCGGCAGTATTTGCTGCATCGTTTGTAACAAAGAACCGGAGCCCTATCTGCCCTGCATTTTTAAAATCTTCTGCGTTGTTTTCAAACAAAAGATATATACCGTTGCTGCCGGAATCAGTCTGTGCAATAATCTCTGCTCCATTGTCGCTTTCTATCTTAACAGCCTCTTTTTGAGCCCCCGGCCATGTAGTGTAGCTTTGAGAATAATCCGCTTCCATGGTCTTTCCGTTTTTCCCTGCAAGGGTCTTAGGCACGGTAACGGTATATTCCATTCCATCCTTCATATCCGCAGGAGAAAATTCCCATGTGCTATCGCCGTAAGAGCCCTTCCATACGCCATGTACTACAGAACCGTCACTGCCGGTAACAGTAATCTTCTGAATTTCCGTCTCGTCTACCTGACCAAAGAACTTTACTGTAATAACGCTCTTAGGGTCAATTCCTGTTGAATTATCGTCCGGCTCAATATAGGCGACCGAAACCGGCGTATGCCGAAGATAATAATCTGATGTTTTCATAAGTCCAAGATACACATCCTGATTGTGGTCACGGTCTAACCCCACCGCCAGTGCGTGTCCTATACCCGGATTTGCGTAATACATTACAGGAACATCACTATTGTAGCAAGCGCTCATGGTAGCCGGTACAAAGTCGTAATACGAGCCGTTATTCTCCATGGTTCCCGTCAAAAACATCGGAGAATTTCCCTCTGTAATAGTTTCATATCCGCCGCCGCAGTTTGCATAGATAAAATTTGCCTTGCTGGGGATTTTGCTGCCGTCCTGATATGTCAGCCATGGCTGCTCCTCACCGCCCCGGATGGTGCGGATAATAGTGGTATCACCATAGGTGTATGTCTTGGTTTCATCATCTGTATTTCCTGCTTCATAGCGGCTCTCGCCATGATGTCCCGGCAGAAAACGCCATTCTGTCAGCTCTTCAGGATGCTCGTTTCCGAGCCTTGTCACCAAACCGCCTTTGGAATTTGACATAACGCCGATAGCGTCCGGATCGAACTGATATTTAGCCGGTTCTTCATCCGCCAAGGATCGAATTTTACGCATGGCCGCTGAATCACACTTGGAATGGTTGTATACCGCTATGGAATAAGTTTTGTTGTCGCCTGTAACATGCCCTGTAGAGGTGTCTCCGTCAAAATAGCCGTAATGATCGGTACGCGCCATAGGCGTATACCCATAATCGTAATTTATGCCGGCATAACCCATGAACAAAAATCCTGTCAGGTGCGGTCTTGCTGCCAGTGTCCAAGAACGCTCTCTTGACTCAGACGAAGAAGCATTGGTCATAACAGGAACATTGTATCCGGGATTGGTTGGATAGATAATATCCATCTTCAGGTCCATATCAATCAGTTCGCCGTTGGGACGTACGCAGTCGAAAATTTCAGTGATCCCGCTGCCGGTGTATTCGGAAACTGTTTGTTGAGTTCCATCCGGGAAGCTGATTACCTTGTTCCCCATTACGCCCTTAAAGTCCGAATTCCATATTTCCACAATACGCTCCAGTGTGCCATCTGAACTATGCTTGTCAATAGACCAATAGGTAACGCCCAAAGTGATGTTATAGCCCGCAGGCAGGATGTAGGTGTAAGGCGAAACCGCAGCTGTACCTGTAAACATTCCGCTGAAGTTGATATACTTTCCGCTTGATCCGCTCTTTACGCTGTTTCTGATTTCTTGCAGACTGAAAGCCGATGTAACAGCATCTGCACGTGGATCGTTATGATAATCTACCACGAGCACAATGTATTCCCTGCTTAGCAAATCCGTAATGATAGTTTCATCGCTGTCGGTTCCGATACGTTCTGTATTGGTGTTTACTGTATACAGAATAACCGGAGTGTCAACAGTTGCCTTAATCGTCTTATCAAACAGGGTTGTAATGGTTGCAGGCGGTGCATCATAATATAATGATCCCCCCTGCGCTGTATAGATGTGACCTCCACCGTATGCGGTTTCCCCGTAGTAGTAATCTGGGAACATCTCTGACCACGGATTATCTTCTGCAAACACACAGATTCCCATACCAATGCAGGTAAAAATCATTACCGCACTGAGCACCAAACTTAATAATCTTTTCATTCCGCTCTTTCTCCTTATTAACACTTTTTCATTTCCCATTTTTCAGGATGAAGGTAATATTATACTTTCCGCTATAATCCTTTCGCAGATGCAATGAGTTTTTATAACTATACTATGTTTTATTAAAACAATCCTACAGCAGATTGATTCTGTCATGCGTAGGAATTCTCACTGCATCGGATGAACCGTTCAGACGCACATATACGTCCATCTGCATCGTTTACCAGACAACCGCCGGCAAAGTACAGAGCTCTGACAGCTGTAACATAGTCATACAGCTCCGTCTGCGTCGCTGTCCAAATCTCATCTTGCTGTCTGCATATATATCAAAAATCAAATCGGAATTCATATATGCCGCCTTCAACATCTCCATGTCTGTTGCTCCATCGTTATACAGGCTTACAAAACAGGGGTGTCAACTCCTGCTTCACACAGCGGAATCAAATCTGAGAAACTCCAGATGAACATCTTTACTGTAAGGTTGTCTGTCTCTTCGCCGGCAGACAGCAATGTACTGAATGCATCGTCCTCACCCCTGTAGACATCAATTGCTACTTTCAGCAGCTCTGCATCCTTTGTACCATAGTTTTTATACAGTGCTGTGATAATCTTAGGTTCTGAGAACTTCTCTGCGTCACCGCTGATTTTAGCAGTAACCTCAACATTATTATCAGCAGTAAGCTGCGCCCCGAGATCCGTGATAGCAGGCTTATAGCTCATCTGTTTTTCCAGTGTCTCAAAGCTGATATTAAGCTCGTTATAAATTGTATAATTTATATTATCAAGATAAATTATGTCACTGTCTGTCTTTCTCTCGAAATTCGTCCTGACACGTACAAACGTTCCGCGTTCTGTAATATCTTCGCCTGCCATGTTAGATCCAAGTAATACGCCGTCTAAATAGGTTTCTTCTTTTCCGGTTTTGAGATTGACCAGATAATCCACATGATAGGTCGAGCCCATCTGCCATTTCATCTCTGTTTCATTGCCAAAGGCAAGAATGCTGCCTCCACTCTGTCCCTCCTCCTTATTAAACCGAATAAAGTTTGGGTTATAGGTGGCCTTTACCCCCATGCCTTCCGGCATTGTATCAGAATTATGAGACACTCCGTCAAATGGATACCAGCAGGCATAGAGCCATGCGTCTCCCTCGTTTTTCTCGTCCATTTCAATATCTACGGAAAATTTAAGGTAATCTATATATGCCAAGCTATACAAATTATAACGAAAGTTTCCGTTTTCATCCACACCTCTGCGGTCAAAACCCAATCTTTTGGAAAATAAATAAGCAGAGCTTGGAACCGCTGTTGTTCCTACCGGCGGATTAGGAAGGCCATCTGCACGGGAATTTGTCTCAGCATATTTGTTGTACTTCGGCTCAATATTCATATAGCTGTCGTTTGTTCCCACATTGACATTATGCTTCAGCTTTAGTCTGCCGTTTTCAAGTGAACGGACAACGGCGTCAGTCGATGTACCATCAATTGTTGCTTTACTCACACTCATTCCGAATCCGTCGGCGGTCATGGCCTTCTCAAAATCCGCAGTTTTGGATTCGGTTACAGCAGACCCATGAAATGCTTGGCTCGGCTCGGCAGCCAATTCACATAGCTGCTGTGCTTCAACACTTTCATCATACATTGCCACTCTAAAATTATCGTAATAAATCGTTCCCGTGTCACCGCTTTGCCGAAACTGGAAAAGTACGCCATAGGCATTCTCCAGGCTTTGATAGGTAGGGTTGAAATAACTGCGCTCCATCTCAGAGAAGTCACGGCAGGCAAATAGTGTCCCATCGCTATACATCCAGACTTCACCGGTTTCAAAATCAAATACATAATCCATATGGATGACATTTGGATGATCAGTTTGCGTCCATGCTGAACCATTCCAGCCGATTGTTCCGGCAGTAGTCGAGCTGGTAACTGAAGTACTCGGATTATGCAGATTTGATTTCTTTGTATTAAGCAGTGTTTCGCTGGTAGAAATGCTATTGGAAGAATTCAACCACCAGACGTCCTGTGCACTAAATCCGCTTGATATGGTGGTATAAAAGTCATAGGAATACATCATGCGATAACCGTGGCTGAGCCGCTTTCCTGATGAATCCTTGACTCTGAATGTTGATCCTATTTCCGCATTGGAGGAATAGAGCCTCGCAATCGTCTGTCCCGAAACCTCCTCCGGCAAGGGCTGAATTTCTAAAACCTTTGAGCCGTTAAATTTCCCCGTGGTATCCTCTTTTACTCTTGCAACAGCATAATCAGGACTTCCGTCTGATAGTTTAAGTTCCAGACCGCCGCCATCGTTGACAACCGTGCCCTCAATACCGTCTCCTTCAGTCTGTGCATAGGTTCCAACTTTGGCGGTTTCAAAATCCAAAGTTGCAGAAAATATCGGTGCACTGATGTTTTTCTGTACTGTATCTGCATGTACGGTAACCGCGGTGCTCCACTGTCCGCCGATGACAAGAATGCTTGTAAGCATGGCTATGATCGCACACAGACAAATACCTCGTTTTGTTTGATTGGTTTTTAACATAATTACATTGACCTCCAATCTGAATTATTATATTTGTTTAAATTAATTTAAAATTATTTTTTCATATTGTATAGGCTTATATTGACATGCCCGGCGCAATGCTGAAGTTACTTGAAGATAAACATATTTGTAAGCATATCATAGTTGAAACGGGCAAAAAATCTTGTTGCCGAATTTCCTGCGGCCTCATAAGACAGAATGTCGTTGACAGTGCCGGCGTAAATCATATTCTTTTCGCTGTCATAAATCATCACACTGCCGCTAAGGGAAATAGCGTACAGCTTTGCGGGGTCGGGATTTTCAAAAATGCTTGCTAGATTCTCTGTATTTGTATTGGATATAATTGCATCATTTCCGTTTTTCAAATACACTGCTCCGCTTATTGCCCAATAAGAATTCCAAAATTCCGCATAAGAAGCATCGGTCGTCTTTTGCGTATCAATGTCCACATCCACGGTAATTCCGCATCTGTTACATGCTTCATTTGTTGCATGCATTCTTTGACATATGAAGTAAATTCTTCGCTTTTGCGATTTCTTGCAATCGTTTTTGATGAACACATCATCGCCCTCATTATGAATATCCAGACGATTTGTAATCAAAATCAGGGCATCGGTTCCTGTGGCATAAATTGCATTGAGTTCCTCTGCTTGTTTTTCTAATGTGTCTGAAATATGTCCGGATGAAACAACAGTAAATTTTTTGTTGTTCTCTCTTTCGAGCTGCTTTGCGCGTGCATAGACCCGCCTGTTCAGTTCTACTCTTTCTTCCAGAGAAAGATAAAATATTTCACTGGATTGGCAAACAACAAATATGCCGTCAAGACCGTTTTCAAAATACCAGTCTACTATTTTTCAGCGGTTTGATAATCGACACTTCCGTCCGCTTTGTACGGCGTTATCACTGTTGTAAACATTTCCATAACATTTTAGCTCCTGTATAAATTTAAGTATATATTGCCTTTTGTGTGTTGTAAATACAAATACAGGACAGTTTTTTATAATTTTAAGAATTTTAAGACATAGCTTGATTTTTAAATAAGCATATGATACCATTTAAAAAAGTGATAGTATGAAAATTCTGTACAAGCAAACGGCTGGACCTGTTCTTGCGGAACGGTGAATCAGGGTAAATTCTGTCAAAATTGTGGAAGTAAGATGTGGTATCATGTCAGACACAACAAAGAAACTACATACTTCTTTAGTTGTTCCAATTACAAAGGAGACAGAGGCACTTGTGAAAGCACACATTATATCCGTGCTGATTCTGTTGAAATGATAGTACGTGCTGAACTTGAAAAGCTTGCGCAGATTGTTACCTTAAATGAAGATGCCTTTGCAAATCTTTTGGAAGAAAAGGTGTTGAAGTTGAGTATCTGAGAACAACTAAAACGGCATAAAAAAATCGAGTGTTCATAACTTCATACACGTTATGAACACTCGTAATGGTACGGGTGTTCTTATAGGATTTACTCACAAATGCCGTAAAATTAAGGGTTTTAGACGGTCAACATAAGCACTTATCCTCTAAAAACAAAATATTTATCCCCGAAAACATCACGATAAAGCCGTCGTGATGTTTTTAATTTACCATTCACAAGCCTTAAAAACTTTCGGCTACCTTGAATAGTATTATACCATAAATCATTCAGATAGTCAAGAAATCGGAGGACAGATATTTTATGAACAAGGACACCGGGCAACTTTGCCCCACTTGTCAAACAGGACAAGACACATATTTGCTTGACAGCAAAAATCCTTTTTGTCCGTATTTGCATTGTCATAACGGAACGAGCTGCACAATGTATAAACCCATAGAAAAACAAAATATCAAAACCGACAGCGTTAAGGAAAATTCCTAAACGCTGTTTTTTTGTACCCTTTTGTCACGGAATAGGCATTATTTACGCAAGTAAAATAAGGGATTTTAACCTCTTAAATCAAGTAGGTAATGGAAACATATTCTTATCCCTCAAAAACGGCTTCTAATGCGTGACATAAAATCAGCGAAAGGAGGATTTTTGTATGGCGGTATTCAGAATAGACAAAACCCGTGATTATACCGTAATGTCAAACCACCATTTGAGAAATACAAGCCTTTCACTCAAAGCAAAAGGTTTGTTATCTCTTATGCTTTCCCTGCCGGAGAATTGGGACTACACCACGAAAGGACTTTCAAAAATCTGCAAGGACGGCATTGACAGTATATGCAGTACGATTAAAGAGCTGGAGCAGCATGGATATATCATACGGCAGCGAGTACGAAATGAAAAGGGACAGCTTACTACGGTTGAATACACCATTTTGGAAGCACCTGAAACGGCTTCACCTAAACAGGAAAAACCTAAACGGGAAAATCCAGTTTTGGATAACCCAATCTTGGAAAATCCTGAACAGGTTTTACCTATCTTGGAAAATCCCGACCAATTAAATACTAATATATCAAATACAAAAAAATCAAATATTGATTTATCAAGTACGAATATATCAAATCCTATCCAATCAAATCCAAAAGGAAATTCGGAACGGATTGGAATGGACGAGATTGACGCATACAGAGAAATCATAAAAGAAAATATTGAGTATGATATTTTGGTAATTAACAATCCTCTTGAAAAAGTACGGATTGATGAAATCGTGGAACTCTTAACCGAAACGGTATGTACCTCAAAAGAGTATTTAACAATAGCCGGTGATGATTACCCTGCAGCACTTGTAAAAAGCAAACTCTTGAAGCTGGACAGTGAGCATATTGAGTATGTATTATCAAGCCTTCGGAAAAACACAAGCGAGGTACGAAATATCAAAAAATATATGCTTGCAGTTTTATTCAATGCTCCCACAACGATAGACAGCTTCTATTCTGCACAGGTAAATCACGACTTGTACGGTGGCTGATATGAATAAATCCGTATATAAAAAATACAGGCCGCCTTGATATTTGGCAGACCTATCCAAAACCAAAACAAAATTTGAACAGGAGGAAAATTCTCAAATGAAATTAAAAAATAAAACAAAATCGATTTTGTCGGCATTTCTTGCCGTATGTATGCTTTTAAGCATTTCCCCCGTAACAACATTTGCGGCGCAGTCAAACGAATATGTGGACCCTGCGGATAATTGGCTTTCCTCAAATAACAGGACGAATGAGCTTGATGTTAACGCAACCACAACATACGAAACGCAGTTTTGCTGTGTATGTAATATGCAGACAACAGTATTGACATACCGTGTTCCTGAATATACCCGAAGCGGTGAAACAGCACTCAATCGTGATGTCAGATATTCAGACGGTACTTGTTTAGATGGAGAAAGAAAAGGAAATCTTGACTCTGGTACTCCCGGCATAGATGCTTATTATACCGGCTACCATTGGACTAAAGCCGTTTGTCAGAACTGCGGAACGATAAACTCCGGTGACGGAATGGCAACCTATTCATTTAACAACAATGTATATTCGTTAAATCCTTGTGATAATAATTTCTTTTTACAGTTTGACAATACAACTCACGAAAAATATGATGATGAATACCACTTAACCACTCTCAAACGTGGTGAGTATTGCAAATTCTGTAAAGGTACTTATGCAAGAGCTACAAGAGGACTTGCAGACCATAATTTCACCGAACAGGTTGACGGACAGGTGGCAAACAACAGATTTTACATTGCCGAGACCTGCGACGACTGCGGATATGAAACAAGCGAATATGTTACTGCAAAAGCGGTTGTTTCTTCATACTATGGTGTTGAGGACGGCGAAGCTCATACATTAACTGTTTCAGACCTCTCGGATAGTGGTGTTAAAACATCAATCCGTTACGGAACCGACGCGGATAATTGCAATAAGACAAGCGCACCGAACTACACACAGCCGGGATATTACACCGTATATTACAAAATCAATTACAGCTATTCCGGTGAAAGTATGATTGAAAACGGCGTAAGCTATGTGCATATCCTCGCTGATGAAAGCGACGAGGGCGGCAGCAATACAATAATTGTTGTTCCTCCGGCACACGAACACGATTTCAGATACCTTGAAACTATCCCTGCATCTTGTGAAAATTTAGGTTATGAGCGTTGGCAGTGCGACGGTTGCGGAGAACTCCAAAAAATGAATTACTCTCCGGCAAAAGGCCATAACTACGAAGATATTACTATCAGAGAAGCGACCTGTAAACAGGGTGGCCTTAAATTAACTCTTTGTAAGGATTGCGGAGATTTTCATCAGGAAACGACACCAACAGGAAATCATAATTACCATACTACTACCCACAACGCAACTTGCCGAAGCGTCGGCTATACAGACCACACTTGCGAGGTTTGCGGAGATAATTTCGTAACTGATATTAAGCCTTTGATTTCTCACGCATACGAGCATATCACAAAAGAGCCTACTTGTGAGGATAAAGGATATACTACCTCTACTTGTGTAATGTGCGGCAGCAGTTATGTTTCAGATTATACCGAGCCCACAGGACATAATTGGGACGAGGGCACTTCCGTTACATCTTCCACTTGCGAAGCAGACGGCGTAATTGAATATGTTTGTCAGAATGAAGATTGCGGCGAAAAAATGATTAAGGCAGACGCAGCAACAGGTCATACACCGGGCGAAGCTGCAACCTGCACCGAGCCGCAAATTTGTACTGTATGTGGAACTGTTTTAGAACTTCCGACAGGACACAATCATTCAGAATCCGTAATTGCTCCTACTTGTGAAGCAATGGGATATTCCGTGTTTACTTGTGATTGCGGAGATACCTATACTGCAAATTTCACAGATAAGGCAGAACACGAATACGAAACTGAAATTACAGAGCCCACTTGTGTAAGTATGGGACATACTCATTATGATTGTGTAAATTGCGACTATGAATTTGACGCTGATTACACAGATAAGCTCCCTCACGATTACAAGGCTGATGTAACAGCTCCAAGCTGTTCTGCTTTTGGATTTACAGTTTATACTTGTGAATGTGGCGACACCTACACAAGCGATTATACCGATAAGACAGAACACAATTATAATAAACAGGTTGTAGAGCCTACTTGTGAAGAACACGGCTATGCTGTATATGAGTGCCCCGATTGCGGAGCCTCCTACATTGGAGATTATACAGAAAACAAAGAGCATATCTACAAAGAAACTGTAATTGCTCCAAGTTGTACCGAAATGGGATATACAATTTTCACTTGTGATTGCGGAGATACCTACAAAGGTAACTATACCGATAAAATTCCTCACGATTACGAAAAGAAAGTAACTCCGGCTACTTGTGAAGAAATGGGCTACACAGTTTACGATTGTAAAAATTGTGATGATACCTACACAAGCGACTACACAGATATAATTCCCCATAATTACAAGTCAGAAATTACGGCAGCAACTTGTGTAAGTTTAGGATTTACAACTTTTGTATGTGAAGATTGCGGCCATACCTACAAGGCTGAATATGTTGAGCCAAAGGGACATACTCCGTCCGATTGGATAATTGATGTTCCGGCAACCATTACAAGCGGCGGCAGCAAGCATGTTGAATGTTCTGTATGTGGTGAAACATTACAGACAGCAGAGATTGCACAGCTTATTGACACAGACCGTACAGACGAGGACGGTGCGGCAGAGGTTGGCGATTTCAGCATTATTCTTACCGACAAAAACGGTACTCCTATTTTCAACTCTGAAATTGTAATTGATGTTGATAATAAAATCTCAATCAAATTACCAAACGGCAGACTTCTTGATTATGCAGACCAGACCACTATTACAGCGTTCTTTACTGAAAATCAGAAGCCGGCAGCAGACCTTAATATCTTTATTGAGGATAAAAACGGTAATAATGCAACAGGCACAACAGACGCAAACGGACAGCTTAAAGTTCCAAACAATCAGAGCAGCACAGGCGACGATAACGGCACAATCGGAAACGAAAATAACGAGGTTAAAAATACTTATGTTGTAAGCGTAACCGATAAATACAATGTTATCATTCCAAACTGCGATATTAAAATCGGCGAAAGTAATAATGTTGTGGTTGACCTTCCCGACGGTTTAATTCTCACAAAGGACAGCCCTGCTATTATCACTATCACAAATCAGAACGGCGAGCCTCAAAAAGATGTTTCCGTAATTGTTATTGCGGATAAAGATTACATTGAAAAAGGCTTAACCGACAGATACGGCAAATTAACCGTACCCCCTGTAAATTCCGGCTACACCGATAAAGACGGTAAAGTAAATGTAAATGGATTTAATGTTATTGTCAATGATGAAGCAAAGCAGATTGAAAATGCTTATGTAACTCTCAATGATGATAATACAATTTCCGTTCTTCTTCCGGCTGAAAACCTGATTGATTATTCTAACAGAATTTGTGTAACTGTTCTTGATAAGGACGGTGCAGCAGTTAAGGATATGACAGTTAAGGTTATTGATGTAACGGAAAATAACAGAAGCGGCGTAACTGATGAAAACGGTAAAATGGTTGTTCCCCCTCTTTCAGAGGATAAGACCGACAAGGACGGTAAAGCAACCGTAAACGGCCTTAATATTCTTGTTACTGATGAAAAGGCAGTTATCGAAAATGCCTTTGTTACAATCACAGACGGTAAAATCAATATTGAGCTTCCGGCTGATAAGGTAATTGACATTGCTAACAGAATCATTGTAACCGTAACCGACAGCGAAAATAAGGCTGTTAAGGATATGAGTGTTACAGTAAAAGACAACACCGAGAGAACAGAAACAAATCTCACAGACGCAGACGGTAAGGCGGTTATACCTCCGACAACATTTGATATTACAGATGTTAACGGCTACGGCGAACTGACAGGCTTTGAAATTGTTGTTACTGATGAAAGCAAGGTTATTGAAAATGCTTCACTCACTTTGAATGAGGACAATTCAATTTCCGTTGTCCTTCCGCCTGAAACTTTAATTGCTCATAGCAACAGAATTACCGTAATTGTAACAAATAAAGCAGATAAAACCCCTGCAAAAGATATTTCGGTAACTGTTTGTGAAGCTCCAAAGACAGAAACAGAAGAAACAGCAAAATCCGTAAGCGGTAAAACTGATGCTGACGGAAAAATTGTTGTTCCTCCGCTTTCAGAGGATATTACCGATAATGAGGGTAATTCCGGCGTAACCGATAAAGAAGAAAAACCGGGAGAAGATACAGACGGCGACGGCAAAGAAGATAAGCCGGGCGAAACTGTAACTACTCTATACAAAGTCGCTTTGAATGATACAAAGGGTGTTATCACAGACGCATTTGTTAAAATCGAGGACGGCAAAGTATATATTACTCTCCCCGAAACCCATACACTCACAACATCAAATCAGGTAACGGCTACAATTACCGATAACGACGGTAAAGCTGTTAAGGGTGTATCTGTTACAATCGCAGACAAAACCACATCAAAGACAGGTACAACGGACGCAAACGGCAAGGTAACATTACCTGTCAAATCTTCCGGCGGCGGTGGCGGCAGTTCCAGACCTTCAAGCTCCGGCGGTGGCGGTGGCGGCGGCTCTTATGTTTCTACCACAGTAAAAATCGTTGATAAAGACGGTAAGACTGTAAGTGTTTCAAAATCCGTTTCCACAACAAAGGCAACTTTGACACTCCCCACAGGAAAGAAGCTCACGGACGATAATTATTATACTATCACCGTAACATCTTCCGGCAAAGCAAAAGCTGATTATACAGTAGTTCTCAAAGACAGAAGCGGAAACGAAATTACAGGTACAACAGACGCAAACGGCGTTGTAATGTTACCGGGCAAAAAACATTCTGCGTATATCTTTGGTTATCCCGACAGCACTTTCAGACCTGACGGAGATATGACAAGAAGCGAAGCGGCAGCAATCTTTGCAAGACTTATTGCAGAGGAAAAAGGCGAAAAGATTTCCGGCACATCAACTGACTTTAAGGATATTTCCAAAAAGGCGTGGTATGCAAGCTATGTTTCGTATCTTGAAAAGTACGAAATTATTAAGGGTTATACAGATAACACTTTCCGTCCCGATAACAAGGTAACAAGAGCTGAATTTATTGCTATGACGGTTAGATATTATGACCTCTTTAATGATGTTAAGTACACATCAACATCTGTAAAATATACTGATGTTTCAAGCAGCTATTGGGCGGTACGCGAAATCGCTTATGCTAAAAATATCGGCTGGCTTAATGGCTATGCAGACGGCACGTTCAGGGGTGATAACAATATCACACGTGCAGAGGTTGTAACTGTTGTAAACAGAGCAACAGGCAGAAATGCTGATAAAGAGTATGTAAATGAAAACTTTACAAAGCTCAATCGCTTTACTGATGTTACCGATAGCAGCAAGTGGTATTTCTATGATGTGAACGAAGCAGCTAATGAACATATCGGCATTACTCACTCTGACGGAGAAACTTGGAGTAAGTAAGATTGGAGGTATAGTCTATGCAGGAAGAAGTTGACCAGAAAACCATAGCACTTGCGGTAAATACAACAAAAATGACGGGGCGAGTTCTTGCAAAAGCTATTCAGATGTATCTTCAACACCATAAGGATAAATCAAAGAATCCTAAAATTTATCACGGCAAGCAGACAATCAAGCAGCTTATGAAACAAAATGCGGCGCTTTCAAATATTGAGATTACGGACAAAAATATTCGTTCTTTTGAGAGCGTCGCTAAAAAGTATAACATTGATTATGCACTCAAAAAGGACACAAGCGAACAGCCGCCCCGTTATCTTGTGTTCTTCAAAGGCCGTGATGTTGATGTTATCAATATGGCTTTCAAGGAATTTACCCAAAAGCAGTTAAAGCACAAGGATAAACCGTCTTTGCGGAAACTGCTTTCAAAACTCAAAGAACAGGCGCAAAAACTCAATCAAAACCGAGACAGAGAAAAAAACAAGGACAGAGATATTACCTTATGACGATTGATAAAAAAGTCATTATTGCAAATGCGCCTTATGTTCTGTTCTTTTGGCTCGGTGATAAGCTGGGCTATTCTTTAAGAGTTTTTGAGGGTAATAAAATATCAGCACTTATGAAAGGAATTGCGGAGCTTTTTAAGTCTCCGCTTTTCTCTTTCAATCCTATTGATATGCTTATAGGAGCTACTGCGGCAGTAGCAATAAAAGGCATTTTATATATACGCAGCAAGAACGCAAAAAAGTTCAGAAAAGGTATTGAATACGGCTCTGCTCGTTGGGGTACGGCAGAAGATATTAAGCCGTTTATAGACAGTAATTTCTTCAATAACATTTTGCTGACAAATACGGAACGGCTCACAATGAATAACCGACCTAAAAACCCGAAGCACGCACGAAACAAGAATGTAATTTGTATCGGCGGCAGCGGCAGCGGTAAAACAAGGTTTTTTATAAAGCCTCAAATTTTACAATGCTTTCCGGGTACAAACGGCAAAACGGATTTTCCTGTGAGCTATGTTGTAACCGATCCGAAAGGCACCGTAATAATCGAGTGCGGAAAATTGCTTGAACGGGCCGGATATTCTATAAAGTCGCTCAATACTATCAACTTCAAAAAGTCAATGAAATATAACCCCTTTTCATATATCCGAAGCGAAAAAGATATTTTGAAGCTGGTAAATACCCTTATTGCCAACACCAAAGGCGAGGGCGAAAAATCTGGCGAAGATTTTTGGGTAAAGGCCGAAAGGCTTTTGTATCAGGCATACATCGGATATATCTGGTATGAAGCACCCGAAGAAGAAAAAAACTTTATAACGCTTCTTGATATGATAAATGCCAGCGAAGCACGCGAGGACGACGAGAATTTCAAAAGCCCCGTTGATTTACTGTTTGAGCGTTTGGAAGAAAAGGACGCTGAACATTTTGCTGTAAAGCAGTATAAAAAATACAAGCTGGCAGCAGGTAAAACAGCAAAGTCAATTCTTATTTCCTGTGGTGCAAGACTTGCACCCTTTGACATTAAGGAGCTAAGGGACTTAATGGAATATGACGAATTGGAGCTTGACACTTTGGGAGATAAAAAGTCTGCATTGTTTGTAATTATTTCGGACACAGACGACACTTTCAATTTCGTTGTCGCTATGATGTATTCCCAGCTTTTTAACCTTTTGTGTGATAAGGCTGACGATAAATACGGCGGCAGGCTTCCCATTCACGTCAGATGTTTACTTGACGAGTTCGCAAACATTGGTAAAATACCAAACTTTGAAAAGCTGATAGCAACAATACGAAGCCGTGAGATTTCGGCATGTGTAGTGTTGCAGGCTCAAAGTCAGCTAAAAGCCATTTACAAGGACAGCGCCGATACAATTATCGGTAATGCAGACTGTACGCTGTTCTTGGGCGGAAAGGAAAAGAGCACGCTGAAAGAGATTTCTGAAACGCTGGGTAAAGAGACGATTGATTTATACAATACATCAGAAACCCGAAGCAATCAGAACTCTTACGGCTTGAATTATCAAAAGCTCGGAAAGGAGTTGATGAGTCAAGACGAATTGGCGGTAATGGACGGCGGAAAATGTATTTTACAGCTTCGCGGTGTTCGGCCTTTTCTTTCAGATAAGTACGATATAACAAAGCACCCGAACTATAAATATACCTCCGACGCCAAAAAGGAAAATGCGTTTGATATTGAAAAATATATGAAACGCAAACAGCGGAGGGCAAAAATCAAACCTGATGAAGTCTTTGAGCTCTACAAGGTAGATATGCCCGAAGAAAAACAAGAATCGGTTGAGAATTAAAAGGAGGATTTATTTATGGCATTTTTTCAACAGGCAATCACAGTATTGCAGACACTTGTAATTGCACTCGGAGCCGGTCTGTGTGTATGGGGCGGCATAAATCTTATGGAGGGTTACGGAAACGATAACCCCGGTGCAAAATCACAGGGTATCAAGCAGCTTATGGCGGGCGGCGGCGTCGTAGTTATTGGTACAACCCTTGTACCCTTGCTGTCAGGACTGTTTTAATAGTTGGATAGCATTTTTGATAAAATCACGCAGGCGATAAATGATTTTCTAATCTCTCTTATCGAGGGTAGTTTATCGACTATGTTCAATGACGTAAACCAAAAAGTCGGGACGATAGCAACAGAGGTTGGCAAGACGCCGCAGCAATGGAACAGCAGCGTCTTTTCAATTATCGAAAACCTTTCAAACTCTGTTATTGTCCCGATTGCGGGGCTTATTATAACCTTTGTCTTATGCTATGAGCTAATCAGTATGATTATAGACAAAAACAATATGCACGACGTTGACACGTTTATGTTCTTCAAATACTTTTTCAAGGCGTGTGTTGCTGTACTTATTGTCAGCAACACATTTAACCTTATTATGGCGGTATTTGATGTCGGACAGCATATTGTTTCAAACAGCGCCGGAGTTATTGCGGGAAATACCAATATTAACATTTCCTCTGCTCTTACGAACTTACGGCCAACACTTGAAGCAATGGGAACGGGCGAACTGTTCTTACTGATGCTGGAAACTGCCCTCGTCAGCCTGTGTATGAAAATTCTGTCTGTATGTATCACCGTCGTTATATTCGGCAGAATGATTGAAATTTATTTATATAGCTCTGTCGGAGCTATCCCGTTTGCGACAATGGCAAATCGTGAATGGGGCCAAGTCGGAAGCAACTATTTGAGGGGGCTTGTTGCTCTCGCATTTCAGGGCTTCTTTATTATGGTATGCGTTGGAATATATGCGGCACTTGTCAATAGCTTCACGGCAACAAGCGATATTCATTCAACCATATTTTCTATTGCGGCATATACCGTTGTACTTTGCTTTACTCTCTTTAAGACAGGAAGCATATCAAAATCAATATTCAATGCTCATTAAGGAAAGGAGGATTTTTAACAATGCCTTATGTACCCGTACCCAAAGACTTAACTACGGTAAAATCAAAGGTTGCGTTTAACCTTACAAAACGGCAGCTTATATGCTTTTCACTTGCGGCAGTAGCCGGTGTCGGAGTTTACTTTCTCACAAGAAATATTCTCGGCACCAGCGGCGCGTGTATGCTCTTAATTGTAGCAGCGCTTCCGTTCTTCCTCTTTGCTATGTATGAGAAAAACGGGCAGCCGCTTGAAAAGGTATTGAAGCAGTATATAAACGCACGATTTATAAGGCCGAAAGTCAGACCGTACCGAACGGAAAATATATATTCGGCTATGATGAAACAAAGTATTTTAGATAAGGAGGTAGAAAAGATTGCAGGACGCAAAGACAAAATCAAAAAAGCAAAAACGAAAAATTCCGGCAGATAAACCTCTTTCCCGAAGCCAGAAAAAGCAGATTGCGGAAGCTGTAAAAAAAGCGAAAATGCAAGGCAAAATTGCTATGAGTGCGCAACAGACAATTTGCTATAAGGCAATGTACCCGGACGGTGTTTGTCGTGTTACGGATAAGTTTTTCACAAAGACATTGCAATTCTTTGACATAAATTATCAGCTTGCAAGGAACGAGGACAAAAACGAAATTTTTGAAAATTACTGCGATTTTCTTAATTATTTCGACCATTCAATTTCCGTTCAGCTTTCTTTCCTCAATCAGAATGTAGATATGGAAGAATATCAGAAAATGATTGAGATACCTAAACAGGAGGACGAATTTGACGCTATCCGTACAGAGTATATGCAGATGTTGAAAGAACAGATTGCAAAAGGTAATAACGGACTTATCAAGCGCAAGTTTATCACCTTTGGTATTGAAGCAGACGACATTAAGGCTGCAAAGCAAAAGCTGGAACGCATTGAAGCGGATATTTTGGGAAATTTCAAAGCGCTCGGAGTTTCCGCAAAACCTCTTTCCGGGCTGGAACGTTTGGAGCTTCTTCACGGCTCTTTCAATGAGGGCACAAATGAGAAATTCCGCTTTAATTGGGATTTGGTGCATAAGACGGGACTTTCTACAAAAGACTTTATTGCGCCGACTTCCTTTGATTTCAGAGACAGCAGAACGTTTAAGTGCGGCAGCAATTTAGGGCAGGTTTCTTTTGTTCAGATAATTGCGCCGGAGCTTACCGACAGTATGTTAAAGGATTTTCTTGACCTCGATACACCGATTGCGGTAAATCTTCACATCAAGAGTATAGACCAGTCGGAAGCTATCAAAATGGTAAAGCGTAAGATTACCGACCTCGACAAAATGAAGATTGAGGAACAGAAAAAAGCTGTACGCAGCGGTTACGATATGGATATTATTCCGTCAGACCTTGCTACATTCGGTGTTGACGCTAAAAACCTTTTGGAGCAGTTACAGGGCCGTAATGAAAGAATGTTTTTAATTACTGTACTTGTTATGAATACTGCAAAAAACAAAAGGGCTCTTGCTAATGCAGTATTTGCAGCACAGGGTATTGCACAGAAATATAACTGTGCATTAAAACCTCTTGATTTTCAGCAGGAACAGGGCTTAATGTCCTCTGTTCCCATTGGTATAAATCAGATTGAAATTCAAAGAGGTATGACAACATCATCAACGGCAATTTTTGTTCCGTTTACCACGCAGGAGCTTTTTCAGACAGGAAACGAAGCTCTCTATTATGGGCTTAATGCTCTTTCAAATAATATGATAATGGTTGACCGAAAGAAGCTCAAAAATCCAAACGGGCTTATACTCGGCACACCGGGCTGTCTTGCCTATGATACCGAACTTATTTTGAAAGACGGTGTTATAGAGAAAATAGGCAGCCTTTTTGATAAGGGCGTTAAGGAGATTGACACATATTCCTATGATGAGGTTCAGAAAAAGTTAGTACATTCAAAGGCGAAAGATATTCGCATTGAAAAGCAGACTGATGAACTATACAAGATTGATTTTTCAGACGGGACTTCTGTTTCTCTCACCGATACACACCTTTTGCTGTGTGCTGATGAAAACTATGTTTCAGCAGCAGAGATAAAACCGGGTGCTGTTCTTTATGGCGGAAACACCGTAACAAAGGTTGAGCTTGTAAAGCTGGAGGAAAAAATCAATGTTTATGATATGACCGTTCCAAAGTATTATAATTTCCTTTTGGCAAACGGTGTTGTTGTTCATAACAGCGGTAAATCTTTCAGCGCAAAGCGTGAGATTACAAACTGCTTTTTAGTTACGCATGATGATATTATTATCTGCGATCCGGAAGCAGAATATTATCCGCTTGTATCAAAGTTAAACGGACAGGTAATTAAGATTGCGCCAAACTCCCGTAATTACATCAATCCTATGGATATAAACCTTAACTACTCGGAGGAAGAAAACCCTGTAATGTTAAAGTCGGATTTCATTCTTTCTCTCTGTGAGCTCATAGTCGGCGGCAAGAACGGATTGGAGCCGATTGAAAAAAGCGTAATTGATAAGGCGGTACGAAATGTTTACAGACCGTACTTACTTAACCCGGAGCCTTCCAATATGCCTATTTTGGAAGATTTATTCAATGAGCTTAATTCAATGCCGGAGCTTGAAGCAAAGCGTATTGCCTCTGCATTGGAGCTGTATGTTCACGGCTCATTAAATGTATTCAATCACCGTACCAACGTTGATATGAATAACAGGCTGATATGTTTTGATATTAAGGAGCTCGGAAAGCAGCTTAAAAAAATCGGTATGCTTATTGTTCAAGACCAAGTTTGGAATCGTGTAACATTAAACCGTGCAGAGCATAAATCCACAAGGTATTATATAGACGAATTTCACTTGCTTTTGAAAGAGGAACAGACAGCGGCATACTCTATTGAGATTTGGAAACGCTTTCGTAAATGGGGCGGTATTCCGACAGGTATAACGCAGAATGTCAAAGACCTGTTATCTTCCCGTGAGATTGAAAACATCTTTGAGAACTCTGATTTTATCTATATGCTCAATCAGGCAGGCGGAGACCGTGAAATACTTGCAAAACAGCTTGGAATTTCAGCAAATCAGCTTTCCTATGTAACGCAGAGTAACGAGGGCGAAGGCCTCTTGTTCTATGGTAATGTTATTATTCCGTTTGTTGACCGTTTCCCGAAACATCTTGAACTTTACCGATATATGACAACAAAACCGGAAGAAGTGGCAAACAATGAGTAAAGAGCTTACACATTTAAGTTTATTTTCCGGGATTGGCGGTATTGATATTGCAGCAGAAGCGGCGGGATTTGAAACAGTCTGCCAATGTGAATGGGCGGACTTCCCAACATCTATTTTAGAAAAGCGGTGGCCGAACGTGCCCCGCTTTCGTGATATTACCACTCTTAACAAGGAGGTGTTCTATGAAAAAACAGGACGAAAAACAGTTACACTCATCAGCGGCGGATTTCCCTGTCAGCCATTCTCAACAGCTGGAGCACAGAAAGGTTTTACCGATATTCGTTACCTCTGGCCTGAAATGGCAAGAGTTATTTCCGAACTGCACCCCTCTTGGGTGCTTGGGGAGAATGTTGCCGGCTTTATCGGTATGGGGCTCGACAAAACGGTTTTTGACTTGGAACGCGAAGGATACGCTGTTCAAACATACGTATATCCAGCTTGTGGCGTCGGCGCGTGGCATGAGCGCGCAAGAACTTTTATCGTCGCGGTTGATGTTTCCCACGCCCCTTGCCTCCGACAATACCAACAACAAGAAAGATGCAATGCGGCTGGACGTGTTTCTGTCGGAAAACGGGATATTCAGAAAGAGAAATCCCAACGGGAAAATTTGGAGCCTTCCTCTGTCGGCAGCGGTATTTTACTTAACCCCGATAGCATCGGACGGGCTGCGCTCGAATTTCAAACCGGAGATTTTAATGCAGGCTCGCAAGTCGGCAAACTTGGCGACACAGATAGTACAACAGGAAATGCCGACGAGCGACAAATCAGCACTCAATCCCGATTGGGTGGAATGGTTAATGGGTTTCCCTTATGGCTGGACGGACATACATTGTGGCAACGAGAGCCTGAGGGCGTTCCCCGTGTAACAGAGAGAACGGACGGCAGAGCTCCGAGATTAAAAAGTCTTGGTAATGCAGTTTGTCCTCCGCAGGTGTACCCCATATTAAAATGTATTGCAGATATTGAGCTATGCGCTTGTAATGACAGATGTGTTTTTGATTTACAGCAGTAGCAGTAGTATTGTGGTAATGTGTGTAAACTCAAAGAGTTTTCCATATTTCCATAATAAAAAACGGCGTGGGATTTGTGTGTAAACTTGCAAAAAGTTTTCCATAACTTCCACGCTTTTAATATATAAAATTGAGGTGAAAACTTTGCGAAATGAAGAATTATACAATAACAGCGGGTGTGTTGACAAAACAGCTTATGAAGCACTTAAAAACATTCGCCGTGAGGAACGCAGAGCCCTTATTAACCTTTTGAAGCTGACAGCAGAAAATCACGGTTACGAAATTACTAACCGTATTGAGCTACGGGAAATCAAGGAGGTTGACGTTTAATGAAAATCGACCACGGCGATTATGATGTGTATAACAATTCACGAATTATACACGGAACGAATATTGAAATAGACTACAGCGTTTATTATAAGCGTGATTGTGATATTTCCGACCTTATTCAAATGTCTGCAAAAGATGTTGAGAGGTTTCGCAACAAAAGTATAGCGAATGAAAATAAAGCATACGAAAAAGTGTTGCAGGCTCTTTCAGAATGGGAAAAGGAAGCACTTATTACCCAAAGGCATAACCGGGCGCTTAACTATCTTAATACACCTCCCATTGAGCACACAAGCAATAAATGGGTAGATGCAAAGTATGACTATAAAGAGCGCAGTAATATGGTTTACTTTATGCAGTACAGAATTTATAAAAGGCAAGCCAGACACGGAATGTTGAAATGGGACGTGTCTTGGACTGTTCGTACACAGAGAGCACCGGGCCAAGCTGCTTTAGTTCTCGGAAATCAGGAGAAAACATATTCAAGTCAGGAAGCGGCTGAAAAGTATATCCAAAACAGAATTGCAGAATACGACCATTTATTTACAGAAATATCACCCGTTATTCCTGATGTTAATAAATACGCTTTCTGCGTAAATGGTGTATTACTACCGGGATATACAACAGTTTCAATGCAGAAAGCCATTGACGAGAAAAAGCCCTCTATCAAAAGTCAGTTAAACGAGCTTAAAAGTCAGACAAAAAACAATTCAACTACGGAGCTGACAAAAAAGAAATCTGCTCCCGAACTTGAATAGGCGGAGGTGAAAAATGAGCAAGGACAAAGAATTTAAGGCGAAAAACAGAGACTTGAATTTTTCAAAGCCTCAAAAGGACGATACAGTTCTCGGACGGCAAAACCGACCTGAAGAACAGAAAACGGATTTATCTTCATCAAAGAAAAACCGTATGTATCAGCAGCGGCAGGAAGCCCACGAACAGCCTTTTGATGTTCCTGAAACCAAACCCGATATTTCGGAAAGTTCTGTATCAGATACGGTAATAAATAATGCAGAAAATCCCGTATATGAGCATAGCGCTTTTGATACAAAAGAAACTATCCCCGTACATTCGGAAAGTCATACCGAACAGCCTAAAACGGCAGAATCGGTAAAAGGAACGCAAAGAAAACAGGCCGAAAAATTCCGGGCAGACAATGACAATTCCGTTTCTGCAGATAATGATGCTTCCGTTCCCAAAGAACATAAAGCGGAGGAATTTCCGGCAAAAACAACAGATAATATTTCTCCGGGAGAAACAACAGAAATGCAGACGGATATTCCTGTCGGCACAAAAGATATTCAGGCGGATATGCCTCCCTCTGCGCCAAAGGGCGAAAGATACAATATTCAGGACGCTATGCACGAAAATAAGCAAGCGTTTGATATTGTTGAAAAGAACACCGATTTTAAGTTGGGACGACAGGAGCACACAGCCCCGAAAGGTACACAGGAGAAAAAAGGCATAAAGCCCAAAAATAAAAACCGACTGTACCAAAAGGAGCATGCAAAGGCTGATGAAGCAGCGCAGAGCGTTTCATCAGAACAGAGTGCCGAGCCGGAAACAGCAAAAACAGAAAAATCGGACACAACGGAAAATGCTGAAAATCTTGACGAGGAAATTCCTCTGCAAGAGGATTTTCAGTTTGACCGTACAAAGAAATATGAACAGCGAGCCGAAAGGCTGCATCACAAGGCCGAAAAAGCCAAAAAGAAAGCTCCCCATAATACCAAAATCAAGCGGCAGCGTGTGTATGATGAAAAGAAACAAAAGGCAAAGACACGGTTACAGTTTGAGAATGAAGCAAAGCCGGTAAGTGATAACCGATACACCTTTGTTAAAAATTCAACCACCTTTGCAAGCAACAGAGTTTTATTAAAAGCACACAACAAAATCCGTGAGGTTGAGCGTGAAAATTCTTCTGTTGAAGCGGCACACAAGACCGAAGAACAGGCGGAACGACTTGCAGCTCATAGTATGAGGTTGCAAAAGAATTTATCACAAAAAAGGAAAAATGCACCTATAAAAAAGGCGCAACGCTTACAGGAAAAAGCCGAGAAAGCAGAGATAAAGGCTTTATACGAAAAGACATTGAAAGAACACCCTGAAATTAAAAAGTCAGAGGTTAAAAAGTTCATTCAGAAACAGCGTATAAAGAAACAATATCAGAAAGCAAAGAGAGCCGAACAGACAGCGAAAAAGGCAAAAAAAGCAGCACAGAATACAAAGGCAGTAACGGCAAGGATTGCCGCTTTTGTATGGCGGCACAAAGCAGTGTTCGGAATTATACTTGCCATCTTTCTTCTGTTCGCTTGGCTTGGCAGTGTATTAACATCTTGCTCAATTATGGGTACGCAGGGCGGCGGCTCTCTTATGGTTTCCTCTTACTTTGCAGAGGACGACGATATATACGCAGCAGAAGATTATTATGTAGCTCTTGAACAGAATTTACAAAATCGAATTGATAACATTGAAAACGAGTATTCCGGCTATGACGAATACAGATACAATGTTGCAGGCATAGGCCATAACCCTTACGAGCTCATTTCATATCTTACAGCAGTATATCAGGATTTCAAAGCAAATGAGATTGAGGACGAGCTGGACGCTCTTTTTAATACTCAATATCATTTGAGAATTACCGAAACAAGTGAGCAGCGAACAGACAGCGAGGGCAACACTTACACATACAAAATATTAAATGTTACTCTCACAAACAGCGGTTTTACAACAACCTTAAATGCAGACCAGCAGGAGCTTTATAATATCTATCTTGCAAGCAAGGGAAACCGTGATTATCTGTTTGCTGATGATATTTATTCCAATGTTACACAGAGTCCGTATAACGATTATGAAATACCGAGTGCGGCACTTTCGGACGAAACTTTCAGAAAGCTCATAACGGAAGCTGAAAAGTATTTAGGCTATCCGTATGTATGGGGCGGCTCAAGTCCGTCAACCTCTTTCGATTGTTCCGGCTTTGTATGCTGGGTATTCAAAAATTCCGGTGTATATCCTCTGTCCCGAACTACTGCACAGGGCATTTTCAATCAATGTACTGCGGTAAGACCGGCGGAAGCAAAACCGGGAGATATAATTTTCTTCACGGGCACATACAACAGCGGAAGTCCTGTATCTCACGTTGGTATTTATGTCGGTAACGGAATGATGATACATTGCGGAAACCCAATCCAATATGCAAGTGTCAACAGCAGCTATTGGAGCTCTCATTTTTACGCCTATGGGCGACTTAATTAAAACAATAAAACTACAAGGAGTGATTTTTACTATGGCAACCATTGATAAGATTAACAAGGATATTGCGGCTGCAAAAGCCAAAATTGCAGAATTGCAGAAGAAAATCCGTACACTTGAAGCACAGAAGATTGAGGAAGAAAACTTACAGATTGTGAAATTGGTTAAGACCGTAAACCTCGACCAGAAAACGCTTACTGTATTTCTTAAAGCCTACGCAAAGGGTGATATTGTTCTCCCTGATACCTACAAGGCGGAATTGGAAAAGAACGATAAAAAAGAAAAACCGGAAACCACAGGCGAACAGAAACCACACGAACAGAAACACGCACAGGAGGGCGGCAACAATGAGAAAAAATAAAATATTTAAGATTATGGCGGCGGTATTTTCCGTCGCCTTTATACTGTCTGGCATGACGGCTTTTGCGTTTAGCGCAGAATCAGAAGCCACAGCAACCACCGAAACGGTTATTGAAGATAACCGTACTCTTACCCCGAAAGGAAACGCTGACCTTTTGGACGACGTTTCAGACAGTGAAGATTTGCAGTTTATAACCG
>JAXJVM010000175.1:0-14330 GCA_036308515.1 Clostridia bacterium | reverse complement strand
ATTGGGGAATTCGCAAAAAACCATTGACAATTTGAAAAAAATATGCTAAGATAACGCTTGTGCTGGTGTAGCTCAATTGGCAGAGCAGCTGATTTGTAATCAGCAGGTTGCGGGTTCGAGTCCCATCACCAGCTCCATGAAAAGCGACTTGCTATAAGCAGGTCGCTTTTCGATTTCACGCTTTCAGCACTTGACAAACCTCGTAAAATGTGCTAAACTAATTTTTGCTGATTGCTGGTATAGCTCAGTCGGTAGAGCACTTCACTCGTAATGAAGGGGTCGCAGGTTCAAATCCCGTTACCAGCTCCAAAGTAAAGGGCGTTGCCTCAATTTTGTGAATGTTCACTTATTGAGACACGCCCTTTTCTGTTACTTAACGAAAGTTATTGATGCGCCGGTGGGTTACGCCTTCATTTCTCGTTTCTTTCCGTGATAGAGGGTTTCCCCTTGGGTAATGGTTACCTGAGCATTCATTTTGTCAATCACCCCGGCGCAAAAGGCATCGGCTTCGCCTACCGGCAGATACAGGGGCAGTTCTACCTTATCGGTGTAGATTGCCTCCTCTAAAATTACGTTGGGGTACTTGGATAGCAGATTTTGCAGCTTGCCCAAAAGGGTGTACTCACAGGTAAGGGAAATCTTTCGGCACAGAATCATATCCAGCAGCCCTGCGGCAGTTACTCCTGCCTTGGCGGATTTGGAATAGGCGTGTACCAGTCCCCCCGTCCCAAGAAGAACTCCGCCGAAGTACCGGGTCACCACCACAATCAGATTGGTAAGCCCCTCCTTTTTCAGCATATCCAATACCGGAAGTCCTGCCGTGCCACCGGGTTCGCCGTCATCATTGTAACGCATGATGTTGTTTTCTTCTATAATATAGGCATACACATTGTGGGTGGCGTTCCAGTATTTCTGGCGCAGCTCGTTCAAAAACGCCAGAGCCTCCTCCTCGGTAGCAACCGGCTTGACGGTGGCAATAAACCGGGACCGTTTTTCTACGATCTCTGCCGCTGCTTCTTGGGCAATGGTGGTATACATCTCTTTCATCGTACCTGCTCCTTTAATTAAAGAAAAAATCCTGTCGAACTTCGACAGGATTTTTCTTTGGTCGGGGCGACAGGATTCGAACCTGCGGCCCCCTGGTCCCAAACCAGGTGCGCTACCAAACTGCGCCACGCCCCGCCGAACTTCTCTATTATACTTGGTTTTTCTCTATTTGTCAAGGGGTGATTCCTCATACTCTGCCAGGGCATCCTCGGCGGTTTGGATATACTCAGCAACGACACTTTGCGGAGAGATGATTTTTACGTCTCTGCCGAAGTTCATTAGCCAGGTGAGAAACAGCGGACTGATGGAAACCTTGACGGTAATTTCAAACTGCTCTTGATTGATGCATCGCATAGGGACGTCCTGCCCGAACCGGTCAATCATCACCCCTGCCAGATAGTTTTTGCACCGGAGAGTTACCAGTTCATCCCGACCCCGGTACATACCAAAGGTCTTTTTGCTGTACAAGCCCATATCTAAATCACCGAAGGCATCCTTGCCCTCCCGACAGGCATCCTCGATGCGCACCTGGAGCATCTTATCCACCCGGTAGTGCTTGATGGTGTTGCTTTCGGAATCATAGGCAATCAGATAATAATTTTCATCGTCCCAGGTCATTGCCCAGGGGCTGACCAGATAGCGTTGCCCATCCCGACGGAGGGCTTTCTCTTTTTTCTCATTCCAGTTGAAGTACAGAAAGGAGATTTTTTGATTCTCACTCATGGCGGCGTGGACGGCATCGACGGTGTAGTAGATGCTCTCGTTCATGGTCTTAATGCGGTTGGCAACAAACACCTGCCCCTGCAGCTGCTTTGCCCCATAGACGCTGGTGAAGCCTTCAATTTTTTTGATGAGTTCGCTGCTCTTTTTGTGGGTAATAAATTTGGAGGACTGCACTGCATCCACCAAAAGCTTTAGCTCCGGCAACTCAAAGTCCCGGCTGACCACATGATAGCGGGTGACCTTTGCCTGGCGTTTTTCAATGTCTATACCAAAGAGGCGCAGCGCCTCAAAGTCGTCATAGAGACTTTTCCGCTCGGCGGTTATACCGTAAGCTTCCAGCGCCGCAATGATTTCTGCAAGGGTCAAGCCGTGTTCCTCGTCGGTACGCGAGAGCAATATTTTCATTAAATATAGTATTTTCATTTTCTGGTTGGCGCCTTTTGCCATGATGACCACCTCCCTTCAAGTATAACTTATTTTACAGACAGATGCAAGATTTAACATAGAATTAACCCAAGATATCTGGCAGAATTAACATAAAAAGAGGTATTCTTTTGGTGTAAAGATGAAAGAATAAAACAAGGAGAGTGATTATGATGAAGAAAATCATAGGAGTAGTAATGGCAGTATTGATGATGAGCGGTGTGATGGCAGGATGTCAAAACCAGACAACCCCAGCACCTGACAACACAACTGCAAGCGTAGCAGGTACGGTGGCCACCGATGGTTCCACCTCTATGGAAAAGGTCATTGGTTACCTGAGTGAAGTTTACATGGAAGAACACCCCGATGTAAAGGTAACCTACAACCCCACCGGTTCCGGATCGGGCATCCAGGCAGTGCAGGAGGGCAGATGTGACATCGGTCTTTCCAGCCGTGACTTAAAGGACACCGAAGCGGCAACCTTAAACGGCACCGTAGTTGCCATTGACGGTATTGCGGTTATCGTAAATCCGCAAAACCCCGTAACAGACCTGACCATCGAGCAGATTGCAAAGCTCTACACCGGTGAGATTACCAACTGGAGCCAGGTTGGCGGCAATGACGGGCCTGTGGTTCTGATTGGCCGTGAAGCGGCGTCCGGAACCCGTGACGGTTTTGAGTCCATCACGGATACCGAGGATGCCTGCAAGTATTCTCAGGAGCTGACCTCTACCGGTGACGTAGTGCAGACAGTAGCTTCCAACCCCAATGCCATTGGCTATGCTTCCCTGGCATCGGTAAAGGACACCGTAAAGGCACTGGATGTGGAAGGTGTTACCCCCACCACCGAAACCATCCAGAACGGCACCTACAAGGTACAGCGTAACTTCGTGCTGGTAACTAAGAAGGAAGGGGCGTTGAGTCCGGTGGCACAGGCGTTCTTTGACTTCGCCGTGGGCGGAGAAGCAGACGATCTGATTGTAAAGGCAGGCGCAGTTCCTGTCAAGAGATAACCTCGGAGCGGATATCATGAACAGACTGAAAAAAACGGCAAATCTATTGGAAAGGGGCATGCAGCTGCTCTTTACCGCCTGTGGCTTCCTGGCAGTGGGCTTTGTACTAATCATCACGGTGTTTTTGCTGACCTCCGGTGTCCCTGCCATTGATGAAATCGGGCTGACCGAGTTCCTCTTCGGTAAAGTCTGGGCGTCCACGGCGGCAGAGCCTTCCTACGGGATTCTGCCCTTTATCCTGACCTCGGTTTACGGCACCTTTGGCGCTATCCTCATAGGCGTCCCCATCGGATTGCTTTGTGCCATCTTTCTGGCAAAGATGGCACATGGCAAGCTGGCAAAGACGGTGCGCAGTGCGGTAGACCTATTGTCGGGCATTCCTTCGGTGGTCTACGGTCTGGTGGGCATGATTCTTATCGTCCCTGCCGTGCGGGAGTTCTTTGGCCTCCCGGACGGCGCGAATCTGTTTTCTGCCATTCTGGTACTGACCATTATGATTCTGCCCTCGGTGATTTCGGTGTCAGAAACCGCAATCCGTGCCGTCCCGCGGGAATACGAGGAAGCATCTCTGGCATTGGGCGCCACCAAAACTGAAACGGTATTCAAGGTGGTGGTTCCTGCGGCTAAGAGCGGAATCCTTGCCTCGGTGGTGCTGGGCATCGGCAGAGCCATCGGCGAAGCCATGGCGGTAATGATGGTCTCTGGCAACGTGGCAAATATGCCCAAGCTATTTGGCAGTGTGCGTTTTCTCACCACGGCGGTAGCAAGTGAAATGTCCTACTCCTCCGGTCTGCAGAGAGAGGCGTTGTTCTCTATCGCGTTGGTGTTGTTCGTGTTTATTCTGGCGATTAACCTGGTACTGAATCTTGTGGTCAAAAAGGAGAAGAGGTGAAAGGCATGAGAGAAAAAATTTCTATAAGCAGAAAAATCAAGGGCGTATTTCTCAATGCCTTGATGTACACGGCGGCAGGCATTATTTGTCTGCTGCTTCTGGGCTTGATTGGCTACATAGTGTACCGAGGTGTCCCCTATGTGACTGTAGAATTGCTGACTACCAAGCCCAGCTTAGTCAAGGAGACGGTAGGTATCCTGCCCAATATCCTTAATACCGTATATATTATCCTGATGACTCTGGTTTTGGTATTGCCCCTGGGTGTAGGCGCCGCCATTTATTTGACGGAATACGCCGGCAACAAAAAGGCGGTAAAGGTCATTGAACTTGCCACCGAGACCCTTGCCGGCATCCCCTCTATCATCTATGGTCTGGTGGGTATGCTCCTGTTTGTGCAGTTCTTTTCCCTGGGAACCAGTCTGCTGGCAGGTGCATTTACCTTGGTGATACTGACCCTGCCCACAGTCATTCGCACCACCCAGGAAAGTCTAAAAACCGTCCCCAAAGGCTATCGGGAGGGCTCCTTAGCCCTGGGTGCAGGAAAGTGGCATATGATTCGCACCGTGGTTCTGCCGTCCTCCATTGACGGTATTGTGACCGGGTGTATTCTCGCCATAGGCAGAATCGTGGGCGAAAGTGCAGCTCTTTTGTTCACCGCCGGCATGGCAAACGAGGTTTTGGGACTGTTTGACGCCATTCTGCCCGGTAAAGCAGGTTCCACCCTGACGGTGGCGTTGTATATGTACGCCAAGGAGCGGGGCGAGTTCAACATCGCCTTTGCCATTGCCTTTATTTTATTGATACTGACGCTGCTGATTAACCTTGCCGCCAAGCTGGCAGGCAAGCTGCTCAAGCAGGGAAAGGAGTAACCCATGGCATCTATCATGGAAGCAAAACAACTGAATTTGTGGTATGGCACCAACCATGCCTTAAAAGATATCCATATGGAGATTCCCAAGCAGGAGATTACTGCATTGATTGGACCCTCCGGCTGCGGAAAATCCACCTTTTTAAAAACGCTGAACCGAATGAATGACTTGGTAGAGGAGTGTCGGATTGAAGGGGACATTACTCTTGACGGCGTTAACATCTATCAGGATATGGATGTGAATATCCTGCGTAAGCGTGTGGGGATGGTGTTTCAGAAGCCAAACCCCTTTCCTATGAGCATCTACGACAACATTGCTTACGGCCCCCGGATTCACGGTGTGAAATCCAGAGTTAAGCTAGACGAAATCGTGGAGCGGTCTTTGCGGCAGGCGGCAATCTGGGACGAGTGTAAGGACCGGTTAAAGAAGAGCGCGCTCGGTATGAGCGGCGGTCAGCAGCAGCGGCTTTGTATTGCCAGAGCGCTAGCAGTGGAGCCGGAGATTCTGCTGATGGATGAGCCGACTTCGGCACTTGACCCCATTTCCACCTCTAAGATTGAGGATTTGGCATTGGAGTTAAAGCAGCAATATACCATTGTCATGGTAACCCATAACATGCAGCAGGCGGCAAGAATCGCCGATAAGACGGCGTTTTTCCTGCTGGGAGAGATTGTGGAGTTTGATGACACCGAAACCATGTTTGCAAACCCGGCGGATCAACGTACTGAGGATTATATTACAGGGAGGTTCGGATGATGCGAAACCGATTTGATGAGCAGCTGCAGCAGCTGAATACAGAACTCATTACCATGGGCGCCCTGTGTGAGGAAGCTATTTCCTGTGGTGTGGGCTATCTCATGGACGGCAAGGAGAACCCTGCCGAGACCGTATCTGATATTGAAAAGCAGATTGACCAAAAAGAGCATGATATTGAGATGCTTTGCATGAAACTGCTCATGCAGCAGCAGCCTGTGGCAAGGGATTTACGTACCATCTCTTCTGCCTTGAAGATGATTTCCGATATGGAGCGTATTGGCGACCAGGCGGCAGACATTGCGGAGATTGCAGCATACGTGGCAGATGCCGGGCTTCAGTCCAAAACTCATATTGCCGAAATGGCAAGAGAAGCCGTGCAGATGGTCACAGATAGCGTGGATTCCTTTGTAAAAAAGGACTTAGTGCTTGCACGGGCAGTCATTGACCACGACGATAAGGTGGACAGACTGTTTAGCAAGGTGAAGCAGGAGTGGATTGTGGCACTTAAGGGCGACCACAGCGATCCCGAAGCCTTGATTGACCTGCTGATGATTGCCAAGTATCTGGAACGCATCGGCGACCACGCCGAAAACATTGCCGAGTGGGTAATTTTTTCTATTAGCGGTGAACACGCGTGACGGACGAGAAACACTCGCCCGAATGAAGAAGAAAAGGTGAAAATTAGCGTTGCAATACGCGAAGTACCGTGTTAAAATAGAGGCGAGGTGAGAGCCGTGATTTATTTTGTTGAAGACGATGAGAACATCCGCAAGCTGGTTTGCTATGCCTTGACCAAGGAGGGCTACCAGGTGCAGGGCTTTCCTGCGCCCGGTGACTTTTGGACAGCCATGACCGGCAGCTTGCCGGAACTGATTCTTCTGGATATTATGCTGCCGGAGGAGGATGGGCTTTCAGTGTTACAAAAGCTTCGTGACAATAGTCGAACGGCAGATATCCCGGTGATGATGCTCACCGCCAAGGGGAGTGAATTTGATAAGGTAACCGGGCTGGATTTGGGTGCCGATGACTATATGATCAAACCCTTTGGCATGACCGAGCTGGTTGCCAGGGTTCGGGCGCTTCTGCGTCGCAGTGGTCGGGAAAGCGTCAATGCGGAAAAGACCTATCGGCTGGGCAGTCTGTACGTCAACCCTGAAAAGCATTTGATTGAAGTGGGCGGCGAAACGGTTCCCCTTTCCTATAAGGAATATTGCCTCTTGCTGGTGCTTTTGGAGGCAAAAGGCAAGGTGGTCAAACGGGATGAACTTCTTTCCAGAGTCTGGGGTGAATTTTATGAGGAATCCCGGACGCTGGACGTACATATCCGCAAGCTTCGGGTGAAGCTGAAAGATGCCGGAGCACTGATTCGCACGATCAAGAACATTGGCTACCAAATGGGAGAGGAAAAGCAAGCATGAACAAGAAGATATTCCGTTCTACTGTGGCAGTGACCCTGCTGGTGCTGGCGGCGAGCCTGACCTTGATGATAGGAATCCTGTTTGACTACTTTGAAGGACAGATGCTTCGGGAACTGAAAAGTGAGGCAACCTACATATCCCATGCCATAGAGCATGAAGGCGCAGCGTATCTGGCGGATATTGCCATTGGAGATAAGCGTATTACCTTAATTGCACCGGACGGCACCGTGCTGGCGGATACTTCCGCCGAGCGGATGCTGGAAAATCACGGCGACCGTGACGAGGTACAACAGGCAATGGAGACCGGCACCGGTAAGAGTGTTCGTTATTCCGAAACCTTAATGGAAAAAACCGTGTATTATGCCATCAGATTGGAGGATGGCAGAATCTTGCGTATTTCTGCCACTCGATACTCGGTGGCAGTGGTGCTGCTGGGACTGATTCATCCCTTAATGCTGGTACTGTTGTTTGCACTGTTGCTGGCTTTTTTGCTTTCCTCCCGGGTGTCCAAGAGCATTCTTACCCCCATCAATGGACTGGATTTGGAACACCCGGAAAAGAACGAAACCTACGAGGAACTGACCCCTCTGCTCTCTAAGATTTCCGCCCAGCGGAGAACCATAGACAAGCAGCTGCGAGATGCTAGGCAGAAGCAGGAGGAATTCCGGCTGATTTGTGAGAACATGAGCGAAGGGCTTTTGCTGATTGACAAAAACGGCAATCTGCTTACCCATAACACTGCCGCCATGAAATTGCTCCAAACGGACGATGCCACCGGCGAAACCGTACTCACCCTGAACCGCAGCAAGGAATTTCGGGACACGGTGCAGGCAGTGCTCCGTGGAGAGCGTGCCCGGCAAGAGCTATTTGTGGAGGAGCGGTGCTTGCGGCTGATTGCTAATCCCGTACTGGAGGAGGGCAAGACCATTGGCGGCGTGATTCTGATTCTGGATATCACCGAGACCGCCAACCGGGAGCAGCTCCGGCGCGAGTTCACTGCCAATGTCTCTCATGAGCTAAAAACTCCTTTAACCTCTATTTCCGGCTTTGCAGAAATGCTGCAGGCAGGGGGCACCGAGGAACAGGTGGTCATGGACTTCTCCAAGTCCATCTATGAGGAGGCACAGCGGCTGATTTCGTTGGTCAGCGATATCATCAAGATTACCGAACTGGACGAGGATACGCTGCCTTTTGTAAAAGAGACGGTAGACCTGTACGAGCTGTCCCGTGAGGTGCTCAAGCGGTTGGAGCCGGTTGCGGATAAAAGCGAGATTACCCTGTCCCTTCACGGCAGAACCGCCACGGTGGAGGGCGCCAAGAAAATCCTAGACGAGATGATTTTTAACCTCTGCGATAACGCAGTGAAGTATAACAAGAACGGCGGCAGGGTAGAGGTGCAGGTCAGTGAGACGGAACAGGCGGTTTGCCTGACGGTACGGGATACCGGCATCGGTATTCCGCAAGGCGAAATCAATGCGGTCTTTGAGCGGTTTTATCGGGTGGACAAGAGCCACTCCAAGGAAATCGGCGGTACCGGGCTGGGGCTTTCGATAGTGAAGCACGGCGCTATGTATCATAATGCCCGGATACAAATGGATAGCACCGAGGGCAAAGGCACCGAAGTGACTTTACAGTTTCCAAAATAAAATGAGGCTCTCACACATGGTGGGAGCCTTTGCTATCGTCAACGATTGACACTGTCGGGGCTTTGTACTATAATAAGAAAATAGAAGTATTTTGACGAATAGGAGATAGAAAGCATGAAGACAACTTTGGTTTTGGTGCGTCACGGTCAGAGTGAGGCTAATCTTAAGGGATTTTATGCCGGACACACCGACGCTGACCTGACGGAAACCGGGCTGCAACAAGCGGAAAAGACGGCGGAATATGTCGTACAGAACTATACCGTAGATAAAATCTACGCCAGCGATTTAAAGCGTGCCTTTAAAACGGCACAAGCGGTGGGACAGAAACTGCACATGGAGGTAATCCCCTGCCGGGAATTGCGTGAAATTGATGCAGGTGATTGGGAAGGGCTTCCCTTTGAAACCCTGCAACGTGACCATAAAGAGGCATATGGGCTCTGGTTGTCCGACATTGGCAACAGTGTTTGCACTGGCGGTGAAAGCGTCAAGGAACTGGGCGACCGCATTCTTCGTGCATTAACCGACATTGCAGAAGAAAACCCCGGGAAAACGGTGCTGGTGGGGATTCATGCCACCCCTATTCGGGTGATGCAATGCCTGTGGAGCGGGCTACCCCTTTCGTCCATGCAGGAGATACCGTGGGTGAGCAACGCCTCTGTCACTGAGGTGGTTTATGAAGATGGCAACTGGGAGCTGGTGAAGGTAGGGTATGATGCCCATCTGGCTGCGTTAAAAACCCACCTTCCTACGAATGTATGAGAGTCAAAGAGGACGATGCTTGAATGGCATCGTCCTTTTTCTGAAAGTCGTATATATACCAATCCCCCGTCCTTGGACGGGGGATAAGCAGGTGGTTATTTCTCGTTCTTCTTTTTCATCATTGCGCGGACCTTGAGGGGCAGACCAAACAGATTGATAAAGCCCTCGGAATCCTTGTGGCTATAAAGCTCGTGGCTATCGCCAAAGCTTGCGATTTCCTCGTTGTACAAGGAGTAGGGGGACTTCGCACCTGCCGGAGTTGCAGCGCCCTTGTAGAGCTTCATGCGCACTTCACCGGTAACGGTTTCTTCCATGCTGTCCACCATAGCGGAAAGAGCTTCGCGCAGGGGAGTGTACCATTTGCCGTCATAAACCAGTTCAGCAAACTTAATGCCTGCCTGACGCTTGAACGCCTGGGTGTCACGGTCGAGACAGAGGTATTCCAGTTCCTGCAGTGCGGCATACAGAATGGTGCCGCCGGGAGTCTCGTAGACACCTCTGGACTTCATACCAACCAGACGGTCCTCTACGATATCGGCAATACCAACGCCGTTGGCGCCGCCCAACTCGTTGAGCTTTTCAACCAGGGGTCGGGGAGCCAGCTTCTCGCCGTCAATAGATACAGGAACACCCTTTTCAAAGCCGATGGTCACATAGGTGGGGGTATCGGGAGCCTTTTCAGGGGATACGCCCAGCTTCAGCAGGCTGTCCAGCTGCGGCTCGTTGGCAGGATCCTCCAGATCCATACCCTCGTGGCTGATGTGCCAGATGTTACGGTCACGGGAATACAAATCCTTTTTGGTCACGGGAATCTCAATGCCGTGTGCCTCTGCATAATCCACTGCATCTTCACGGGATTTGATATCCCAGATTCTCCAGGGAGCAATAATCTTCAGGTGGGGAGCCAATGCCTTGATGGTCAGCTCAAAGCGCACCTGGTCGTTACCCTTACCGGTAGCGCCGTGACAGATGGCAACTGCGCCCTCTTGCTCTGCGATTTCTACCAGACGGCGTGCAATGATGGGACGTGCGTGGGAGGTACCCAGCAGATATTTACCTTCATAAACCGCACCGGCTTTCACGGTGGGGAAGATGAAGTCTTCTACATATTCGTCACGGAGGTCTTCAATGTAGCACTTAGAAGCACCGCTTCTCTTTGCTCTTTCTTCCAGACCATCGGTTTCCTTGCCCTGACCTACGTCGCCGCAAACTGCGATAACTTCGTAGTCATAGTTCTCAATCAGCCAGGAAATGATGATAGAAGTATCCAGACCGCCGGAATACGCCAATACAACTTTTTCTTTTGCCATTGTAAAATCCTCCAAACTATGGTATACTGACTTTATTATATAATACACCCTTGCATTTTGCAAGAGAAATCGCAAAAAAAATGCCCAAAGATTCACAGAACAGGAGATAAAAACATGACAATTTTAGGGATAGACCCCGGTTATGCCATTGTGGGCTGGGGGGTGCTCAGCTACCAGGGAAACAAATTCAAGGCGGTAGATTACGGTGCCATAACCACCGATGCTTCCATGAATATGTTTGACCGGTTCAAGTCCATCCATGACGATCTGAACCGGATTATGGAGTTACATAAGCCGGACGCCATGGCCATCGAGGAGCTCTTCTTTAACAGCAACCGCACCACCGCCATTAACGTGGCACAGGCACGGGGCGTACTGCTTCTTTCGGCACTGAATCATGGTGTCCCTATTTTTGAATACACTCCGTTGCAGGTGAAGCAGGCAGTGGCAGGCTACGGCAGAGCGGAAAAACAGCAGGTGCAGCAGATGACCAAACTCCTGCTGAATCTGGACGCCGTCCCGAAGCCGGATGATACCGCCGATGCTCTGGCCATTGCTATCTGTCATGGACATAGCTATAATCCAAGAAGAGATGCCCTGTTGAAGTAGGGCAAATATCGACGCTATTCCCCTTGACAAGCCCTTTTGCAGCCGATATAATGATGCTACTTTGCGGACTGGAGGGGTACACCTATGAGAAAAAAGGAATTTGTCTTGGATTATCTGTTGATTGCCTTGGGGACGCTGCTGCTGGCTCTGGGACTGAATTTGTTTCTGGCACCCATCCGGCTTTCCTCCGGCGGCATCAGTGCTCTGGGAACCATTTTTTTGCATCTGTTTCGGATTCCCCTTTCCGTGACCAATCTGTTTTTCAATGTCATTCTGTTTTTGGTGGGGTATCGGTATCTGGGCAAGTCCTCGGTGGTAAAAACCCTGGCAGGGATTCTGCTTTTGTCCCTGTTTTTGCAGATAAGCAGTTATCTGCCGGTTTATACCGAGGATATGTGGATGGCAACCCTTGCCGGCGGCCTCTTGGTGGGGTTGGGCGTGGGCCTGGTGGTGCGCCGGGAGGGCTCCACCGGCGGCAGTGACTTTGCCGCACTGATACTGAATCGGTTGTTCCCCCATGTTTCGGTAGCCACCTTTATTATGATTATCGACTGTACCATCATCGTGCTGGCAGGGATTGTGTTTCGTAGTGTTACCGTCACTTTGTATTCGGTGGTGTCCCTGTTTCTTGCCACCCGTGTTTCTGACACCATTCTGTCTATGGGAAGTCTGGCAAAGTCCATTTATGTTCTCTCGTCCAAAAGTGAGGAGATTGCCCAAACCATTATGCAGCGGTTTGAGCGTGGTGTCACCGGCATTCAAAGCAAGGGGATGTACTCTGACAAAAACAGCCTGATGCTTTTGTGCGTGGTCAGTCCCAAGGAGCTCCCTATATTGGTAAACATGGTGCGTAACCTGGATAAAAACGCCTTTATCATTATCTCAGATGCCCGTGAGGTGGTGGGGGAGGGCTTCCAGGAACATACCCCCTACGATAAGATACAAAAGCCAGTAAAATAACAAAGCACCCCACAGAAAGTACCGCTTTCTGTGGGGTGTTTGTATCAAAATTCTTTTGTCTCCACCAGATGGTCGTGCTCATAACGGAGCTTTAGGGAGAAAGGTTCTGTTCGTTCTTCCAGGAGTTGAAACATGACCCTATCCCCCTCCCAGAGATTCAAGTCATAGACCGCCGCCTTGGGTACCCATTCCAAATCCCCCTCGTCACAGTCCTTGAGACTGCCGGAAAATTGGTCGGCGGTGTAGAGAAAGATATATTCCGGCTCAGCGGCATCGCAGAGAAAGGTCAGCACGCCCCGGAACCGATAGTTCAGCAAAGTCAGACCGGTTTCTTCCATAACCTCACGGCAAAGACATTCCTCCGGGGCTTCCCCCGGCTCAAACTTTCCGCCGACGCCAATCCATTTGTCCTTGTTGACGTCCTTTTCCTTGGAAGTCCGATGAAGCATCAGGTATTTGCCGTCCTGTTCGATGTAACAAAGGGTAGTTTGCAGCATAGGTCTCACCTCATTTTACAAGTTTTTTCACGATGCGGTTAAGGGTTTCGGAGGCGGTCACAAGCACAACCGTTACCAGGAGCATACACAGTGGATAAAGGCCCAGCGAAACATGCTCCAGCAGAACGCCGCACAGGGGTGGTGCCAGGGTGCTTCCGGTATAGGCGCTTGCCATCTGGATGCCTACAATTGCCTGGGAGTATTCCCGTCCGAAGTTGGATGGGGTCTGGTGGATAAAGGAGGGGTAAATGGGTGCACATCCCAGCCCCAGAATCACAAGCCCCATAAGGGCAGGGAGGGAATTATGGGTAGGAAGCCCAATGCAGAAAATTCCTAGTAGCATACCAACAGCACCCATGCGCACCAGGGCTTTGTCACCCAGCCTGTCTGCAAGCAAGCCGCTTAAAAATCTGCCCCCGGTGATACCCAGATAGAACAGAGATGCAAACCGTGCCGCAGTCTCTGAATCCACACCCCGGTATTCGGCAAGATAGGTGCTTGCCCATAGCCCTGCAGTGGACTCCACTGCGCAATAGCAGAAGAACGCCAGTAAAATCTGCTTCACCCCCGGGAGCTTTATCACGTCCTTAAGACCGTAGACCTGCCCAGTGGCAGCTTCTTCAGGTGTCTCGGTGGGTTTTCTCCAGAGGGGCAGACTGCAGAACAGAACTGCACACAAAACTACTTGAAAGATACCGACACTGCCGTAGCCGGTGTTCCAGCCAAGGCCGTGGCTCAGACAAAAGCCCATGATAAAGGGGCTGATGGAGGTTCCAACGCCCCAGAATGCGTGGAGCCAGTTCATGTGCCGGGAGGAATAGTGCAGGGCAACATAGTTGTTCAGTGCCGCATCCACCGCGCCGGCACCCAGGCCATAGGGAATTGCCCACAGACAAAGTTGCCAGAAGGAATGGGAAAGGGAGAACCCAAATAGGGCGGCCGCCGTCATAGCAACGCTGATTGCCGTCACCAATCCGGCACCGAACCGTTTGTTCAGCCGGTCAGAGAGCAGGCTTGAGACGATGGTGCCGCCGGTAATAAGCATGGAAAGCATCCCTGCCCAGGAGATAGACGCTCCCATTTCCTGATACATCACCGGCCATGCCGCACCCAAAAGCGGATCCGGTAGACCGAGACTGATAAAGGCGATATAAATAATGGCAAGCAACAGAGAATACATATATGCAACACGCTCCTGTCAAAATACAGATAATATTGTAGCACAGCTTTTGCCAAATTTCAACGGAAAAGATGAAAATTCCCCATCCTTTTGGATGGGGAATTTCAGCGTGTCGATAAACCTATCGGCACGCTGGCAGATGTTGAAAAAGGAAGGTATATTTTGTGAAATCGTTTTCGTCGCTGTACGATGGTACTGCAGAGAACGATTTCGCAAAAAGCAAGCAAT
>JAXJVM010000174.1:0-8762 GCA_036308515.1 Clostridia bacterium | reverse complement strand
GAAGAGTACCGTATCCTGCAGCACAATAGCGATATTCTTCCGCAGCTCGTCGCGTTTGATATCTTGGATGTTGACCCCATCAATCAAAATCTCACCGGAGTCCGGAGAATAGAAACGCATTAACAGGTTTACTACCGTAGTCTTACCGCTGCCGGTGGCACCTACCAGAGCAATCTTTTGCCCCGGCTTGACCTCCAGGTTAAAGTCGTAGAGCACCTGATGCCCCGGAACGTAGGAGAAGTCAATATTTCGGAAACTGATTTCACCTCGGGTATGTTCCATGGTCTCAGTGCCACTGTTGTCCTCGTTGGGTTGATCAAGCAATTCAAACACCCGCTCTGCACCGGCAAGGGCGGTCTGCAAGGTGCCGTAGAGCTGCGCAATCTCATTGATGGGTCGTGAGAACTGCTTGGCGTAGATGATAAAGGCGGAGATTACGCCGATGGTAATGAAACCCTTATAGGCAAAAAATCCACCGAATACAGCCACAATAACAAAGCTGATGTTGGAGATGCAGTTCATCAGGGGACCCATGGAACCACCCAGGATTTCTGCCCGGATTCCTACATCGGTAAGCTCATCCGATGCCGTGTTGAATTCTTCAATCACATCCTGCTGTTTGTTGTAGGCAGCGATGGACTGATAACCGGTAATCATTTCTTCGGCATGGCCATTCAGCTTCCCCAGTGCGATGGAGCGTTTTTTATATACCTTTCGCATGGCTTTGGACATCTGTTTGGTGACCACCACCGAGAGAACCACGGTTACCATGGTAATCAAGGTCAGCTCCCAGCAGTAGTAGAACATAATGGCTACCGTACCAACTAAGGTCAGCACCCCGGAAACCAGAGAACCCAGGCTCTGGGAAACTGTGTTGGAAATATTTTCGATATCATTGGTCATACGGCTCATAACATCACCACTGGAATGGGTGTCCAGATAGCGGATGGAGAGATTGTCAATTTTTTTAAACAGGTCATGACGCATTCTGCTCACAATGGTCTGGCTCAATTTCGCAGAGAACAACCCCTGCGCGAGAGTACAGAGCGCGCTGATTACATAAACGAAAAGCAATCCCAACAAAATCCCGTAGAGAGGGCTGCGGTCTGCCTCCACAAGCAGGTCAATAGCTTCACCCTGCAATGCAGGGGCGGCAAGAGAGGTTATTGTTACCAGCATCACTGCGACAATCAAAACGAGCAGAAGTCCCTTTGCATAGCTGAAGTATTTCAGCAGACGGCGGAGGGTTTTTTCTTTTTCTTTGGGTTGTTCCACGATTTGCCCCATATTTCGTCCTGCACCGCCTCGGCGCCCAAAGCCCACCTGTGTCTGGATAGGCTTTTTGCTTTCAAAGGAACGGTACTGCACGTCACCGGAGTTTTTGTGTTCAAAGCCCTTTGGCAGAGCTGTATTTGTGGGGGTTGTCATACCAGACTTTCACCTGCCTTTAACTGCGATTGATAAATATCCTGATAGATTGTAGAGGTTTCTAGCAGATTTTCATGGGTGTCACAGGCGGAGATTCTGCCGTTTTCAAGCACGGCAATCCGGTCTGCATTCTTGACGGAGGAAATCCGTTGTGCAATGATAATTTTAGTTGCGTGAGGGGAGAAGGAGTTGAGCGCTTCGTAAAGACGTGCTTCGGTCTTTAAATCAAGAGCGCTGGTGGAATCGTCAAAAATCAGGATTTCCGCGTTCTTTAGAATTGCACGGGCAACGGAGATACGCTGTTTTTGTCCGCCGGAAAGGGAATGCCCGCTTTCGGTTACCTGGGTGTAATAGCCGTGCTCGGTATTGACAATAAAGTCATCTGCCTGGGCAATTTCCGCTGCGGTTTTGATTTCCCACTCGCTGGCATTATCCTTACCCCAACGGATGTTTGCTTCAATGGGGCGGGAATAGAGCTCTGCTTTTTGCAGGACAATCGCGATTTTACTGCGCAAATCCTTGAGGGGATAGTCTTTGATGTTCACCCCATCTACCAGAATCTCGCCGCCTGTCGCTTCATAAAAGCGTGGAATCAGATTGACCAGTGAAGACTTTCCGCTGCCGGTAGCTCCGATAATTGCTAAGGTCTCCCCTCGATGTATCGTGAGAGAAATATCCTCCAGTACGCTCCGATCGACAGCGTCCGGATAGGCAAAGCTTACGTTACGAAATTCGATTTCACCCTTGGAAGAAGGAATTTCATTTAAAGTACCGTCCTCAATGATTTGTACAGAATCCAGTACCTCGCGGATTCGTACTGCAGAGGCTTTGGCTCGGGTGAAGGTCTGAAAGATGTTTGCCATAAACATGATGCCATGCAGAATCTGTGCCATGTAGGTGATAGCTGCCATGGTGTTACCCGGGGTCAGTCCACCGGTGGAGACCGTCTTGCCGCTCACCAGTAGAATAACAATGCCACAAAGATTCAACACAATGTTCATACAGGGGTTCATAAAGGCCAGCAGGGATTGTACCTTGAGATTGGTGTCGCACAAAGCATCATTGGCTTGGTCAAAGCGGTCAAGCTCGTAGGCTTCTTTGACATAGGCCTTGACCACCCGGGCGCCTGCAACGTCTTCTTGCATGATGTTGTTAATGCCGTCCAGCCTCTGTTGCACCACCGTGAATAACGGGGATGCCTTTTTGATAAAAAAGATTACCAGACCAATGATAAAGGGCAGTCCGCAGGCGGCGATTAGGGCAAAGGAGGGGGATTGCAAGTAGAGCATAAAAATGCCCCCCAGAAACATCACCGAACAACGTACCACTGAGCGTACGGACATCATGACCATATTTTGTACCTGGGTAACATCGTTGGTGAGGCGGGTGACCAGTGAGCCGGTAGAAATTTTATCTGTCTGCTGAAAGGATAAATTCATTATCCGTGTAAACAGGTCTTTTCTCAGGTCGTTGCCGAACTTTTGTGCTGCAATGTTTGCAAAAACACCACTCATGACGCCACAGAAACAACCAAAGAGAACCAGAAAAATCATTTTCAGTCCCATCTGCAGAATCACCTGCATATTTGAGGTAAGCACACCATTGTCCACAATATCAGCCATCATATCCGGCTGAATCAGATCCATGGCGATTTCTCCCAACATAAACAAAGGAGCCAGTAAGCAGCAGAACCAATATTTCTTAAGGTATTTCAGCATGGATACCTTCCTTTCCTTCAAATTTTTACAACGCTACTATTATAATCCTTGTCGATAAAAAAGTAAAGTTTCTTTCCAGGTTTTTCTTGACATATGCGTAGAAATGTAATATAATTATTACAGAAATGTTACAAAACTTTTTTTGATGATTGCGAGGGGATTCCAATGGGCGAAGAAGCTGTACAGGCGTATAACCAAAAAACCTTATTGATGCTGCAAAGAGAGGTCAAGCAGATGGAGGATAAAACATTGGATGCCATCGAGGATTTGGAAGCGCGGCTCAGCGGTCTTTGTGATGTGATTCCCGCAGCCGAAGATGAAAATTGGTCGCCTCGGTTGGACACTGTTGAGATTTATACCATGGAGGAGCTACCTCCCTTAAAAGAAAGCATACGGCAGATTTGCTCCGGGCTTGCCTGAAAGAGACGAGTTCGGTGTGAACTAATAAAAACCGGTTCTGCGATTTGCAGAGCCGGTTTTTGCTTTCGTTCGTTCTTTCTAGTAGACAACAATCACCCGAATTTGTCCGCCGGCAGAAGGGGACTTATCATAATATGCAGAAAAACTGAGGCCCTCAGTGTCCAATATGTTCGTAATCGGGATTTTTACATACTCGGAGTTGATATCAGAGCTCTTTTGGTACACCACTACATTGGGACTAATGGGATAAGTGGCATTTTTATAAGTCAGCTTGCTGGCGCTAAGAATGTCAATTCCGCCGCGGATTTCAGTAAGTTTGCTCATGTCATCGGGATTGGAGAGGTTGCCACTGATTTTGATACCGGAACCGGAGCTAATGTTCAGTAGTTTACTAACACTTAACTGATAAATCTTACCATTTACCATGTATTTATAGCTACCAGAAAAAGTTTCAGTACTTTGAGTAGCAGTCATCATCAACCCGTAGCTGAAGCCGTCACCGGTAACATCCTTTAGAATCATCTTATCAATTTCCCCTGTGGAGTTCTTCTGGTAATAGAGCACCTGAGAGGAGGAAATTTTCACACCGTCCAAGCGTTGGGGATAAATTCTGCAGTAAACACTGTTATCGCTGGAATCGGTGGTTCCAATGTCCAAAATTTGGGCATCCGAGGCAACGGTATAACTGCCCAGCTTGCCGGTGGAGTGCTTGTAGGTTCCACTGAGCGTGTTATTATCACTGTCGAGCAGCGTAAGATTTACGTAACCACTTTTAAAGGTAATAGCTACTGCCTTATTCTTAAAACTGCTTTTATCGGTACTTGTAGCATATTCCCCGGTGGTGCCATCAGGGAATACAACGCTAATATAATAGCCGGTGTAGGTATCGGTAACACCGCTCTGATAATCTTTTGTTCCGGTTTCCAGAACATAACCTACAACCTTATCAGAAACATTTTCGTTTGCAGAAATCACATCGGCAATTTCCCCATCTTTGCCCAGCAGAACCGTTACGGTATCGCCGTAGTCAAAGCTTCCGCCGGAAGCCAGCTTGGTAAATGCAGAGGCACCTTCGATGTTATAGGTCTTGCCGGAAACGGTCACGCTCTGGGGCATATCCTTGTTGGGGGATGCGGTTTCATAAACGCCGGTAGCTTTGTCACTGTAAGCCAAAACCAGGTTCAAATCCGGCAGGAAGTATGCAACATCGTAGGGTTCCAGTGCATCCATGGAGGCGTTCTGACCGTTGCGCAGCACCTTGGTATCTGTATTCGTATCCCAGTTCAGACTCACGCCGGTGGCAGAAATGGTATTGGGGCCTTCCAGGTTGCCGGATTGACAGGTGATATAGTCAATACCGGAGGAGGAAGTCTTTACACGCAGGATGTCACCTAATTCCAGGCTGCTTTTCACAGAACCAAAAGTACTTTGGGTTTTACCCTTATATACCGGGGTGCTGTCATTGATGCTTATCTGGGTTAAGGAACCGTTTTTGTATACCATAGCCGCATTAGGGAGCAGAGAGTAGAAGATGTACTGCTCGCTGTTGGCACTGTCCTCGTTGGGGACAAAGGCAATCATCTTATTACTGTTTTTGATTGCAATGTCACCCTTGAGCCCCAGTTGGCTGCGGAAAAGATCATTATCAATTTTATAGGTGCCCTGACTGGTGTAAAGCTCATCCGAGGCAATGGAAGAATCGTCACTGCTATCGGAAATCAATGTAACATCCTCGTAAATGGTTACGTCAAACACAGAAGAAAGCTGTGAGTTTTGCCCTTTCAGCTTGACGCTCAGGGTGTTGTAAACCAACTGTGCCACCTGTCGGCGGTTCATAGCTTGCCCGGCAGAACAGTTTACAACTTTGGTCATATCCAAATTGCTCGCCATGCCTAACTGACCATAAGGCCAGGAGGAACCAAAGTCCTCATCGGTGTAGCCCAGGACACGCAGGAGAATGGTGATCGCTTCTTCGTAAAGTACGGTTTCATCAGGACGGAACGTCGCGTCCGGATAACCGGTAACCAGACTATTGGTTACGCCCACCCGTACATAGGGGGCAGCCCAGTGCTGATAGGTTACATCCTGAAAAGGGGAAATGGAAAGATAGGTTGCCACGCTGTCTTTATGGGAAGAGGCTGCAACCGCGATTTTGGTAAACTCCGCCCGGGTTACCGGGTCATCAAGACGAAGGTTCCCGTCCGGGTCACCGTTCATAATGTTTAACTTGCCCAGCAACTGGTAGATGCCGTCGGAGGCTTCTGTGGCAGCGACTGAGATTCCGGGGATCATTAAGACGGAAACCATCAGGCAGAGTGTAAGAATATAAGCCAATATTTTTTTCATAATGTAATGCACCTCTTTCTATCAGTCATGACGGAGTGCGTCAATAGGATTGAGCCTTGCGGCATTTTTGGCAGGGAGATAGCCAAACAGGATGCCGATACCAACCGAAACGCCAAAGGACAGAGCCACCGCACCTACTGAGGGGGTAGCGGTTAGTCCCAACAGGTTTCCAACTACAATGGCTAGTACGGCGCCTAAGACAATTCCAAGGACGCCCCCCATACCGCTGACGGTTCCTGCTTCAATGACAAACTGTGCCATAATATCTCTACCCTTGGCACCCAAAGACTTTCGAATACCGATTTCACGGGTACGTTCGGTAACTGATACCAGCATGATATTCATAATGCCAATACCGCCAACTAAAAGGGAAATACCGGCAATACAAACCAAAAGAATTTCCATGGTATCCATCATTTCGGTGGCAGTATCCATGAGACTTTTCATATCTGTGACAGTATAGTAGTCGCTATCTCCCAACTGTGCAAGGAATGTATTTTTTAACAGTGTGACTGCGGCATCTACGGTATCTTCGCTTGTTGCAGTAATGGTATAGCTGCTTATGGTGGTAGTACCCGATGCCCGCATAGCAGTGGTGTAAGGAATGTAGATGATATCGTCACTGCCGCCACTCTCGGAGTCATCCTCTTCTTTTAGAACACCTACAACACGGTAACTGTCGCCGTTGATTTTAATATCTTGGTTCAGTGCTGAGTCAAAGCCAAATAGTTCCTGTTGGATGTAGGTGCCGATGACACAAACTTTTTTATGTTGTGCAACTTCGGCGTACTGAAAGAAACGCCCGCTTTGGATTTCCAACTGCTTCATATCAGCATATTCCTCACTAACGCCGGTAGCCGTATCGGTGATGGAATTGCTACCTACCTTAACAGTTGCGCTGGAAAGACTGGAGCTGGGGGAGACCCCATCAATCAAAGTTGTATTCTCGTCACGAAGCTTCCAGATAATGTCCTCGTCCACAGTACGGCTGCCGCCACGGTTACGGATATTGACCGTAATGGTGGTCAGACCCATTTCGGAAAATTTTTCGGTCATCATGTTGGTCATACCGTTCATTAAACTAATGAGAATGATAACCGCAGCCACACCGATGATGATACCCAGCATCGTGAGCAAGGAGCGCATCTTATCGTACATGATGTTGGACAGAGCCAGAATAAAAGATTTTTTTAAACTCATTGCTCCACCTCCAAATCTCCGGCATGGGCAATGGGCGCAAACTTGGTGATGTCTGCTACTCCGTCATAGACTACCTGACCGTCAGAAACCCGAATGACACGTTCTGCCTGTGCAGCGATGGAATTATCATGGGTGATCAGCACAATCGTATTGCCTTCTCTATGCAGTTTCTTCAAAAATTGAAGCACATCTTTACCGGTTTTGGAGTCCAGAGCACCGGTAGGTTCATCTGCCAGAATAATGGAGGGATCACCTGCTAAGGCTCTGGCAATGGAAACACGTTGCTGCTGACCGCCGGAAAGCTGGGCAGGCATATTCTTTGCCTTGTCGGCAAGACCTACACGCTCCAGTGATGCCATGGCGCGCTCTGCCTGTTCCTTTTCGCTTAATCCGGCATAGAGGAGCGGGAGCTCCACGTTTTGCCGGACGTTCAGCTTAGGTATCAAATTATACTGCTGGAAGATAAACCCCAGCTTTTTATTGCGGATTTCCGCCAGTTCATTGTCGGACATATGGCTGACATCCTTGCCGTCCAGAAAGTAAGCACCACTGGTAGGAACGTCCAAACAACCGATGATATTCATACAGGTGGATTTACCGCTGCCGGAGGGACCTACAATGGCGAGAAATTCCCCGGGATACACCTTCATATTAATGCCGTCGATGGCGTGCACCTCCGTGTCGCCCATCTGATAAATCTTATAGATGTCTTTAAACTCAATCAAAGGTGTCATCGCATGCCACCTCCGCTCATGCCACCACGGTTGCCACCACCGCTTGCGCCACCGCTGCGGTTTCCGCCACCGTTCATACCGCCGGGTGCACCACCCATGCCACCAGGAGCACCGCCCATACCGCCGGGCATACCTCCCATGCCGGGGAAGGAAGTTTCTTCGCCGGTATCCTGGACAGTAACATAAACAACATCGCCTTCGTTAAGTCCGGAGAGGATTTCGATATAGGAGTCATCACTGACACCGGTAGTGACGCTAACTGTATAGAAGCCTTCGGGAGCACGGTCGTTTTCTTGCGTCTTTTCGCCCTTGACATAGACCGTGTTACCACGGTTGACTGCACTAACCGGAACAACCAGTGCATTTTCGGTAGCAGTAATGGAAATTTCCGCCTCAATATTCATACCGGGCAGAAGCAGGTCATCAAAGTCGGCAATACGGACTCTAACGGGGTAGGTTGTAACGCCTGCAGTGCCAACGGTACCGTTCACGGAGACATTTTCTACCGTTCCGCTATAGGTTTTACCCTCAACTGCATCTGCAGTGATCGTAACGGACTGCCCTACGGCAATCTTTTTGACATCCAGTTCATCTACATCCAGATCAAAGTAAAGACTGCTCATGTCATAAATAACGGCAAGCCCGGTAGTGGAAGAAGTGCTTGAAGAGGAACCGCCGCTGTTGCCCTCATATTTTTCGCCGGCTTTCTTGTTCTTGGTGACCACCGTGCCGGAGATAGGGGCGGTGACGGTGTAATCTTCCAACTGATCCTGAAGCTTTTCCATGGAAAGCTGCGCATCCTGCAGGCTCTTTTCCGCATTATAAATCTGGTCATCAATGGTAGAGGAATCCAGAACGGCAACCGTTGCTCCGCTGGAAATGCTATCACCCTTGGAGATGTAGAGCTGGTCAATGG
>JAXJVM010000173.1:0-5993 GCA_036308515.1 Clostridia bacterium | reverse complement strand
GCCCTATAGGGTAAAAGGGCAATTATCCCTTATATTTTTGAGATTGCGCTACGGCTAGTTTATCGCAGCGTTCGTTTTCTGGATGACCATTATGCCCTTTTACCCAGACGAGGGTGACCTCGTGCTTTTTGAGCAGGGTCAGAATTTTCTCCCACAGGTCGGGGTTTAAAGCCTTATCCTTGCTTGTCCGCATCCAGCCTTTGGCTTTCCACTTTTCAGCCCAGCCCTGTTGAATCGCATCCACAAAATACTTGGAATCGCTGTACAGAGTAACCTTGCAGGATTCGGTGAGTGCCTCAAGTCCGGCAATGACTGCCGTTAGCTCCATCCGGTTATTGGTGGTGTTAGGTTCACCGCCGGAGAGCTCACGCTCAAACTGTTTGTACCGCAGAATCGTTCCCCAGCCGCCGGGGCCCGGGTTTCCGCTGCAAGCGCCGTCAGTAAAAATCTCCACCTGCTTCCGCTCTGCCATGCCGTTTCTCCTTCTCGTGTAAAAATCGCTAATCATGCATTTTTCATTATAGCACACCCTATTGAAAAATACCATACTTTTTCTTGAAAACTTTCCTTATTTTTTCCAAAATTCTTTCTAAATTATGCACAGATTGACGAAACCCCGCTCTTTGAGCGGGGTTTGTAGCATTCTTCTGTTAATCTTCTTCCCAGATGAGCTCTTCTCTCTCGTCAATGGGGGTGTAGGACAGCCGCTTGGCAACCGTCTTATACGCCGGACGAATAATCTTGTTGCTGGTCATAACCTCTTCCACGCGGTGAGCGCACCAGCCCACAATCCGGGACATGGCAAACAACGGTGTATACAAATCCTGAGGCAGACCCATCATCTGATATACAAAGCCGGAATAGAAGTCCACATTGGCACAGATATCCTTGTCAAGACCCTTTTCCTCACGGAATGCCTGAGGTGCCAGACGTTGTACCAGGTCGTGGAGTTTGAATTCTGCCTGATTGCCGGTAACATCTGCCAATTCCTTGGCTTTGGCTTTGAGAATCCCGGCTCTGGGATCGGAAATAGTATAAACCGCATGCCCCATGCCGTAAATCAAGCCCTTGCCGTCGCCGGCCTCCTTGCGGAGAATCTTTTTGAGGTATTCCAACACCTCGTTCTCATCCTCCCAATTTTTCACGTTAGCCTTAATTTCTTCCATCTGGGCAAGCATCTTGGCATTGGCGCCACCGTGTTTGGGGCCCTTCAACGAACCCACTGCCGCCGAAATAGCGGAGTAGGTATCTGTCCCCGTGGAGGACAGAACCCGAACGGCGAAGGCGGAGTTATTACCGCCGCCGTGCTCAGCCTGCAGAATCAGAGATAAATCCAGAATTTCCGCCTCTAAGGGGGTATATTCATTATTAGGCCGAATCATGTACAAGAAGTTTTCTGCAATGGAGAGATCCGGATTGGGGTTATGCAGCACCAGGCTTTCGCCGTCAAAGTAATGACGCTTACAACTAAAAGCATCGGCAACCAATACCGGGAACCGCGCAATCAAATCCAGGCTCTGTCGCAGCAGGTTGGTGACAGAAGTACTCTCGGGGTCATCATCATAGGAATACAACGCCAGCACACTACGCCCCAGCTTGTTCATGATATTATTACTGGGTGCCTTGAAAATCATATCCTCGGTAAATTCCGACGGCAACTGCCGTCTGGAGGCAAGCATCTTGGAGAACTCATCCAGGGTCTTGCCATCCGGCAGAAAGCCGAAGGTCAGCAGGAAGATGGTCTCCTCAAAGCCAAATCGATGTTCCTTCTGGCAATTTGCCACGATGTCCTCTACGTCGATGCCGCGGTAGCGAAGCTTACCTTCTACCGGAGCCTTATTGCCCTCGTCCATTACATAGCCGTGTACCTCACCAATGGTGGTCAGCCCTGCCAAAACACCAGTACCGTCAGCGTTTCTCAGGCCGCGTTTCACATTGAAGTCGCTGAAATAGTGTCTGGGGATGGAGTTACAACTGGCATTCTGCTGCTGTACTAGCTTCATGTAGGAACGGATGGTTTCGTTCATCGCCAGCCGGTCATTGTCTATGATGTTTTTCTCCAAGGAAATCACCTCGTTTATGTATTGTCAAATTTGGATTAAAGATTAGTATATCATATTTTTCTCCACAGGTCAAGGGTTTGGGGCAGAGATACGTTGACACCTTTTAAAAAAAATGGTAAAATGATGACAAACTGAAACGAAAGGACTTGATTGGATGAAAACAGGTTTGGTGTTAGAGGGTGGTGCCATGCGTGGGCTCTTTACCGCAGGGATTCTGGATGTCATGATGGAGCAGAGCTTCACCGTAGATGGCATTATCGGGGTTTCTGCCGGAGCCGCCTTTGGCTGCAACTATAAATCCGGCCAGAAGGGCCGTGCTCTTCGGTATAACCTCAACTATTCCAAGGATAAGCGGTACTGCAGCCTTTCCTCGCTGCTTCGCACCGGAGACTTGTACGGAGCGGATTTTTGCTATCACGAAATCCCAGAGAAGCTGGATATCTTTGACGCCGAGGCCTTTGCCAACAATCCTATGGAATTTTACCTTGTTTGCACCGATGTGATGAGCGGCAAGCCAGTGTATCATAAGTGTGAAACCGCGGACTATGCCTGCATGGAATGGTTCCGGGCATCCGCCTCTATGCCGCTGGTCTCCAGAATCGTAGAGGTAGACGGTTATCAGCTGCTGGACGGCGGCATCTCCGATTCTGTCCCACTGAAATACTTTGAGAGCATCGGCTATGAGAAAAACCTTGTCATTCTCACCCAACCCAGTGACTACGTCAAAGGGGCAAACAAGATGATGCCGTTCATGAAGCGGGCATTGAAAAAATACCCGGCATTGCTGCAGACCTTGGAAAGACGCCATGTTGTCTACAACGAAACCACCGAGTACATCCGCAGCCGTAAGGACGATGACAATCTGCTGGTAATTCAGCCGGAGCAGCCGCTTCCTGTAAAGCGCGTGGAGCGGAACCCAAAAATTTTACAGCAGGTCTATGACATTGGCAGAGAAACAGCACACAAACACCTGGAGGAAATCAAGGCATTTTTGGGATAGACTTGCATCCATTGGGGATGCTAATACCAAAAGGAGCGATTGTATGTGTACTGCCATGACCTACCAGACCAAGGACCATTACTTCGGACGAAATCTGGACTATGAATTTTCTTACGCGGAAACCGTTACCATAACACCCCGGCGATTCCCCTTGCCTTACCGGCGTCTGCCGGTTCAGGATGCGCACTTCGCCATGATAGGCATGGCATATGTACAGACCGACTATCCCCTCTATTACGATGCTGTTAACGAAAAGGGTCTGGGTATGGCAGGGCTGAACTTTCCCGGTAACGCAGTCTATCTGCCCCCCATTGCGAGCAAGGACAATGTGACTCCCTTTGAGTTTATCCCTTGGGTACTGGGTCAATGTGAAACCCTGTCCCAGGCACGAGAGCTGCTAAACCGCGCCAATCTGGTAAACCTCCCCTTTAGTGACCAATTACCACTTTCGCCGCTTCATTGGATGATTGCGGATAAAACCGGTGCCATCTGTGTGGAGCCCACAGCGGAGGGCTTGATGGTCTACGACAATCCGGTGGAGGTGCTTACCAACAACCCACCCTTTCCCATGCAGATGTTCGCCCTGAATAACTATCCCTTCCTGACCAACCAAGTACCCGCAGACCGGTTCTGCGGCAAGTTCCCCCTGAACACCTATTCCCGTGGGCTGGGTGCTCTGGGATTGCCGGGGGATTTGTCCTCCCAATCCCGGTTTATCCGGGGCGTCTTTTGTCGCCTCAACGCCGTCTCCGGCAAGACCGAGGAAGAAAGCGTCAGCCAGTTCTTTCATATGCTAGGCTCAGTGGAACAGCAGCGCGGCTGCGTCTGCCTAGAGGAGGATGTCTACGAAGTCACCATCTACTCCTCCTGTGTCAACACCGACCAGGGCATTTATTATTACACCACCTATGACAACCGGCAAATCTGCGCCGTGGATATGCACCGGGAGAATCTGGACAGTACAGAGTTGGTGTCGTACCCCCTATTGACCAAACAAAATATCTGTATACAGAATTAACGGCGAGAAGCCTTTTGGGGCTTCTTTTTTGTTGACAGACAATCTGCTCCCTGTTACAATAAAAAAAGAAACGAGGTGTCGATGATGCAATTACAAATGATACAAGCGCTGACCATTCCCCTATTGGGAACAACTCTGGGTGCCACCTGTGTCCTGTTTTTAAAAAAGGCAATGCCCCGGGAGATCCAGCGCGCCTTTACCGGCTTTGCCGCCGGAGTGATGGTTGCCGCCTCGGTATGGAGTCTGCTGATTCCTGCCATGGAGCAATCGTCACAGTTGGGGAAGCTTGCCTTTCTTCCGGCGGTCCTTGGGCTGGGACTGGGCATGGTCTTTTTGATGCTGCTGGATAAGTTGATTCCCCATCTGCATATGAACAGTGAACACGCCGAGGGCCCCAAAAGTAATTTGAAAAAATCCTCCATGATGATTTTGGCAGTTGCCCTGCATAACCTGCCGGAGGGTATGGCGGTCGGTGTTCTGCTTGCCGGCTGGCTCTCAGGCGAAGCGATGATTTCCACTGCGGCAGTCACGGCACTGGCGGTAGGGATTGCGGTACAGAACATCCCCGAGGGTGCCATTATTGCCATGCCTCTGCGCGCCGAGGGCATGTCCCGGGGCAAGTCCTTCTTCTATGGTGCACTTTCCGGGGTGGTAGAACCCCTGGGTGCCATCCTCACCCTGCTGACGGCAGGGTTCGTGATTCCGGCACTGCCCTATCTTTTAAGTTTTGCCGCAGGCTCCATGCTCTACGTGGTGGTAGAAGAGTTAATTCCCGAAATGTCCGAGGGGGAGCACTCCCACACCGGGACAGTGTTTTTTGCCATTGGGTTTGCCATTATGCTGATTCTGGATGTAGCATTGGGGTGATGCCATGAACATTTATATTCCAGACTATTATACAGAATTTTCTTGCATTGCGGACAAGTGTCGTCATAGCTGCTGCATTGGTTGGGAAATTGATATTGACCCGGAAACCTATCGGGCCTACCAAGGCGTTCCGGGGGCTTTCGGTGACCGACTGCGCCAGGGTATGGCACAGGGGGAAGATGGTGCGCATTTTTGTCTGATCAAGGGCGAGCGCTGTCCCTTCCTGAACCAACGCAACCTCTGCGACATTATTTTGCAGCTAGGAGAGGACGCCCTCTGCCAGATTTGCACCGATCATCCCCGATTCCGCAACTTCTTCTCCGACCGGGAAGAACTGGGGTTGGGGCTCTGTTGTGAAGCCGCTGCAAGTCTGATTCTCACCCGACAGAAAAAAACCGAATTTTTGCCACTGCACACCGATGCAGAGGAACTCTCCGAACCAGAGGAGAACGCCTTTTTCTCCCTGCGTGACCACATCTATGAGATTTTACAGAATCGTACCCAAGCCGTTGCCGCTCGGATGACGCATCTGGCAGAGGTCTACGAGCTTTCTCTACCGGATTTGACCTTTGCCCAATGGGCGGAGGTGTTCTGGCAGTTGGAACATCTGTCCCCCACCTGGACAGACCGTCTGGCAGAACTGAAAAACCTGAACGGAATTTTGCCCGGGCTTTTTTCCGCACCCCACTGGGAGATTGCCTGGGAACAACTGCTGGTGTATTTTGTCCATCGTCATTTGGCAGAGGGGCTTTACGACGGCAGGCTCCGTCCCCGACTGGGGTTTGCCCTGCTGAGCGTAACACTTTTGCAGGGGTTATGCGCTGCCCATGCCCAAAACCACGGCAGTGTAACACCGGAGGATTTGGCAGAGCTTGCCCGGCAGTATTCCTCCGAGGTGGAATACTCCGAGGGCAACATGGAGACATTATTAGAATTTTTAGATGCATAAAGGGTTCGCTGCCGCGAACCCTCAGCGTGTCGATAAACTATCGACACGCTGGCAGATGCCGAAAAAGGAAGGTATATTTTGTGAAATCGTTTTCGT
>JAXJVM010000172.1:0-4710 GCA_036308515.1 Clostridia bacterium | reverse complement strand
GTGACGGGATCTGCTGTGAACATAATCCCTGATGCCTGGGGGAATACCATCCGCTGAACAATGACAGATAAATAGACCTTACTGTGACCGAAGTTATTGCGGATGCGATAGGTAACTGCACGATCGGTAAACAGTGATGCCCAGCACATACTGATATGCTTAAGAATCGAATCTTTTCCTTTGATATTCAAATAAGTATCCTGCTGCCCTGCAAAGGAGGCCGTAGGAAGATCCTCCGCTGTGGCACTGGAACGCACGGCATAAGCATTGTTCTCACCATACCTTGCGAGATAATGAAGGACTTCTTCCTCAATGTCCTTTGAAATAATGATTCCTTCAATAACCCTGCGAATCATTCCGCTGATTTCACTGATTTTCTGTCTGTCTTCTGCCTTTAGCAGGGACAATTGCTCCAACAATGAGTCTAATTCCGGTGTTTCGTTGATTATTTTTTTGTATGCTTCGGTCGTAATGCAAAAGCCCTCCGGTACTCGTATTCCCTCAATTCTGGATAATTCTCCAAGGTTGGCGCCTTTACCCCCAACTGCCATGAGCTTATGTCTATCGATCTCCTGAAAACTAAGCACATATGAATTCATAAAACTTTCCCTCCTTCATTTTTAATGATCACTTATAAAAGTTTCTTCTAAAAAGTTTCAGGCATTCTTCAAACACCTTATATAATTCATCAAGATCACTTTCTCCCACACCTGCCATTTTGCTCATATATCCCTCGGAAATCCAGTCAATCATGTTCATAACAAGGTTTGGATCAACATCATCTTTGAATTTTGAAAAATCTGCACCATCAAAAGCCATTTTCTTTCCGATGGTTCTGCCGTCACCTTTGCTAAAAATAGTTTTTAGTTCTTCCTTAACTTCATCATCATTTTCAAAATAGGCACTCTGAATAAACGAAGAGACATAAGGATGTTTTTTCATCAAATTCATTTTAAGCTTAGATGTATATGCAATCCGATCAAATAAGTCTGTAATACTCTCATCAAATTTCTCTACAACCTCGGTACTAATGCTGCACACACACATATTAACCAAGTATACGTATAGCTCTTTCTTTGTGCCAAAATAATGAAATACCATTGCTTTGGAAATACCTGCACTACTGGCTATATCACTAATAGATGTTTTCTTATATCCATGCACTGCAAAGGTTTTTAATGCGGCATCAATAATTATATTTTGTTTTTCTACAGGTAAATTTAAAAATTTTTCCATGTCATTGCCTCCTCATTAAAATCTTTTAAACCGAATCGGTTTATATTATAATAACATAATCAACCGATTCGGTCAAGATTTTTTATTGCCTATCCCAAGTTAAACCTTATGAAGTTGCAAACCTAATTTTTTGTCTACAAGTCTGCAACTATCATCGCTCTTCGCAGTTATATATGTGATTAACGAATTCTGATCCACTAAATCTTCCTGCACATATCTGTTTGAGTTTCAAGCACATTGCATATCTTCAGAAACAGAGAAAATAGGGTAAGGCTGTCTCCACTTTTAATCTTGCGGATATGCACTTGCTTTTACTCCAAATAGTTCGAATAATCGCCCAGAGGTTAAGTCATTGTTCTTTCGTAGTTGACTGACCGTTAAAACATAAAAAAATATACTGTATTCTTTTTCTGTAATAAGCCTTTCTTAGAGTGGGAAGTTCTGGTGGGTCCACAGTGAACCGCACCTGGGTTCAGCAAAAAGACAATTCTTCCCCTTGGCGGAAAATCCGACTTTTCCCTTTGCTGCAGCCTGTTATTTTCTTAAAATAAGCCTGTTGCTGGTATTACTCCCATTCTCCCGATAGCGAGGTTCTTTTTCAATAAGCCCCACCTTGACCAGATCATGCAGTGCACGCTTGACAGTGCTGCGTGAGAGCTGCAAATCAGCGGCTATGGTTTTTACAGCAGGCCAGCAGTCCGCACTTTTTCCGGCACGGTCACACAGATATATATAAACAGTCCTCGCCCGGTGGGGAAGCTCATCGGGCGAGGCAGTGTAGATATGGTTGAAGTAACTCATGGATATCCCTCCCTTTAGGTTTTGAGTACAGTGCGTCGGCGCACAGCATTTTCAGTGGATTCTGCTACCGGGGTATGAAGGGTTCCTGTCCCGGCTGTCGACTCTAAAATCTCTCCGGTATCTTCATCCACCATGATGCATGCCATGTGCTTGCGGACGATGTTTTCTTCCAGTGTGTTCTTATCGGCATAGACCACTTTCCGGTGTGCTTTTTCCTCCACTGTATAAGGCTCTCCAAAACGAATGCCCCAATCAAGGAACAGCCTCAGCTTTGTCCTCATAGGATGGGTGCCAGTTTTCATAACGACAAAGCTGCCTTTGGGAATAGACTTCAATTCATCCGGCGTCATGAGGGTGCGCTCCATCATCTGCAGGGATTGGCTGGGATCGTTTTTCCCCCGGCTTACGCTGCCGCTCATGACGGTGCGGCTACCCAGCGCCTTACTCAGCACCTCTGCGGTCTGACTGTTTGGAGCGAAGCCGCCGAAGATGGTGTCCTGGCAGTTGTCTACGATGATCTCTGAACCCTCTTTACCATAGTTTTTTTCGAGCTGACCGAAGGACTGTATGATGGGCACCATGGAAAGCCGGCGTGAACGTGATGCACTGAAAATTAATTCAAGCGATTCAATAGCCGGAAGCGTTCCCAGCTCATCGCAGTAAAACATCACACGGTTTTTTAGCTTGCCGCCGTTTTCATCGGCCACCGCAAGGATTTCACGGTAAAGCTGCTGGATCATAAGGGATACCATAAAATACTTAGTTAGATCTTCTTCGGGAAGCACAATGAACAGTGCGGATTTTTCATTACAGAACTTTTCCGCATCAATAGCTGTTTCAAAGCAGAGTATCTGTTCCATCTCGGAGTCAAGGAAGGCATTTAAACGGGATAGTACGGTGGAGAGCACCGATGCCATGGCCTGCTCTGCGGAATTGAGGGCAGCTCCCGCAAACCAGCGGGCCTTGTGGTCGGATGGCAGTTTATCCATCAGGAGCTGGAATTGGCTTTTTCCTTTTACTTTGCTGGGTGATAATAAATCCTGTACCAGTTTGAACACACTGATGATATGACGGCAGTCCACCTTTTTCCCATCCACCTCAGTGGGGGGCAGATATTCGGCAATCAGCAGAATCACCGAGGACAGGAGTCCTTCGGCGGCATCATAGAAAAACTGATTTTGTCCATAATTCTCACCGCTGGCATTGATGATGGTTTTGGAGATAATCTTTACGTACTTTTCCGCTTTTGCCTTTGATACAAGGTTGTTTTCATCAGCAAGGTACTGATCCATGTAGGTGTTGACCAGATGGAGCATATTGTTGCCGTCTGAGCGGGTGGGGTTACGAAGATCGATGACCGCCACACGGTAGCCGTAATAATCACGGGCAATGGCACCATAATTGCGATAAAGATCACCCTTGGTGTCGGTGGTCAAAAAGCTCATACCCGAGGCGCAGGCATATTCCAGATTGGGGTATAAGAAGAATGCCGTCTTACCTACGCCGGAGGCACCAATCATCATGCAGTGGACATCATCGGTATCCACAAGTGCCGTCACTTTGTTCTTGGCTCCTGTACTGCCGAGGATGATTCCCTGCTCATCTGTGGCAGGGAGGGACTGTCCCCGTCGCCAAAGCTCAGGCCGGAATGGGATGTGTTTATAGATATTTTTGATTTCCCGCTTGGTGGAAAAACGTGCGGTACCATGCTGACCGTCACCTACTGTGCGGGATTTGATTCCGCTGAGCGTATAATAGTGTGCTAAAAGAGAGAGGCCGCCGATGACACAAAACATCACGGCGGCTACGGCAATCAGCATATAGATTTGAGATGACATAGGGTTCTCCTTTCGATTTGGCATATTTTGTGGTATTCTAAAACAAAGTGTTGCATAAATAAGAATATATAGTCCGAATGAAAGTGGTAAAGAAATGAATCCATTAAAATATATAAGAATTTTAGACGGTGAACCTTGTCCATGCGGTAGCGGTATGAAACATAAAGATTGCTGTAAAAACAAAGTGATGTCAATATCGCAAACATCCAAAAAGCCGCCAGAAGTTCAAGTCATGGAAATGATGCGAAAGTCAATGAAAAGATGCTGTATGCACCCTGACCAAGCCCAATGTAAGGGTAAAATAAAAGAGGCTCACGCATTACAAAACAATAAAATTATTTCGCTTCTTGCTGGAAATGAACGTCATGTATATATGATGAACTCAAAGAAACAGCCTTTAATTATTCCTATGAAAAAGGGTGATCCAGCCGTTATCGTTGAAATGAGTAGAACCAGTGCTAATGACGCAACTACTGAAACTTGTTTTTGTGATTTACATGACAACACTGTATTTGCCGCAATTGAAAAAGGGGAACCAGACTTCGATGAATCTAATGAAGTGATGAAGTTTGTGTATGCTTATAAGTCATTCATTTTCGTGTAGTAATGAGGTTTTTATTCCCATATCAAAAGCCGCCTTTCCATGACAGATAGACGGCTCTGGATATGTATTCTTATTCTGTTCTCCGGTTCAAGACCGGATAAAGTGACGCATTCCCGCGTTCAGTGTGGCTATGGCTGCAACAATGCCTTCCCCGATGACCGGGATCATAAAGACGATAAACCCGGCGGCAATCATCTTCATGGCTTCCGCTCCAGTGGACAGTCCCATCAG
>JAXJVM010000171.1:0-7911 GCA_036308515.1 Clostridia bacterium | reverse complement strand
CCTCAAGGAGAAGGCATCCTGCCCTACAAGTCTATTTTATAATCCATGCTTGCGGTAGACCGACTTTTTCGACAGTCTGAGGTGCTCCCCGACCAGGGAGCACCTTTTTGCATCATTTATTTATTTCTCGTTGTCGTTTTCCCGGATTTCCACACGGCGAATTTTACCGCTGATGGTTTTCGGAAGCTCTTCCACAAATTCCACCACGCGGGGGTACTTGTAGGGAGCGGTATGGGTCTTGACGTAGGTCTGGATTTCCTTTTTCAGTGCGTCGGTGCCCTCCGTACCCTTCACAAGGACAATGGTTGCCTTGACTACCTGTCCGCGGACAGGGTCGGGAACAGGGGTAATGGCACATTCCAGAACGTAGGGAAGTTCCATAATGACGTTCTCGATCTCAAAGGGGCCAATGCGGTAGCCGGAGGACTTAATAACATCATCAATTCTTCCTACATACCAGTAGTAGCCGTCCTCATCACGCCATGCCAGGTCGCCGGTGTGATACATACCATCGTGCCAAGAACGCTTGGTGCCTTCTTCGTCACCATAGTAACCGGAGAACAGGCCGCAGGGGATATGTTCGTTGGTTTTGACCACAATTTCTCCGGTTTCGCCAACCTTGGCACTGGATTCGTCATCCAAAGCAATGTCAATGTCGTACGTAGGATTGGGCTTACCCATGGAGCCGGGCTTGGTCATGGAACCACGCAGATTACCAATGGCAAGGGTGGTTTCGGTCTGCCCGAAGCCCTCCATCAGCCGAAGCCCGGTTGCCTTTTTCCACTGCTCGTAAACCTCGGGATTCAGTGCTTCGCCGGCAGTGGTGGAATATTCAATACTGGACAGGTCAAACTTGGACAAATCCTCCTTGATGAAAAACCGGTACATGGTAGGCGGCGCACAGAAGGTGGTGATGTTGTACTTCTTGAACATGGGCAGAATATCGTTGGCGTTGAATTTTTCAAAGTCATACACAAAGATGGCACACTCACAGAGCCATTGTCCGTAGAGCTTTCCCCAAAGGGCTTTTCCCCAGCCTGTGTCGGAGATGGTGAAGTGGATGCCGTCCGGGTTCACATTATGCCAGTATTTGGCGGTGACAAAGTGACCCAAGGGGTATTTGTGACTTTGGATTGCGATTTTTGGGTAGCCGGTGGTGCCGGAGGTGAAGAACATAACCATGGGGTCTTTGCCGCAGGCGGCATCTGCCGGCCGGGCATAGACATCGCTGAAGCGCAGCATTTCCGTGTCAAAGTCGTGCCAGCCCTCACGGGTGCCTCTTGCCATGACCTTGAGGCGCAGGGTATCGCTCTTGGCAGCGGCAAGGTCTACCTGTTCAGCCACGTCACCGTCTGCGGTGCAGACAATGGCCTTGACCCCGGCTGCTTTGAAGCGGTAGTCAAAGTCGTGTTCCATGAGCTGATGGGTTGCCGGAATGGCAACGGCGCCGATTTTATGCAGTGCCAGAATGGAAAACCAGAACTGATAATGGCGTTTGAGTACCAGCATGACCCGATCACCCTTGCGGATGCCGAGGCTTTCAAAGTAATTGGCGGTCATGGAGGAATACCGGCTCATTTCCGCAAAGGTGAAGCGGTGCTCATCTTTCTCGTTAGAAACATAAATCATGGCGTTTTTGTTGGGACACTTCTTCGCCAGTTCATCCACACAATCGAAGGCAAAGTTGAAGGAATCCTCGTTCTTGAACTTGAGGCTCACCAACCGGTTCTGGTCGTCCTCCACTGTATCCACGAACTTCCGGTATACCGGAGTGCCGGACTGCTCGGCATGGGTCTCATCCCGGGAGAAGTCAGGTGCCGGCGCGCCGGAGGTATCATCCTTCCTGATGACCATAGCGTAGAGCTCTACATCCTCGCCGTCAAGGGCTGCAAGGGCATGGGGCGTGGTACTGTTGTAGTAGATGCTGTCGCCCTCTTCCAGAATCTCTACGTTATCACCGATAAAGGCTTTCAGTCTGCCTTTGACCACAATATCAAACTCCTGACCCTTATGGGTGGAGAAGTGGGGGTGTGCCAAATCCTCGTTGGTATAAGGGATGGTGACGTAGAAGGGTTCAACCACCTTGTCTTTGAACAGTGGCGCCAGATTTTTGTACGAATAGCCTGCCAATCTGGCAATGGGAAGCCCCTCACCTTTCTTGGTGACCTCATAGCTGCTCAGGGTCGGGCTGGAACCCTTTAACAGGTCGGTGGGGTCAATGTGAAATTTTTTCGCACATTTGTAGATAAAGGTAAAGTTAAAGTCCTGGGTACCGGACTCAAACGCCTGATACTCCGCGGTGGTCACACCGGTGTGCTTCGCCATTTCCTCGACAGAATAGCCCATCAGCTCTCTGGTCTGACGAATACGCTGTGCCACATCCTTCAGCTGCTGCTGTAATTCCTGTGGTTTTTCAAAAACTTCTCCCATGGTTACAAACCTCCTTTGATACTCAGCAAATTTCGTTCTATTTTGCAAATTTGTAATAAAAAAACCGCCTCAAAGTCATCTTTGAGACGGATGCAACTCCGCGGTACCACTCAAATTGCATAAGCCTTGCAGCTTATGCCCCTCGCAGGCTCTAACAAGCCCTCTGCACTGACGCGGCAGTCTGCGAGATACGCCTACGCCCTCTGTGGTTCGGGTATCCAGCTCAGAAGTGATGGGCCCTTGGTAAACCTTGTCATTGGCTCGCAGCAACCGCCAATTCTCTCCGGACGCCGTTTACCGACCGTCTTCATCATAGCCTTTGCTTATTCAGTTATAAGAATCATAACATAACTTTTTTTTAGTGTCAAGAGTTTTTTATGCGCCATAGAAATATCGCCATCGGGAACGGTCATTCGTCCGTGCTTTTTTGTATTTTCACCCCGATGCTCTGGAGCTTTTCTACAAAGTGTTCGTAGCCACGTTCCATATGTTCGATATCATCAATAACGGTCTCGCCTTGGGCGGCAAGGGCGGCAATGACCAGTGCGGCACCTGCCCGCAGGTCTGTTGCCCGTACTCGGGCACCGCTGAGCCGCTTACTGCCGTCCACTACGGCAGTTCTGCCGTCAATTTTGATTTTGGCACCCATGCGTAAAAGCTCCGGCACCTGCATGAACCGGTTTTCAAAAACGGTTTCCACCACGATTCCGGTGCCCTCTGCCACACTCATGAGCGCCATAAACTGGGACTGCATATCCGTAGGAAAGCCCGGGTGAGGCAGGGTTTTGATATCTACCGACTTAAATCGCTCACAGGGTGAAATATGAATCATATCCGTCCCTGCCTCCATGGCAAACCCCATCTCTTCCAGCTTGGCAAGCACCGGCTTAATGTGCCCCAGACAGACGTTGGTGAGGGTCAAATCCCCATGACCGGCTGCGGCAAGAGCGAGAAAGGTTCCCGTCTCAATCCGGTCGGGAATGATGCGGTACTGACAGGGGTGAAGGGTGTCCTTGCCAATAATACGGATGGTGTCACTGCCGGCGCCCTGGATTTCCGCCCCCATGGCAGTAAGACATCCGGCAAGGTCGGTAATCTCCGGCTCTGCGGCGGCGTTTTCGATCACAGTCTCACCTTCAGCAAGACAGGCGGCAAGCATGAGATTTTCCGTGGCACCAACACTGGGAAAATCCAGATAAATATTGGTGCCCTGCAGACGGTCGCAGACCGCCTCTACATAGCCGTGTCCCTGCCGAATTTTTGCCCCCATGGCAGAAAAACCTTTTAGATGCAGGTCAATGGGGCGCGCACCGATTTGGCAGCCCCCGGGTAGAGGCATCCGTACCTTGCCGCAGCGTGCCAGCATGGGAGCCATAACCAGAAATGAGGCGCGCAGCTTGCTGACCAGCTCCAGAGGTGCGGTTTTTCTCCGTCCGGCGGCAGGCAGAGAGACCCCAACGGTACCGTCTGCGTTGCGGATAAAAGTGGCACCCATGCAAAGAAGCAGCTCCCCCATCCGCGCTGTGTCGGAAAGCTCCGGAATCCCGGTAAAAACCGATTCGCCCTCTGAGAGCAGTCCGGCGGCTAATATGGGCAAGGCCGCATTTTTACTGCCGCTGATTGCAACCGTTCCGTAAATGTCTGTTCCGGGGGAGATGATGTAATGCGCCATAGATCTGTTACCTTTCTTGTTTTCTAACATTATGTACGAATTTTGGGGATTCTATGCGGCTTTGCCGCATAGAATCTGTGAAATTACTGGGGTTTTACCTGTCCTTCTTTGACTTTCCAAAATAAAATAGGCGGAATCAAAGGCGTAGACATCATATCCTGTTGTGCCAGGATTGCGTAGATAGGAAGAAAGGTCCTTCCGTATGCTAAGTCCTCTAAGGGATTGTAATGATACTGCTCCATGGGATAAAAAACTCCTTTCTGCTTCATAATATTTTTGATGACAATTTTATTTTTGAAAATTCTCGAAAATATATGTTGCAAAATCTATGGCAGTTATGCTATAATAAACTCTAATTAAATAAATTTTTTACTAGGGGGAATTTTTACCTTATGGACAGTAGCCCGGGGCTTATACTTTGGCTCATTGTACTTATCCTTTGTTCCGCGTATTTTTCGGCGACGGAGACGGCGTTCTCCTCACTGAGCCGCATTCGCCTCAAGAATCTGGCAAATGACGGTAACAAAAAAGCGGAATTGGCACTTGCTATGTCGGAAAATTATGACAAATTGCTATCCACGATTCTCATCGGCAACAATGTGGTGAATATTGCCGCATCGTCCCTTGCGACCATCCTGTTTCTGCAGGTTTCGCATTCACACGGTGCCATGCTTTCTACCATTGTTATGACGGTGGTCGTTCTGATATTTGGCGAGATTTCGCCAAAGAGCCTGGCGAAGGAATCACCGGAAAGCTTTGCCATGTTCTCGGCTCCCATCCTTAAAGTGATTATGACGGTGCTGGTACCCTTTAACTGGCTTTTTGGTCTGTGGAAGGTCTTGCTTAATAAAATTTTTAAAACCAAAAGCGACCGGGGAATTACCGAACAGGAGCTTCTTACCATGGTGGAGGAAGCCCAGAACGAGGGCGGTATTGACGAGCAGGAGGGTGACCTGATTAAGAGCGCCATTGAGTTTAACGATATGGAAGCAGGGGAAATTCTCACCCCTAGAGTGGATTTGACCGCCGTGGATATTGAAGAGGATCAGCAGGCCATCTACAATATCTTTATGGAAACCAAGTTCTCCCGGATTCCCGTATATAAGGAGACCATTGACAACATTGTTGGTGTGATTCATCAACGGGACTTCTTTGTGATGATTCGCACCAAGGGTCAGACTATGGAGGATATTATCAAACCGGCAATCTTTGTGTCGGAGTCCATTAAGATTTCCAAGTTGATTAAGCACCTACAGAACTCCCAGGCACACATGGCAATCGTTACCGATGAATACGGCGGCACCAAGGGTATTGTTACCATGGAGGATATTCTGGAAGAGCTGGTCGGCGAAATCTGGGACGAGCATGATGATGTTGTAGAGGATATAGAAAAAATCAGCGAGACCGAGTACCTGGTCTCCGGTAGTGCCGATGTGGAAGAGGTGCTGGAACTCTTCGGCTTGACTGAAGAGACGGAACAGAATACCGTGACCGGCTGGGTGATGGAAAAGCTGGAAAAAATGCCGGAAATCGGCGATGTTTTTGAAGAAAACGGCCTTCATGTGACTGTCAAGGAACTGGATGGCAGACGTGTGGGCAAGGTGCTCATACAGTACACGCCCCCGGCAGAAGAGGAAGAAGAATAAAAAATAAGAGGACTTAGGCATTCGCCTAAGTCCTCTGTTCTATGCTTCGTTGTCTGATGTCAGGTCAAAACCGATTTGTTCAATGCCTTTATCTGCATCACGGATCAGCGTGCCGGCTGCCGGAATGTTCCTACTGCGGTAGTGGCTGGTGTTGCCGATGCCGCTCTGTGTTGCCGGTACTGCCTGCTTCACTACGGCGTTCTTTCTTAATGTCATTACGTTGACGCCCTGACTGCTTCGGGTTGCCTTGACGGGAATCTTTTCAGTATTCACTGTCAGTGCCTTGTCCGCTGTGCTAATGAGCATCACCTCAGTGTCCTCTTTCAGGTAAATCATGCTCACCAGAGGCGAATTTGTGGAAAAGCCGCCGGTAAGCTTACGCCGGTTGGACTTGGTTGCGTAGCTGGCAAGGGGAACCTTGGCGCATTTGCCGTTTTCAAAGACAAACAGCAGATGTCCGCTATAATCGCCGCTAAGTACCATGCCTACAATGTCCTCTTTTTCGGTCATACCCAGCAGGTTGGGGATGAACTCACCCAGCTGACTTGCCTTGCCATCGGGAATATCGCTGGCACGGAACTTGTACACCTCGCCGCTGCCGGCAAAGAACAGGATTTCACTGCGGTTGCTTGCGTCCTCTTCCTGAATGATGATATCATCGTCCTTGACTCTCTGCTCGCCGCTGGTGCGCAGGGAGACCAGAGAAATCTTCTTAATGTAGTTGTCCTTGGTGCGGAAAAGCTTCACTGCGTAGTCCTCCACCAGTTGTTCCTCGTGGTGCTCTATGATAGTTTCCTCGGAAATCAGTTGGGTGCGGCGGTCGGTGCTGTATTTCTTGGCTGCCTCCCGCAGCTGCTTTTCGATAATTTTGTTGACCCGGGTTTTGCTCTTTTGGATATTTTCCAGATCCTCAATCTCTGCTTTCAGCTTTTCAATCTCCGCTACATGCTTGATGATGTAGTCCTTATTCAGGTTGCGCAGCTTGATTTCTGCCACGTACTCTGCCTGTACCTCGTCAATGCCAAAGCCTGCCATGAGGTTGGGAATAACCATGGCATCCTCTTCGGTTTCCCGAACGATTTTTACTGCCTTGTCAATATCTAAGAGAATCAGTTCCAGACCCTCAAGGAGATGGAGTTTTTCGCTCTTCTTGGCAATGTCAAAGGCGACGCCGCGCAGAACGCAGCTGCGGCGGAACCGCAGCCATTCGCACAGGATATCGTTGACACCCAGTACCATGGGGGAGCCTTCTACCAGAATATTAAAGTTACAGCCAAAGCTGTCCTGCAGCGGGGTCATGCGGTAGAGCTTTGCCATGAGCTTATCCGGGTCGGTACCGCGCTTTAAGTCGATGGTCAGCTTCATACCTTTCTTGTCGGTCTCATCTCGAATGTCGGAGATTTCTTTTACCTTGCTGGCCTTTACCAAATCCACAATCTTCTCTACGATGGCCTCCACCGTGGTGGTGTAGGGGATTTCGGTAATGTCGATGCAGTTCTGCTTTTTGTCGTAGGTGTAGGTGGCGCGCATTTTAAAGCTGCCCCTGCCGGTCTTGTAGATTTCCCGCATTTCGTCCGGGTTATAAATGATGGACGCCCCAAAGGGGAAGTCCGGTGCAGGCATGACGTCAAGCAAATCCGCCTCAGGATCCTTCATGACGAGAATGGTGGCCTCGCAAAGCTCCTTCAGGTTAAAGGGGCAGATGTTGGACGCCATACCCACGGCAATACCCTGGTTGGGGTTTGCCAACACGTTGGGGAAGGTGGTGGGAAGAAGCACCGGCTCCTTCATGGTGCCGTCATAGTTGTCCACAAAGTCGATGGTGTTCTTGTCCATGTCCCGAAAGATTTCACTGCAGACCTTGGCAAGCTTCACCTCGGTATAACGGGCGGCGGCGAATGCCATGTCTCTGGAATACTGCCGACCGAAGTTGCCCTTAGAATCCACCAAAGGCAGCAACAGAGAGCCGTTGCCCTCGGTAAGACGTACCATGGTTTCGTAGATTGCCATGTCACCGTGGGGGTTTAAGCGCATAGTCTGTCCCACTACGTTGGCGGACTTGGTGCGGTTTCCTGTCAGCAAGCCCATCTTGTACATGGTATAGAGCAGCTTCCGGTGAGAGGGCTTAAAGCCGTCAATCTCCGGAATGGCACGGGAGATAAT
>JAXJVM010000170.1:0-2717 GCA_036308515.1 Clostridia bacterium | reverse complement strand
CGATGTCTGCCTTTCGCTGCTCCAATTCATCCAGCCGCTGCTTGGTGGATGCGTTGAAGATACCAGCCTGGATTGCATTGAGCATATTGGTGATGCCACGTTCTGTTTCCTCCAACTGCTTGCGCAGTGCCGGAAGTACGCTGCTTTCATGGGTCTGCATTTCCATAACCGTGTCGGTAATGTACGCAACAAAGTTATCGTCCATGATTTTCTCCATAACTGCGTTGACCACGGCATTTTCTATGGGCAGCTTGCGTACCGTTTTGCGTTTGGCATCACAGGTCTTTTTCTTCTTTGTGTTGGCACAACGATAATAGTGGTACTTTCGTTTCTGGCTGGAACTTGTACCACATTCACCAACCATCGGAGCATGACAGGTGCCGCAGAACAGCTTGGTGGTCAGCAGATAATCATCGTCAGCCTTGTGACGGGCCGGTGCCTTTTTATTCTTTGCCATCCGTTCCTGTACCCGGTCAAACAAATCCTGCGGCACAAGGGTGGGAATGCCGTTAGGAGTGACAATATCCCGGTAGCTGTACTCGCCAATGAATTTGCGGTTGTGCAGAATATGGGAAACAAAGTTCAAATCAATGGGTTTTCCTCGAACTGTGGTAACACCTACGGCATTGAGGAAATCCCGGATTTCTTTCATTGTTGCACCTTTGTCATACTGGGTGAAGATATCCAGTACAACGGGAGCAGTTCGGGGATCAATCTGATACTGCTTGTCCTTATCGATAAAATAGCCGAAGGTGGGAGTGCCGCCGTTGTACTTGCATTTCAGAGCGTTTTCAGTATGACCACGGATCACCTTTTCGGAAAGCTCAGCGGAATAGTATTCAGCCATGCCCTCCAACATGGATTCCAGGATGATGCCCTCCGGTCCTTCGGAGATGTTCTCTGTGGCAGAAAGAACTTTGACACCATATTTACGAAGCTGGGCCTTATAGTGTGCACTGTCATACCGATTTCGGGCGAAGCGGTCCAGCTTCCACACGATCACTGCATCAAAGAGGCCCTTTGCACTATCCTTTATCATCCGCTGAAAATCAGGGCGGTTATCCGTTTTAGCAGACATAGCCCGGTCGATATAGGTGCGCAGGATCGTGATGTTATTCTTCTTACAATAGGCGGTGCATTCCCGAAGCTGACCTTCGATGCTTTCTTCCCGCTGATTATCACTGGAATACCGGGCATAGATTACTGCTTTCATGTTTCCTCCTTTCCTTCATTCAACATCTGGAACAGTGCTTCCTTTAGTCGACCATTGACCGGCGATTTGGGATCAAAGCACATTTCAATAAATTCACGCATTTCCTTGTTGTCTCCGGCCTTCTCCTGCAGGATCTTAGGCTGGAACTCATATTGCTTTCCTCTGGGATCATCCGTACGGCAGTACAGATAATCCATAGACACATCAAAATAATCCGCATACTTGATAAATATCTCCGGCACAGGAACGGACTGGCCTTGTTCATAGCGGTTAATGCTGGACTGCTGCGTACCCAGTATGGAAGCGAGCTTCGTCTGAGAGATATGAACACCCATACGCAAGTCTCTCAATCGCTCACCGATCTTCTTTTTCATAGGTTAGCCCCCCTTATACTTGATGTTAATAGAATATCGCAAATAAGCATAAAAGTCAACAACAAAATTATTTCAAATTCAATTTGGACCAAATGGACCAATTCGACAAAATTCGACAAATGAAGCGTAAAAAGTTAACAAAATGTCCATAGAAAACGAATTGACAGAACTTTTTGCGAATGGTAAAATATAGATGCTCCGGCAGGCCATCCTCATCTGATCCAGCAGTCATCCACCAATCAACAACAAAGTCTTCTATTCAAACAAAACAAATCGGCTTCAATCAACAATCATTTTTAGTCAACACGCAAAGAAATCAAATCAAGTCTACAAAGGTAAATTTCAAGCCGTGAAAACGGCAGTCAACATCCGAGTGAATCACATGGGCAGGAGGCCACGCTCCGCTCGACTACTATGGCATCTGTGGCATAGGCCACACAATAATTTTTATGACATCTTTATTGGTGCTTGGGTTCTTATGCCGGAGGTAGTATGACAACGAAATACTATCTCATTTCGCAATTCCAAAATCCAATGCAAAGGAGGATGATGCTTATGCGCTATACTCATTTTACCAAAAAGCAAGCATACGCACACGCAGAAAACATCTCCTCCGGCGGCGGAAACCGTTAGTACCAAACAGGTAAATTTGCGTGCCGAACAACGGGAAAGTCAATGCCCGTTCAACAGCACCAAATTTAACAACGACATCAAATTCATCTGTGAGTGTCACCGAGGTGTTCGCTCACAGGATGAAAGAAGAACGTAAGAAGCAAGGTCTGAAGCAGGAAGATCTGGCAGACCTGGCAAATGTCTCTATGGATACCATTAAGAGATACGAAAGCGGCAGCAAGGGTATGCGATTGGACGTGGCATACGATATCGCATGTGCGCTGAATGTTCCGCTGCAGTCTATGCTCCCGCAAAGCAGAAATGATGTGGAGCGTACATTGCGTGATCTGGAATCTGCTTTACCGTATATTCTCGAAATGGTAAAGAACCAATAACACACCTAAGGTGCAGATGTGCCCCCATGACAGGGCACCTCTGCACCTTACTTTTTTATGCCTCCATGCTAAGATAACTATGCAATCCGGATTGACTATTAACCTTTTGGAGGTAACGCATAT
>JAXJVM010000169.1:0-17969 GCA_036308515.1 Clostridia bacterium | reverse complement strand
TCTTAGATCCTCCGCTTCACGAGTTCGTACCCACAGAAGAGGCTGACATTAAGACTTTAGCTGACGCTCAGGGTAAGACAGTTGAAGATATCAAGAATATCATCGCATCTTTACACGAGTTCAACCCCATGATGGGTCACCGTGGCTGCCGTCTGGCTGTTACCTATCCGGAAATCGCTAAGATGCAGACCAAGGCTGTTATCCGTGCAGCAATCAACGTGAAGAAGGCTCATCCCGATTGGAACATCGTTCCCGAGATTATGATTCCGCTGGTTGGCGATGTGAAAGAGCTGAAGTACGTAAAGAGCGACGTTGTTGCAACTGCTGACGAAGAAATCGCAGCTGCCGGCGTTGAACTGAAGTACGAGGTTGGTACCATGATTGAGATTCCGCGTGCGGCTCTGACTGCTGACGTTATTGCTAATGAGGCTGAATTCTTCTGCTTCGGTACCAACGACCTGACCCAGATGACTTACGGCTTCTCCCGTGACGATGCAGGTAAGTTCCTGGATGCTTACTACGATGCTAAGATCTTCGAGAACGATCCCTTCGCAAAACTCGACCAGACCGGTGTTGGTAAGCTGATGGAACTGGCTGTTACCCTGGGTAAGAAGGTTCGTCCTGAAATGCACTGCGGTATCTGCGGTGAGCACGGCGGCGACCCCGTATCTGTTGAGTTCTGTCACCAGATTGGACTGGATTACGTTTCCTGTTCTCCCTTCCGTGTTCCGATTGCAAGACTTGCAGCAGCACAGGCAGCAATCAAGGAAAACTAAGACAATCACACAAAGAACCTGCATTTTGCAGGTTCTTTTTTTATGGAGAATCTAGGGTATAGATTATCTGATTTGTGATACCCTATTAGTATTATGATTCTTGGAGGTATCACATGGAAAAATACGAAATGCCCATAGGGCTTGGAATGGCACTGGCACAACGACCGGAGGCAATGGAGAAATTCTCTGCGCTGAGCGATGCTAAAAAACAGGAAATTATCAACGGTACCCACTGCATATCCTCTAAAAGAGAAATGCAGCAGTATGTCGAAAAGATTATTTCCACATATTAACGGATGACACGGACGCGCATTTTTGTTTATAAAAGTAAAAGGCACCCACAAATGGGTGCCTTCGTGTTATCATGTTGCTTAGTTGTTCCGGTTCCGGAGGAATACAGGAACGTCGATACCATCGTCCTCGCCAAACTTGCTGAACAAGTTGGTGGAGGAGGGAACCTTCTCTACCGGGCGGGAAGCCTGTGCCGGGGAGGCAGTTGCGCCGCCGGTGGTCTTTACGTTACCGCCGTTGGAAAAACGGCTCAAAAAGCTATCGAAGGGGTTTTCTTCTGCTTCCTTGGGGGTATTGCCCTTAAAGCCGGTAGCAATGACAGTTACCTGAATCTCATCGCCCATGTTTTCGTCAATGATTGCACCCAAAATGATGTTTGCATCCTTGTCTGCTGCCTCTTCTACCAGCTCGGCTGCTTCCTTGACTTCCAGAATACCCATATCCGGGCCGCCGGTGACGTTCAGAATCACGCCGGTTGCGCCCTCGATGCTGGTTTCCAAGATGGGGCTATGTATCGCCTTCTTTGCAGCCTCTTCTGCGCGGGTTTCGCCGGTTGCGCTGCCGATGCCCATGTGGGCAAAGCCGCTATCCTTCATGATAGTCTTGATATCCGCAAAGTCCAGACTGATCAGACCGGGACGGGAAATCAGGTCGGTGATACCCTGTACACCCTGACGGAGAATCTCGTCTGCCATCTGGAAGGACTCCAGCATGGTGGTACGCTTTTCAGCAATCTCCAAAAGCTTGTCGTTGGGGATAACAACCAGCGTATCTACGGCGTTCATCAGGTTCTTGATACCTGCTTCGCCATTGACTGCACGCGCTTTACCCTCAAAGAAGAAGGGCTTGGTTACGATACCTACGGTCAGTACGCCCATTTCTTTTGCAACCTCTGCAACAATGGGAGCCGCACCGGTACCGGTACCGCCGCCCATACCGGCAGTGACAAACACCATGTCCGCGCCCTTGATTGCCTGAGCAATCTCGTCACGGCTTTCTTCTGCCGCCTTTTGACCGATTTCGGGATCGGCACCTGCGCCCAGTCCCTTGGTAATCTTCTCACCAATCTGTATTTTCTGAGACGCCGCAGACAGAGTCAGATCCTGCTTGTCCGTATTTACAGCAATAAATTCCACGCACTGAATCTGTGCGTCAATCATTCGGTTAACCGCATTATTACCGCCGCCGCCGACACCGATTACCTTAATCTGGGCGGGGTTTGTCTTTTCTGTATCAAACTGAAACACGTCTTTGTCCTCCTTACACCTTAGCAACTTACTATTTTTTCACAAAAAGATACATGTTAAATTGATTACTTCTATTATATCACGAATTTTGATTTTGTAAAGGTATTTTTCAAAGTTTTTAAGAGAATGTTACATTTTTGTTACAAATACCCCATGTGTTTTTGAAAAACCTCGATTATTGCCTTTATTCTTCCTCGGCGTCACCGTCTGCCTCCGCAGAGGCAGAGGGCTTGGCAGTTCCGCTCGCTGAAGGCGCCGGGGTAGGCGTTGCCTTCATACGCGCTTTGCCGTCCTCGGGCTGGCGCACATAAATATCATCGGTACGATAGTCCATGATGGCATGCTCCGTGGCAGAAATACGCTCGCTTATAACCTTTGCCAAAAAGGCAATGCGGTATTCTATATTCTCCAGATCTCCCAACTGGATTTCCAGCCGGTTTTCAATGACCAAGGTCACATCGTTTACATCCTGCAAATCCAGATAAGTGGCACGAACCAGCAGTCCATTGGTTTCCATCTGCCTAAACAGAGCAAATGCCTGATTGTATTTTTCTTTCTCCTTGCTATCTGCTTTTTTGCCGATTTCCGGCTTATGCAGCTCCAGTCCCACAACCAGCGGCACCGTATAGGTGCGCACATCGGCAACCTCCTCCTGGGTTTCCTCGTCGGTGGCTTCTTCCTTCTTGGCATCGTCGCTTTCCGACCCTTTGGATTCTTCCCCATTGTCAGCATTTTTTTTGTCATCCTTGGTCCCGGTTTGCACCGGGGTTTCCTTGGGAGTAAATCCTTCTACCATTTTACTTACCCGCTCATCTGCAATAATATCCAGAACCTTTCCTTCCAGATCCAAAAGCACACACTGATTTTCCGTATAGATATATCCGGCAGGAATACATTCCCGTACCGTAATTTTAATCTTATTGGGGAACACCCGGCGGACAGAGGCTTCCTCCACCATGGAAATCTCCTCTACATTCCTGCGGATATCGGAGAGCCGTACCAGAAAAATATTCTTGCCGTTGATTTCCTGTGCAGTAGCGGTGATTTCCTCCGCCTGAATACGGGAATTTCCCTCGCAGATTACCTCCTGTACATGGAAAATCGGAGTGAACATCAGCCCGATACCCGTACCGAGGCAGAGCACCACCAGAAAGGTCAGTACCATTTTCAGTTTTGGATTCATTCTTCGTTTGTTTCTGTGATATGCCATAACCTTTCTTCCTCCCTCATGCTTGTCCTATATAGCAGGCGGAAGAATCCGCCTCAATCCTCTGTGATTTCTGCATCGGCGCCTAAGCTACGCAGATGCGTTTCGAGATTTTCGTAACCCCGTTCCATGTAGCAAAGCCCCCCAATACTGGTTCTGCCACGGGCGCTGAGCCCGGCAATGGCAAGGGCGGCTCCGCCCCGCAAATCTGATGCCTCTACCTTAGCACCATGAAGCTCCGGTACACCTCGCACCACGGCATTCATATTCTCCACGCGAATCTCGGCACCCATTCGCAAAAACTCACCCACATGCTTAAACCGGTTTTCAAATATGGTTTCCGTAAAGACGGTGGTGCCCACACTGCGAAGCAATGCCGCCATGAGCAAGGGCTGTATATCCGTAGGGAACCCCGGATAAGGCAGGGTTTTCACCACCCGAACCGCCATGGGTCTTTGGTGCATGCGCACCCGAATTTGCTGGTCACTGCTGTCTATCTGTGCCCCCATCTCTTTCAGGGTGGTCAGGAACATACATAGATGCATGGGCTCTGCCCGGTGCAGCAGCACATCACCGCCGCAGGCAGTGACCGCGCAGGCATAAGTTGCCGCCACAATCCGATCAGGTATCACCGTATAACTGCACCCGTGCAGTCGGGACACCCCGCGAATACGAATGGTATCACTGCCGGCTCCCCGAATATCTGCTCCCATACAGTTAAGAAAATTCTGCAAATCCACAATCTCCGGCTCCCGTGCCGGGTTGACAATCAGGGTCTCACCCTGAGATACAGCACAGAGCAGCAGCAGATTCTCCGTTGCTCCCACACTGGGAAACATGAGGGTCACCGTTTGGGGCTTCCAGGCTTTACGCTCGCCGCAGATGCATCCCTCCTCTTCGTAAAACTCCACACCCAACCGGCGCATGGAATCCAGATGCAGGTCTATGGGTCTTGCGCCCAGGGCACAGCCCCCGGGGTAGCTGATTCTCGCTTTGCCATTCCGACTCAGCATGGAACCCAAGAAAATCACCGATGACCGCATGCGGCACATAAGCTCTTCAGCAATCACCGTTCCGTCTGCGCCGGCGGCACAAACGGTAGCCGTCCTTCCGTCATAGGAAACCCGGGCACCCAGACTCTCCAGAATCTCCATGGTTCCGTGAATATCCGTCAAGTCGGGACAGTTCCGGATTTCACAGGTTTCGTCCGTCAGCAGGGTCGCTGCCAGAATGGGCAACGCCGCATTCTTTGCGCCCTGAATCCGCACCTCTCCGCGCAGGGGTTTTCCTCCATAAATGGAAAGTCTACGCACAACAAGCACCTCCTTATACCCTATTGTATGGCAATGGGTAAAATAGGTGCTTGTAAGCAGTCGTCCTATTTTTCCTGTCTGTTTTTCTGTTCCATGAGACGCTTGACCTCACGGTAGAGTACCTCGGTTGCGTCCACGTGTCCCATCTTCTCTGCCGCCTGTTTCATGGCCAAGAGCGTCTCCCGGTTGTCTGTCATCTCTCCCAAAGTTTTCGCAAGGCTCTCCGGGGTAAATTCCTGTTCCAGAAGCACCCTGGCACCGCCGCCGCGTTCCACGGCACGGGCGTTATGCTCCTGATGATTATCGGTCACGTAGGGAGACGGCACCAGAATGGAGGGTTTGCCAAGGGCTGTCAGCTCACACAGCGTGCTTGCTCCTGCCCGGCTCACCACCACGTCTGCCGCACGCATAACCACGTTCATATCATAGATGTATTCGCAAATCTGTACATGAGGGAACTCCTTGAGATTCACACCATTCTCCTTAAACCGTGCCATAACATCCTCGTACTGATGCAGTTTTCCGGTTCCCATCATAATCTGATATTTGCCCTCCTTGGCATTTTGGCAAATCCAGTCCACCACAGTTTTGTTAAAGTCTCTGGCTCCCAGGCTCCCCCCGAAGAACACCACAAAGGGTCTGGAATCCAGATGTAGTTTACGCCGGGATTCAAACTCGCTACCCTCTAAGAGTGCCGGACGAATGGGGGTTCCGGTTACCAGAATATGCTTAGCCTTGCCCAAATACTTCTTGGCATCCTCAACGCCCAATGCCACCGTGTCTACGCACCCTGCCAAAAGCTTGGTAGTAATACCCGGGAAGGCGTTAGATTCATGCACCATGGTCGGAATGCCCTTATGGGCCGCCGCATAGAGTGTCGGGCCGCACACATAGCCGCCCGTACCAATGACGGCATCGGGCTTGAACTTTTTAATCAGCTTCCCTGCCGCATGAATCGCCACAGGAAGCTCCGCAATATTTTTCAGGTTCTGCACCGACATGCTCCGGTTAAACCCGTGAATACGAATGAAATCTAGGGGGTAACCGGCCCGAGGAACCAGCCCGGTCTCTAAGCCCTCCGCAGTTCCCACAAAACGGATTTCCACATCAGGCTCCTGGGCGCAAAAGTAATTGGCAAGTGCAAGCGCCGGATTGATGTGACCTGCCGTACCGCCTCCTGCAAACAACAAACGCATATGCTCTCCCTGCCTTTCTATGAAATCAGATTTCGGCTCTGGCGTGATACATTGAGCACTATACCCATTTCCGCAAGGGTGATGGATAATGCCGTACTGCCGTAGCTAAAGAAGGGCAGCGGCATACCGGTTACCGGAACGGAAGAGGTAACCACAGCAATGTTAATCAATGCCTGCAGTCCAACAATTCCTACAATACCGAACACCAACAACGTGCCAAATAAGTCCGGTGCCTTCATGGCAATTTTACAGCCGCGCACAACCAAAAAGATAAACAAGGCAATCAGAATCAAAACGCCCAGCAAGCCCAATTCCTCTGCCAGCACCGAAAAAATAAAGTCATTCTGCGGCTCCGGCAGAGACAAATACTTCTGTCGGCTCTGACCCAGACCTACGCCAAAAATGCCGCCTGAGCCAATGGCATACAAGGACTGCACAATCTGCCAGCCATCGCCCTGGGCATCTGCGAAGGGATCCAAAAAGGAAACCACACGTGCCATACGGTAAGGCTCGGCAACAATCATGACAATGACGCCAACCAAAACAGGCGCACCAATAATACAGAAGTGCTTCATTTTTGCACCTGCCACAAACATAAGTAAACAAGCCGTTGCCCCTATCAACAAGGTACAGGACATATGGGGCTCTAACAATAGCAAAACTGCAAAGATGCCCACAACTGCGATATAAGGGATGAACCCATGCCAGAAGTCCGACAGGTTTTTCTGATTCTTCGACAGGCTGAAGGCAAAAAACAGAATAACGGTAAATTTGGCAATCTCCGACGGCTGAAAACCAAACAACCATCGGGTTGCACCATTGGTGGTGGTACCAACCCCGGGGACAAGCACCAGAACCAGCAAAAGCAAACTGATGCCCGTCAGGAGAAGGGCACATTTTCCACCCAGTCGATGGTAGTCAAACTTTGACAGGATGTACATAAACACCAATCCTACCACAACACCCTTTACCTGGTTCTTGATGTACCAAAAGCTATCGCCAAAGTTGTTAAACGCCCTTGCGCTTCCGGCACTAAAGAGCATCACCAAGCCAAATGCCAGCAACAGCCCCACCACAATCAAAAAGGGGTAGTCGATGCTCCCCTTGACCGGTTGAAACCAGTGCATGGCCTTGGAATAGGTATCCTGAGCAGATTTTGCACCGGAACTGCGGAGAATTTGTTCCGTAGTTCTCTCCGCACCCCGTCGGAAATTTCGCCCCATATCCTCATACCGGGACGATCCTCTGCCCCGGGAACGATTTTGCTTCGCCATGATGCTTCCTTCCTCTCTTTACGGTCTTAGCCTCCTGCTCTTAACCAAAGAAGAACATCAGTGCACAGAGCACCGCTGTTACCAGCGTAAAGACCGCAACTACTTTCTTTTCACTCCAACCGCACATCTCAAAATGATGGTGGATGGGGCTCATCTTAAAAATCCGCTTGCCGGTGAGCTTAAAAGATGTCACCTGCAGAATCACCGACAGGGATTCCATGACATATACAAATCCTACAATCAACAGGGTCAGGGGCTGCTCGGTCAGAATTGCCATACCGCAGACTGCACCGCCTAGGCACAGAGAACCGGTATCCCCCATGAACACCTTTGCCGGGAACTTGTTGTAAATCAAGAAGCCCAGCAGACCGCCGATGACCGTCGCTGCAAAATATGCGACCGTTGTGGGAATAAAATCTCCCTCAAAGAGTCCTACCACACTACTTAGCATAAAGAACAACGCCACCACCAGCGTGACACAGGTTGCCAGGCCGTCCAGGCCGTCGGTAAGATTGACGCTATTGACACTCGCCAGAATGACAAGAACAGCAAAGGGGATAAATATCCACCCCATCTCCCACTGTACTTCAGTAAAGGGAATCCGGATCATGGTACTGATATGACCGCCAAACACCGCCCAGCAGACAAACACCAGTGCCACCAGAAACTGCAAGCCAAACTTCTGACCGGCAGTCAGACCCAGATTTCGCTTGAGAATCACCTTAATATAATCGTCGATAAAGCCGATTGCCGCATAGGCGAGGGTGATAACAAGCAACATCCCGAGATGGCTCATGTTGGGGTAATGCCCCTGCCATACAGATGCTAGATAAAGAGCCAAAAGTCCCACCAGAATCCCCACAATAAAGATAAATCCACCCATGGTGGGGGTGCCGGACTTCTTTTCGTGCCACTTGGGGCCCTCCTCACGGATTTCCTGTCCGAACTTCAACCGGTGTAGCACCGGAATCAACCACTTGCCACAAAGTGCGGCAGCCAAAAATGCAACAACCAAACTTATCCCTAATTCAAGCACTGTAAAAACCCTCCGCTTCTTTGGTAAGCCATTCTATTCGTTAATCCAACTCCCCGATGGCGTCGGCAATTTCCTCCAGACGCATACCACGGGAGCCTTTGACCAAAATCAAATCCTGTTTTTTCAGCAAGGTGCTGAGTTTTTCTTTTAAGGCATCGTTATTGTCAAACTCATGCACATCTGCAGGGTTCATCCCTGCTTCTACTGCGCCCTGGGCAATGTATTTGGCTTCCCGTCCCACGGTAATCAGGCAATCCACGCCGTAATCCACCACAAGGGAGCCAACACTCTTATGTGCTTCTTCCGAAATTTCACCCAGTTCCAGCATATCCGCAAGGCAGGCAACACGCCGACCCTTGCTCTCGGTCAAGGAAAGCACCTCCAGTCCCGACTTCATGGACGCAGGACTTGCGTTATAGCAATCCCGAATCACCTTGTAATTGGGGAACTCAATCAAGGTCTGCCGAAGTCCGCTGGGGGAGAAGCTCCGGACACCCTTTTTGATATCCTCCATAGCAACGTTGTATTTCAACCCCACCAGAATTGCCGCCAGAGCATTGGTAACGTGATGCTCACCGGGAACACTCACCGAGAATTTATGCAGTTCTCCGTCAATCTTACAGGTAAATTCCGAACCGTCGGAATAAGTGCGAAGCTCACTGACTGTCAGGTCGCAGTTCTTGTTATGAATGCCAAAGTACAGAGTTTCAAAGTCAATCTCTCCACGGGCATTCCAGAGCATATCATCGTCGCCGTTGAGGATAACGGTACCATCCATCTGGAGCCCCTCCATAATCTCAAACTTTGCCTGTTTGATACCCTCACGGCTTCCCAGATGCTCAATATGCGAAATCCCGATATTGGTAATGACTGCCGTATCAGGCTTGGCAATCCGGGTCAGACGGGAAATTTCGCCAAAGTCACTCATGCCCATTTCCAGTACCATAATCTCATCCTCATCCCGGAGGTTAAATACCGTCAAGGGCAGACCGATTTCGTTATTAAAGTTGCCTTGGGTCATGTGGGTCTGATAGCTCTGCCGAAGCACCGAGGCAATCATCTCCTTGGTGGAGGTTTTACCCACACTGCCGGTGATGCCTATCACCGGAATCTGAAACTTACTGCGATAATACGCCGCCAAATCCCGCAACGCTTTATGGGTGTCCTCCACCACAATCACCGGGAGTGACCCGTAGCCCTCCGGATTTTGGTTCACTACACAGCAAACCGCACCGGCAGCTATGGCATCCGATACAAATTTGTGTCCGTCAAAGCGTTCGCCGCTCAGGGCAAAGAACAACGCACCTTCCCCAATGGTTCGTGTGTCAGTAGAAACCCCTTTGACCAATTCATCACCGTCGCAGTGGAATACCTCGCCGCCCATGGCTCTGGCGGCATGACGGATATTTACAATCCATTCCATAACATTCACCTCTCAAGGAAACCGTCCAATTAGCTCTTCACGGAAACATGCAAAAGCTTGTGGACAATTTCGCGCTCGTCAAAGGAGATGGTACGATCCGCCAGAACCTGGTAGGTCTCATGTCCTTTGCCGGCAAGTAATATTATATCATCTTTTTGCGCATGGTCAAGAGCATATTCAATGGCATCAAAGCGATTCGGCACCACCACGTAATCGCCGCCGCCTTCCTTGACGCCTACCAGAACATCCTCAATGATGGCATTGGGATCCTCGGTACGGGGATTGTCGCTGGTGACAATGGCAAGGTCCGCCATTTGAGAGACAATTCTGCCCATCTTGGGACGCTTGGTTTTGTCACGATCGCCGCCGCAGCCAAAGACCACCAGAATTCGACCTTTGGCAAAGCCCTGAATGGTGGAAATCACGTTCAGCAGCCCGTCAGGGGTATGGGCATAGTCAATAATCACGCTATAATCCCGTCCCGTCTCTACCATTTCCACTCTGCCCTTGACACCCCGGGCAACCTTAAGGCAGGCAACCGCATCTTTCATGGGGATTCCTGCCGCAGTCAGACAGGAAAGTGCCGTCATGGCATTATAGACAGAGAACTTGCCCGGGATTCCCAGCTCCACCTCATAGCTTTCACCCTCGTAGGCAAGGTGAAACTTTACGCCGTTTTCCTGCAATTCTACCTCTGATGCCCGCATATCACAGTCTGCTTCAATACCATAGGTCAGCATCTTTTCACATTCCGCATGGGAAAGCAGGTAAGACGCGCCGTTATCATCAGCATTGACTGCGCCAGCCTTGGCAAGGCGGAAAAGAATGCCCTTTGCCGCCAGATATTCCTCCATGGTATTATGAAAATCCAGATGATCCTGGGTAATATTCGTAAAGGCGCCTACGTCAAAGGAGCAGGCTGCCACGCGATCCAGCGCCAGAGAGTGGGAGGATACCTCCATGACCACATAATCTGCACCCTTCTCTGCCATCATGGCAAAGAGCCGCATGAGTTCCAACGAGTCCGGGGTGGTGTGGTGAGTGGGAATCACCTCTGTTCCTATCATATTCTGATTGGTTCCAATCAATCCCACTTTTTTACCCATGGCCTCCAATACGGACTTCACCAGATAGGTGGTTGTGGTCTTGCCGTTGGTGCCCGTAATACCGATTAGGCAAAACTTCCGGTCGGGGTGACCGTAAAACTCCGCCGCCATTTCCGCCAGGGCACGCCGGCTGTTTTCCACCAGAATACAGGTGACACCGATATCCTCAACGGCATGCTCTGCCACAATAGCTATGGCTCCCTTCTCCACGGCGGTTTTAGCATATTTATGGCCATCTGTTTGAAATCCGGTAATGCACACAAAGAGATTGCCCGGCTTTACTTTCCGGGAATCAAAGGCAATCCCGGTAATCTCCAAACGGTCAGTGCCGTCCAACTGTTTGACCTCAACGTTCTTCAGTAATTCAGAAAGATTCATATTGACTTCCTCTCTTTCCCTGGGGTATCAAATTTTATTCCGTTGCCCCTTGATACTTAAAATTAAGGGTAACGACCGTTCCCGGTTCCACAATGGTTCCTGCCTCCGGTGACTGGGAGGAACAAATGGCACTGCCGCCGCCGGGAACGCCCCGGATTCTGGCATTCAGCCCCTCGCCGGTAATCATAGCTGCCGCAGATGCAGCACTTTCGCCAACTACGTTGGGAATGGTCACCGTCCGCTCCGCCTTGGTACCGTTCAGGTATGCCACAACCGTAGAGCCGGCACCCAAACGTGTATATGCCTTGGGAATCTGGTCAGTCACGGCATCGCCCTCGCCCTTAAAGCGAATAGAGAAGCCGGCTTCCTTTAACAGGGCAGTTGCTTCTTCCTTGGTTTTACCGGACAAATCCGGAAGTTCAATATCCACATAGGCTTTTTCTTCTTCATTATATCTGGGTTCTACCTCCATATACTGTAGGGTTTCCTCCAGGATATTCTTTACCACCGGCGCGGCAATGGTACCGCCGTAGTATGCCATCCCACTTGCGGGCTGATCCAGAATTACCAGACACGCCACCTTAGGATCATCTGCCGGCGCAAAGGAGATAAAGGAGGCAACATACTTTCCGTTGCCACGGGGATACTTCTCGGAGGTACCGGTCTTTCCGGCGACGCGGTAGCCTGCGATATAGGCATTCTTACCGCCGCCTTTGGATACTACGGATTCCAGAACCGTCCGCATGGTTTCGCTGGTTTCCTTGGAAATAACCTGCCGCACCACCTGAGATTCGTTCTTCTCTACCACAATATTCTCGGAATTGATAATCTCTTTTACTACATGGGGCTTATAAAGCTTACCGCCGTTGGCAACGGCACTGATGGCGGTAATCATCTGCAAAGGTGTCACCGTAATGGACTGACCGAAGGAAGAGGTCGCCAGATCCAACTCCGTGAAGTTATCCAGCGTAAAGCCCAGACCGGTGGTTTCGCCGGGGAGCTCAATGCCTGTTTTCTGGAAAAATCCAAAAGCACGGGCACCGGTCAGAAATCTTTCTTTTCCAATCTTTGCACCAATCTGGATGAAGCCGGGGTTACAGGAGTTCTGTACCGTCTCGGCAAAGCTTTGGGTGCCATGTCCATTGTGATTCGCACAGTTGATGGACCTGTCAAGCACCCGGTAGGAACCGCTGCACCCGAAGGTATCGTTCAGGCTCACCGCGCCGGTTTCCAGCGCCAGTGATGCCACCATTGCTTTAAAGGTAGAACCCGGCTCATAGGAGTCCACCACCGCTTTATTCCGGCGGACAGTCTGGATTACCTCGCTGAGTCTGGTGGTATAATCCGTTCCCTCTAGCTTCTCCAATTCCTCATCAATGCCATCGTATTTGTCCCGAAGGGCATCAGTAATGGCAAAAGGTTCGTTTAAGTCATAGTCCGGCTTGGAGCTCATGGCAAGAATTTCACCGCTATTGACGTCCATGACAATGGCGGCAGCACCCTCTTCCAGTTTATTGGAGATTCTGGCGTTTTCCAGATGCTTCTCCACATAACCCTGAATGACCTCGTCAATGGTCAGTACCACGCTGCATCCATCCTGGGCCTCGATGTAGCTCTCATAGCTGGAGCCATTATCCAGACCGGTGGTCTGCTGACTGGTAATAACCCGGCCGGGCACACCGCTGAGTTCCTCGTCATAGATACTCTCGATACCCTCCAGTCCCTGATTGTCATCACCCACAAAACCGATAACATGGGATGCCATGTTGTTATAGGGATAGAATCGCTTTACGTCCTCCACAAAGCTGATGCCGCGGAGGTTATTATCTTCAATGTAGGTGCGCAAATCGTCCGCAACATCTTTTTCCACCTTTTTCTTAAGGTATTCAAAGCTGCTTGCCTTGTTAATTTTATTTTCCACCGTCTCTTTTTTCAAGCCCAGACGGTTTGCAATCTCTTCTGCCACACGGCTGACGGTGGTGCGGTTGGTTTCGATGCTCTCTCTTAAATCCGCTGGGGTGATGCTAATGGTTTCCACGGAGGTGTTGCTGGCGAGCACCTTGTAGTTGCGGTCGAAAATATTGCCGCGCTTGGCACTGACTGTATTATCACTGGTCTGTTGCTCCAGTGCTTTCCGGGAAAGCTCTTCGCCATTCACAATCTGAATCCATGCTGTCCTGACTGCAAGTGCCGCAAAAATTGCAACCGCAAATGCAAGGAGAATCATCATTCTTCTGTTCTGCACAAGACGGCTCTTTTTCATGCTGCCATCCACCCTTTCTCATGGTTATTTCCTATTTCTAAAGACGTAAATAGCGGAGTTTTCTTTAAGAAAATCCCCGCTATCTCAGGCATAAGCATTCTTTTAGCCTCATACAAACATCATCTGTCCCTATTTTGGAGTATATGCAAAATCCGATTACTTTAATACCTGAATTGCATGAACCAACGCACCGGGCGTCCCCTGCAGGGCGCTCGACTGCTGCGACTCCTCTCCCTGTTTGGTCTGGGTTGCATCACCCATCTGCATATCTATGTAAAACATTTGTGAGCTATCCGGGTGTATCATCCCCAGCTTGCCGGTGGCGTATTCCTCCAGCGCACTCAGCTCCAACCCACGGTCAATCTTGGCCTGAATCGACTGATTCTTCGCTTCAATAGCCGCAACCTCTGCCGTGAGTTTATCAATTCGGTCAGATCTCTCTAAAATGGCTGCGTACCGTCCGAGCATCAGCATACACAACCCCACCACAAGCGCAATTCTAAGGAAAATCTTAATCATTCCTGCGCGCTGTACCTGGGCAGCTTTTGCGGTTTGTCTCGGTCCTTCAACTACTTTAACAGGGGACTGCTTCCCGGTCTGGGGTCGGGGACGAACGGTGACAGGTCTGTCCGGATACGCCATAGGACGCTCATACACCCGTGCAGCATCCAACCGCGCCTGACTGTAACTGCCACGTTGTCTGGAACTATCCGTATACACTCTGTTCCGGTATGCCGTACTGCTTCGTCTCTGGGTAGTTTGTGTAGGCACAGACTGTCATCCTTTCTATAATTTCTCGATCACCCGCAGTTTGGCACTGTGGGCACGGTTGTTGTCACTTAATTCTTGCTTGCCTGCAATCACAGGCTTTCGGGTAATCAGCTTCACCTGCGGCGTCTTACCGCAGACGCAGACAGGGAAGTCCTTGGGGCATTCGCAGCCCTTTGCCAGGTCAGCAAAGGCGTTTTTCACAATTCTGTCCTCCAAGGAATGGAAGGTAATCACCGCCAGTCTGCCTCCGGGTTTGAGCACATCTGTAAAATCCCGAATGGCGGTATCCAACCCCTCAAGCTCACCGTTGACCTCAATTCGAATTGCCTGAAAGGTGCGCTTGGCAGGATGCTTGTCCGCATACCGCTGCGCCGCCGGAAAGGCACTCTTGATAATCTCGGAAAGTTCTGTTGTGGTGTCGATGGTTTTTCTCTTGCGTCTCTCTGCAATGGCGGCAGCAATGCGCCGCGCATATCGTTCTTCGCCGTAGCGGAAAATCAAATCCGCCAGACGCGTTTCTTCATAAGTATTTACCACCTGCCAGGCATCCAAAGCCGCCTCCCGGTCCATCCGCATATCCAGACGCGCTTCCTGGTGGTAGCTAAACCCGCGCTCCCCGTCGTCAAGTTGGGGAGAGGATACACCCAAATCCAGAATAGCACCGTCAATTTCAGCAACCCTTAACTCACGGAGTACAGATTTTACCTGAAAGAAGTTTTGGTGTACCAGATGCTTCTGGCAGTGAAAGTCCTGCAGCCGTTCTGTTGCCGCCGCAAGGGCAACTGTATCCCGGTCAATCCCTATGAGGGTTCCCTCCGACGTCAGGCTCTTACAGAGCAGTGCGCTATGTCCGCCGCCCCCAAGGGTACCGTCCACATAAACGCCGTCAGGGTTGACCTTAAGCGCCTCAATGCTCTCAGAAAGCAAAACCGATATATGATGAAACGCCATGCTCTGCCTCCTTTAGCCTGTTCTAGATTCCCAGCTCTTCCATAATTTCTGCAATGGATTCCGGGTCGAACTCCGGCTGACTCATATAGGATTCCCACTTTTCGCGATCCCAAATTTCCACCTTATCCGAGACACCGATGACTACAATTTCGTTGGTCAAACCGGCGTATTCCCGAATCTGCGGCGGAATCAGCACACGACCTTGTCCATCAATGGAGCGTTCCTCCGCGCCGCTGAAGAAAAACCGTTCCAGCCCTCTGCGTTTACTGGAGGGAACGGTGTGCAGTTCCTCTTTAAAACGTTCCCACTCTGCCTTGGGGTAGATGCTGACGCAGTTTTCCAGCCCCTTGGAAACAACAAACGATTCGCCCAGGTCTACACGAAACTTAGCAGGGACATTCACTCTGCCCTTGCTATCTAAGTTCTGATAATATTCACCCATGAGCATCGCCGTCGCCTCCTTTCTGGCTAAAAAATGCTGCTACTTTGCATTTTAGGGTTTTTATGGTCAAATTTGCCCCATCTCGATGCACTTTCAACCACTTTAAACCACTTCTCCTATATTCTATACGATTTATTACAAGAATGCAAGGGGTTTTTTGAAAAATTTTTAAGTTTTTTTTACAAAATCATTCAAAAAATATTACCAATTTTGTTTTTGCCAGAAAATTCCATCAACTTTGCTTCGCTTTTTTCTCATTTTTCCCATTTTTTCATCCTTTGACCTTTGGACACAGTTTTTTACAGCATCCGCAAAAAAACACCCCGGATATTGAACTATTTTGTCCAACATCCGGAGTGAAAATTCTCTAAAAAGGCAGGTCTATGTAATCTGAAATCAGAATATACAAAAGTGCATACACCAGCATGGGGTCTTCGTTTTCCTCGTTTTCCAGTAGCAGAAAAATCAATCCTGCAAGCAGCAAATCCTCGGCACTGAACATGCCCAGGACTTTTTTGGTTTCCGGGTTGTACACCGAAGTGGGAATCAATCCCAAAATGGGGTTTTGGGGAAGTTTCAGTTTCTTTTTCTCCTGGGGCTTAGGAGATGACCCATTGGTATGCAGATGCTTCGGAGGGGGTGCCTCAGGGTGAGCTTTTTGCCCTGGGCTTCCCTTGCGGTTGAGCATGGGCTTTTGCTGGCCGCCGGAGGGCTGGGGCTTTCTATTAGGATTGTTTCGGGTCTGGGGTGCCGCCGGGGGGCGTGGGGCGGGATGGGGATTCTGGTTTTGGCTCTGCCCGGAGTTTGGATTCTGCCTGGGGTTGGGGTTTGGAGCATACCGGCGATACATTATCCGTCCTCCTGAGTCTCTTTCATAACGGCAATCACCTGTCCCAGATTCAGCATCTGCATGGCACGATCCACCTTATCCCGGCGTGAGGGCTTAAGAAAAGGCTTCAGCGCCGTAAGTAGTTGGGTCTGGTTGTTGTTTCGCCGACTGTTCATTGCCATCATCCCCTTTTGCAGACGCATCATCATAGCAATGTTATCCGGGTCAATGCCGCCGGTAGTCACGCCGGGAGCGGTCTCCTCCGGCGGCTCGTTGCCGAACATCCCCAGTATGTTCTGGATGGTTTGCTGACCCTCTTCCCCTGCCAGCATTTCTTTGAGCATATCCACCGCACCGGACAAATCCATGGATTCCTCAGCCATTGTAAGCCCTCCCCTCTGCTACATCATCCTTATTTCCCCTGAAAAATCTGGTTGATTTTCTTCATGATCTCCGGGTTGTTTGCCAGCTGCTTTGCAAGCGCCGGGTTCTGCCGCAGCTCCTGCTGCAAGTCTGCCTGGCTCAAGTGGTTCAGCTTGCGATTCAACTCCCCCTTATTGGTTTGCTGAATGGTTTGCTGCACCTGCTTCATCTGCTCCGGCGTCAGCATTTTCTCCATCTGGCGCATGGCATTCTGCAGATTTTGTGGATTCATATTTTTTATCATATCTTCTATTTTCATGGGGCTTACCTCCTTTATTAACTAGAGTAACAGGACTTGAACAGGATATGGTTCGAGTCCTGTTACCCTCCTTATACTCTATGCAGAAAGGAAAAAAATAGTGACAAATATTTTGTTTTGTGCTACCATAGGAATAGCAATTGAGAAAGGAACGTTTTAATCCCATGAAAGCCATTGTACTTAGCGACTCACACAGAGACTTTTCCAGCATTCTCCGCGCCATGGAGAAGGAAAGCAACATCGACTATATCATTCACGCCGGCGACGTTCATCGGGACGTAGAGGACATTCAGGCAATGTGGCAAAACATCCCCTGCATCTATGTAGTGGGGAACAATGACTTTTCCGTCTGGGACGTTCCCACCCGCCGGGAATTCATCTTAGAGGGAAAGCGATTTCTTTTAACCCACGGGCACCTGTACGGGGTCAAGAGTTCCCTGGCTCGGCTCCACCGGGAGGCGGCTGACTGCCAAGCGGATATCTGCATCTTTGGGCATACCCACAAAGCCCATCTGGAAGAAAAAAACGGCATCCGGTTTCTGAATCCCGGCGCCGCCTATCGCAGTTATGCCGTCATTGAAATCCACGGCGCTACCATTGACATTCAATTAAAAGAGAATTAGGATACAAAAAGGATGCTCAATGAGCATCCTCAGACTGTCGAAAAAGTCGGTCTACCGCAAGCAAAGAAAAACAAAAAGAATGTAGGGTATGGCATTTATGACATACCGATAAAGAACAAATGGTGCGAATCCCATCGAGGAATCCGCACCATTGCTTGCTT
>JAXJVM010000168.1:0-1561 GCA_036308515.1 Clostridia bacterium | reverse complement strand
GTATAAAAAGGTGTGGTGGGCACTATAGGGCTCGAACCTATGACCCTCTGCTTGTAAGGCAGATGCTCTCCCAGCTGAGCTAAGCGCCCACACCGTCTGCCGCCTATGGGTGGCGACAACGTTATATATTATACTCTGGTGTTTGTAAAAAGTCAAAAACAAAATAGAAAGTTATCAGCGATTATCAGGAATTAGTGGCTAATTATCTTCTGTTTTCTCAACCAATCGAAAAATTTCTTAAAATTATACAAGAAAACAAGGAAATTCCTCCATGTTTCGCCAAAATCAGCCTTTGGTTGCCTTGGCAAGCATTTCGGTCAGGGCGTCTCGGTCGAAGGTGTATCCCTGATTGCAGAACTGACAGACGATTTCTGCCTGCCCCTGCTCGTCAATAATGTCCTGAATTTCCTGCTTGCCCAAAGAAATAATGGCGCGCTCCATGCGTTCCTTGCTACAGTTACAACGGTAGCCCACAGGCACTGTCTCCAGAATCTCCGTCTCAAAGCCCAGCATGATATACCGAATCATGTCCTCACCGGTCATGCCCTGAGAGAGCATCTCTGTTACGCTCATGAGACCCTCAAGACTGTTTTCCAGTTTGGTAAGACTTTTTTCATCGCAGCCGGGCATCACCTGAATCAGAAAGCCGCCAGAGCAGGAAACGGAATAATCCCGATCTACCAGCACACCCAGTGCAACCACGCTGGGAACCTGCTCGGACTGCATAAAATAGTACGCCAGATCGTCGCCGATTTCTCCGGTCTGGATGGGAATCTGCCCTACATAGGGCTCCTTCAGCTTCAAATCCCGGATGACGCTCAAGGTTCCCTTGCCTACGCCGGTGCCTACGTCCAACTTGCCGTTGGGTTTTAAAGGAATATCTGCACCGGGGTTTGCCACATAGCCCTTGACACCGCCCTTGGAATCCGCCACTACGGCAAGAATCCCCAAGGGACCGTCGCCGCGCAGCTGCAAGGTCAGGCTGGCGTCCTCTTCTTTTAAGCCATCCGCCATCATCAGTCCGGCAGTCAGCAGCCGTCCCAGTGCCGCCGTGGCGGTGGGCATGGTCTGATGCAGCGCATGGGCACGGTTTGCAGTCTCGGTGGAGACCACCGCTGCAATTTTAAAAAAGCCGTCTTTGGTTATGGCCTTGGTTAAGGTATCACTCATAGGTTTTATCACCTTTCTTGTCGCATTTATTTGTAGAAAAATCATAGCATACTCCGTCTTTTTTGTCAACCGCGCAGGAAGTTACACCCTTTGACAAAGTGCGCAGAACGTTCACAAACTATTCATATATCTTTCACAAAATATTCACCCACTTTTTTCTGATTTTGTTATACTAAACTTGTAGCAAGAATACTTGCTGCAAAGCAAATACATAACTCCCTCCCTGAAGACCGTTCCCCCAAACGGTCTTCTTCTTTTATTTGCATAGTGTAAAATATTAATTGGCAAAAAAATAAGGGAAATGGCAAAAACCACTTCCCAAATCGTACAAAACTTGATATTATGTTAGTTGCTTAGACAAACAAGAATCGAGGTGTACGATGATTAATAT
>JAXJVM010000167.1:0-2566 GCA_036308515.1 Clostridia bacterium | reverse complement strand
CCTGACCGAAGAAAAGAGATTGACCATTCTCAATGCGGCGTTCCAGTGCTTCGGCAAGTTTGGTTATGAAAAAGCCTCAATGTCGATTCTGTTATATTACGCATATCGCAGAAAATTAAGTAAGAAAACTGCCAATGACAAAGAGTAAGTTATACCCACGTTATGAAAGGACGTGCTATGAAGGATTCATTGAAAAAAGGATTGATAATAGGTGCTGCCGGTAGTGCGATTTGTGTGCTTTGGCATCATCTTCTAACCAAAAAGATGATGCAGCTCGCCATGGATCGGGTTGCGCCGCAGGACAGAAGCAACGGAAAAATGCGTGTGTCCGGTTCACCTGAAATGATAGAAACCACTGAAATTGTAAAAAAGGCAGCTGGTCAGCTCGAAAAAAGCGGCTGTGACGTGGTGGAAATCACTGCTCACGACGGAATTTCATTGATTGGGCATTGGTGTCCCTGCGAAGAACCGAAAAGAACTATAGTTGCCATGCACGGGTGGCGTTCCTCCTGGTCACATGATTTTGGTCTAATCGCAGATTTCTGGCGCAATAATCATTGTTCTGTACTCTACGCAGAGCAGCGGGGACAAAATAATAGCGGCGGCGACCATATGAGTTTAGGTTTGCTGGAACGCTACGATTGCCTGGCATGGACAAATTGGATAAACGAGAAAACAGGAAAAAGCATTCCCATCTATCTTGCCGGGGTATCCATGGGTGCAACCTCTGTGCTAATGGCGTCCGAACTGGAACTGCCGGATAATGTATTTGGAATCGCAGCGGACAGTGCATTTACTTCGCTCCATGCAATTTGGAAACATGTCTCCGAAAGCAATCTGCATATTCCTTATGCTCTGCATAAAACAGGTGCCGATAGGATGTGCAAAAAGCGCATCCAAATGGATGCTGATGCTGCCTCAACTACAGAAGCGTTGAAGCACTGCCAAATTCCTGTTCTTTTTGTCCACGGAACAGATGACCACTTTGTTCCAGTTGAAATGACATACGAAAACTATAAAGCCTGTACATCAGAAAAGCGTCTGCTGATTGTTCCGGGCGCTGACCACTGTATGAGCTATCTCGTAGGAAAAAGCACCTACGAGCGCATTGCAAAAGAGTTTTGGGAATTTTGCGAACAGCGGAAAAAGAATCCGTAGATTTGAGTTTGAAGGGGGGGAATCATTATGCGCCAGCGTTGGCTCCGTGTCTTATTCCGTAGAAGGATGTTGACGATACTCCTGCTACTTTTACAGGTATATTTTCTTATATGCCTTGTACTTGGGGGAAGTCAGCTTTCCCGAAATTTCAGTCGCCTACTGACAATCGTCAGTATCATTGCGGTGCTTTATATCGTTTCCCAGAAAGACAAAGGCGCCTACAAAACTGCATGGGCGATCCTGATCCTAACCTTCCCGTTGTTTGGTGGACTGATGTATCTTTTGTCTAATGCACAATCCTCGAAATGGCGCTTTGCAAAAAGTGTCCTCCATACACAACAAAAGGCAAAACCACTCTATGCACTCCCCGGCATTTGCTATGAAAGCGCAACAAAACAACTGCCTGAATATTACCCTCAAATTCATTACTTGCAGGAATACACGGGGTTTCCAATATATGCAGACACAGAAACACATTACCTTACACCGGGTGAACGAAAGCTGGAAACACTTTTGGCAGAACTTGAAAAAGCCGAGAAGTACATATTTCTGGAATATTTCATCGTGCAGGAAGGCGTTATGTGGAACAGCATCTTGGAAGTTTTGAAGCGAAAAACCACGCAAGGCGTAACTGTGCGACTGATTTATGACGATATGGGTTGCTTTCTCACTCTTCCGAAAGACTACGCAAAGCAGCTAAAAAAACACGGTATCCAGTGCGCCGTATTCAATCCCTTCCGACCTGTTCTGACCGTAAAGCAAAATAACAGAGATCACCGAAAAATAGCGGTCATTGATGGAAAGGTGGCTTTTACCGGAGGTATCAATCTGGCAGATGAATACATCAACGCCATTGAGAAACACGGACACTGGAAAGATGCCGCGATCATGCTGAAAGGCAAAGCCGCATGGAGTTTCACACTAATTTTTTTACAGACGTGGGAAATTTGTACCCATACAGACGAGGACTACGAAATCTTCTACCCATGGAAAGAACAAGAGTGCCCTGTTACTGCAAAGGGGTTTGTTCAGCCATACGCTGACAGTCCAATGGATGAAGAAAATGTGGGCGAACACGTTTACCTACAAATTATAAACAACGCAAAAGAATATGTGTATATCAATACGCCCTATCTGATTGTTGATGACAGCGTTCTTTCTGCATTGTGTCTGGCAGCAAAAAGCGGTGTAGATGTCCGTATCGTTACGCCGCACCGATGGGACAAGCTGCTGGTACATATGACAACCCGCTCTTATTATCGTGAACTGATAAAAGCCGGGGTCAAAATCTACGAATACAGCAAAGGCTTTATCCACTCCAAAACCTTTGTATCAGACGATAAAACCGCTACTGTCGGTACGACAAATCTGGATTTCAGAAGTTTATATCTGCATTTTGAATGTGGTG
>JAXJVM010000166.1:0-5315 GCA_036308515.1 Clostridia bacterium | reverse complement strand
GGCAGATGTTGAAAAAGGAAGGTATATTTTGTGAAATCGTTTTCGTCGCTAGGACTCCCACAAGGCATCGCCTTTGTGGGAAAGAGGAGTAACCGCCTGAAAACGAAGGCATCCTGCCCTACAAGTCTATTTTATAATCCATGCTTGCGGTAGACCGACTTTTTCGACAGTCTGAAAGACTTGTCTGATGGCAAGTCTTTTTGCGTATTTATCGTTTCAGCAGTTTTGTCAGCGCCGGCTGCAGACGAGGGCGGAAGAACTTTACCACAAAACCGGTGCAAATGGCGGAGATGATGGTTCCTTCTCGGGTTCCCACCAGCCGACCGTCAAAGAAAATCAGGGACAGTATAATCGAAAAGGCAACCCAGGAGACATCAAATACGATTTTGGTATTGCTAAAATCCTTGTGCAGAACATCTGCCAGCGCTTTGACAAAGGCTTCGCCGGAGTTGAGAATGACATCGGCGATGACACTAAGGGCAATGCCAAAGCCGAGCACAACAACGCCAACCACCACCAGAGTCAGCTGAATGATATAGATGTCATTGGGAATTGCGGAGATGCACCACATACCAAAGTCGGTGAAGTATCCAAAGAGGAAGGAAAGAGGTACCTGCAGCAGTTGAATGGACTGAAAGTTCCTGCGCAGAAGCAGAATTTGCCCCAGAATCATGGCACAGTTGGAGATGGTCAGCCATGTGCCCATGGACAACGCCGTGAATTGATAGCTCATGATATTTGCCACAGAGGAAATAGGCGAAACACCTAAGCCTCCGTGTTTAGTTAAACCAATACCAAAGCCAATAAAAAATAAACTGATAATAAATAAAAGGTAGCGTTTGGTAAGCTCTTTTTTGCTCATAAAAACCCCGTCCTTTTGTGTTTTCCTTATTGTAACACAAAAAAACGGGATTTGACAAGATTTTTATTCCAGAGCTTGCAGCAGCTTTTCTTTGACTTTAGAGACGTCGGTGTTGAGTACCGTTTGCTTTAGCGGTAAAATCAGCCGTGGCGAGACGGAAAGCTCGTCCACGCCCATGGCGAGAAATAATTCGGTTAGGTTGGTATCCCCTGCCAGCTCGCCGCAGATTCCCGTCCAGATGCCTGCCTTATGGGAGTTTTCTACCACGGTGTGAATCAGCCGAAGCAGCGCAAGATGGTGGGGGTCACAAAACCGGTCTGCATCTGTATTTTGCCGGTCGATTGCCAGCGTATACTGGGTTAAGTCGTTGGTACCAATGGAGAAGAAGTCCACCTCTTGTGCCAGCTTGTCGCTGATAATAGCGGCGGCAGGCGTTTCAATCATGATACCGAGCTCTGTATTATCCCGAAAAGGGATTTTTTCTTCCCGAAGCTCTGTCTTGACCTCTGCACAAATTTCTTTGATGCGCTTCACCTCGCCAAGGGAGGTAATCATGGGAAACATGATTGCCAGCCGCCCAAAGGCGGAGGCACGGTAGAGTGCCCGAAGCTGGGTTTTGAAGATGGTGGGACGGCTGAGACAGATGCGGATGGCGCGGACGCCCAGAGCGGGATTTTCCTCCTTGGGCATCTCAAAGTAATCCACCTGCTTGTCAGCACCGATATCCAGGGTGCGGATAATCACCCGCTTGCCCATGGCTTTTTGGAGTGCGCTTTTATAGATGGTAAACTGCTCGTCCTCGGTGGGATAGGTGCGGCTTTCCAGATAGATAAATTCGCTGCGGAAAAGCCCGACCCCCATCGCATCGTTAGCATAGACCGTGGGCATATCCTTAAGCGAACTGATGTTGGCATAGAGTAGGACCTCCTGCCCATCCTTGGTGACCGGTTTCACGCCCTTGAGCTTTGCAAGCAAGGCGTTCTGTTCCTCGGCTTTTTGCTTCTTCCGCTGCATTTGCAGCACGGTATGCATATCCGGATTGACATAGACGTGCCCGGTAAAACCGTCCACAATCACATCCTTGCCGTCGTTGCTGTCCTCCATAATACCCTCGGCACCAATCACCGCCGGAATGTTCATGGTACGTGCCAGAATGGAGGTGTGGGAGGCAGAACTGCCTTTTTCGGTAACAAAGGCGAGGATTCTGGTTTTATCCAGCTGCACCGTTTCGGAGGGTGCCAGATCCTCCGCACCCACAATAAACAAGCCCTCGGATTTCAATCCTCTTGATGCGGTGTTGGCAAGTATGGAAATCATACGCTCGGAAATATCCTTAACATCTGCTGCACGTGCCTGCATATAGCTATCGTCCATGGCGGCGAACATTTCGGCGAAGGTGTCTGCCGTCATGGCAATGGCGCTCTCAGCATTGAGCCTCTGCTCGGTAATGTTTGCCTTAATGGAATCCAGATAATCGGGATCCTCCAGCATCATCCGGTGAATATCAAAAATCATGGCGTTTTCTTCACCGACCTCGCTGCGCGCCTTTTCGTATAGGTGCTCTAATTGCTCCGAGGCCTTGTCTCGGGCGGCTTCAAACCGTTTCCATTCCTTTTGGGGGTCCTCAACATGGGAGCGTTGGATGCGGTTTGTTGCTTTTTTTAAAAGCTCCAGCTTGCCAAATGCCACGCCACCGCAGACCCCCTGCCCCTTAATGGTAATCATAGGATCGCCTCCCTTTGCCTAAAGGTAGGCTTTCAAAAAGGCTTCCATGGCTGCAACTGCCTGGGCTTCATCCTCGCCCTCCGCCTTGACAGTGAGGGTGTTTCCGCATTTGGCACCCAGTGCCATAACCGCAAAAATACGCTTTGCATCGCCAGTTTTTCCATTGACCTCCAGGGTGATATTCGATTGGAAGCCGCTGGCCTCCTTGACTAAAAGACCGGCAGGTCTGGCGTGGATGCCTTGTTCGTCCTTGATGGTGTACTGAAATTCTTTCACGGTGGTACCTCCTATGAAGTAGATTACTTTTTGCTTTCTAGTATACCCCGTTCTAAGCTTCTTATTGCATCTTTTGTTGCAAGATTTTGTGAAAAAGCACTGGCACTGCCGGCACAGATGCCCAAACGCAGGGCATGCATCATGTCTTGGGTTTTAAGATAACCGGCAAGAAATCCAGCAACCATGGAATCACCGGCACCGGTGGAGTTGATTACCCTGCCCTTGGGTGCAGGGTGATAAAAGACCTGCCCAGCCCCGGTAACCAGAAGTGCACCCTTGCCGCCCATGGAAACCAGAACGTTTTCAGCACCGCGGCGGCAGAGCTCCTTAGCGCAGTCAGCGATTTCCTCGTCCGTATGGAGTTTTTTATCAAAGATTTCCTCCAGCTCCGCCAGATTGGGCTTGATTAGAAAAGGACGGAGTTCTAAGGTGTTGGTCAGCAGGGAACCTGTGGCGTCCACAACTACGGTGAGATTTTTCTCTGCCAGGTGCTCCATAATCTCCCGATAAGTGGAATCCGGCAGGGTATTTGGCACAGAACCTGCCAATATCAGAATATCGCCCTTAGCTAGCGTACCTAGCTTTTCATATAAAAGAGTGAGGGCTTTCGCGTCAATCTCCGGTCCCTGACCGTTGATTTCGGTTTCCTGCCGGGCTTTGATTTTAACATTGATACGGGAAAAACCTTTCTGCAAATAAATAAAGTCGCTTTGAATGCCTTGCTCGGCAAGCATCTGGGTGAGCACCGTCCCGGTAAATCCGGCGGCAAACCCCAATGCGGTGCTGGGAACGCCTAAGCTATTTAAAACTATGGAAACGTTAATCCCTTTTCCTCCGGGTAAAATTTTCTCTCCGACGGTGCGGTTAACGATGCCCTCGGTGTAGGTCGGCACCTGGATGATGTAATCCAATGCCGGGTTAAAGGTCAGTGTATAAATCATTGTTTTCACCTTTTGTTTTCATAATATAGTTAGTATACACAGAAATAAAAATAAAGTCAAACAGGCTTGCTTATTTTCTGAACCTATGATACAATTTTACCAACAAGGATTGGAGGAGTTATGGTATGAATATCAAAAAAATGGTTGCATCGGCTACAGCGGCAACGTTGTTTTTTACAGTGCCCGTATCGGCAACTGTGGTGGAGTTTACCGTTGGAGATACCGATTTTTTGACTGAGCAAGGGACGGAGGTTATCACAAAAACCGTCGAGGCACCGCCTTATGTGAACGAAAGTGACCGTACCATGGTGCCCATTCGTGCCGCCGCAGAGGCGTTCGGGGCACAGGTGGAATGGAATGAGGAGCGGAATGAGGTTACGGTACTTTGTCAAAAGGAAATGAAGCTGACCATCGACAGTGCTGTGGCTTATGTAGACGGTGAGGCGGTTAGTCTTGACAGTGTACCGGTGTTGGTCAATGAAAGAACCTTTGTTCCTCTGCGGTTTGTTAGTGAGGCATTCGGCTATAACGTGCAGTATGTGGCATCTACGGAACAGATTGTCATTGATGATTCGCCCTTGATTTATGATTTTGGCGAGAATATTGTTACTGTCCGTGAAGCACAGCAGCTCTGGAAAATTTTAAAAGAACTCAACGGCGGGGAGGTATCGGCATATGCCGGGGAATATCTGAACGGTATTTGCATAGCAAGCTGGTTCCGTGAACTCTTCCCGAAGTTCACCTTGACGGAAGAGGATTACAGAAACATTCTGGCGGCCATGGAGGCAGATGCCGGAAGTCTGCAGTCTCCCCTTACAGGAATGAATGCGTTGATTTATGAAAAAAACTACCTGCTAAACAGTGATGCTCTGGAACAGTTTATCTATGAAATCTATGATTTGGAGAATCTGTATGCGCAAACCTATGTCTGTGCCAAGCATGTGCTGGTAGAAGACGAGGATACTGCTAGAGAGGTTTACGAGAAAGCCGTGGCAGGGGAGGACTTTGATTCCTTGATTCAGCAGTACGGACAGGACCCCGGCATGGCGTATTACCCGGAGGGCTATGTCTTTACCGTTGGTGAAATGGTGGAATCCTTTGAAGCGGCAACTTATGCCTTAGAGGTTGATGCCATTAGTGAACCGGTGGCAAGCAACTTTGGCTATCACGTCATCAAGCGAGAGACTCTTCCGGGCATGTCAGAGGAAACCCTAGCCGGAATCATAGAGCGGATTCAGATGCAGGAGATGGAAGCGAGAAACCTCACCAGTCCCGAGATGCTCATTGAACCTGAACTTTTGATGGAGCTGCTTACCGGTACGACAGATGAAGAAGCGTAAATGAAAAAGGCGTTCCTGTGGGAACGCCTCAGCGTGTCGATAAACCTATCGGCACGCTGGCAGATGCCGAAAAAGGAAGGTATATTTTGTGAAATCGTTTTCGTTACTGTACGATGGTACTGTAGAGAACGATTTTGCAAAAAGCAAGCAATGGTGCGGATTCCTCAATGG
>JAXJVM010000165.1:0-6836 GCA_036308515.1 Clostridia bacterium | reverse complement strand
TTTCTTTGGTGTGCATAAAAAAGCAGTAAAATGAGAAAAATAACCAAATCGGATTTTGCGATGAACTGGTCTTGAAATTTTTGCCAATTTATGAGAAAATAAGGACGTGGACAAACCGGCTTCTCCAAAATTCAACAAGGGATGAGGAAATATTCATGAAACAAAAATTTGAGTTCACCGATATAGACGGAGAGTCTCATGTGGTGGAGTTTGAGGTCATACATAACGAGGGGGAATATCGTGTGTATGGAATTCGGGCATGTATGACGTCGGGCGGCGTTGTACAAGAAAACGCGGAGGTCAGGGAGAAGTTTATAACCCTTGCTGAAGCAGAAGCAACTTTAGGGATGTTGTGCGAGTGTCAGGTAATGCCCTGTACCTTGCGTGATGTCATATAAATCATTCTTTTTCTGAACTTTAAGAACGGGAAGGACCGCAGATTTCTTTGGAAGTCTGCGGTTCTTTCTTTAATAAATTCATGCATAAAATTGCTATTGAATTTTTTGGGAGAGTGTGCTATGATAATACAAAGATAAGAATTTGGAGGAGAACCATGGATATTTTTGTAGAACAATTGGTCAAGAAGAAGAGAACGGCAGGGAGTTATGCGCGGATTTGGGGTGGCATCATAGGTGCTTTGCTCTTTTTGTGGGTATTTTTTACGCTTTTATATCCCATTATCATGCAGGTGATTCCCATGCTGGGAACCATATCGTTTTTGCTCTGTGCCGGCGTGGTGTTTCTGCTATATTTGTTGGTTGTGAATACCAATCTGGAATATGAATACTGCTTTACCAACGGCGCTCTGGATGTGGATAAAATTATTAACCGCCGGAACCGTAAAAGAATGACCGAGCTCAATGCCAGAAAAATCGAAAAGATGGCAAGACCTACCGACCCGGAATTTCAGCGGTTGATGCAGGATCGCAGCGTGAAGAAGATTTACGCTTGCTCCCATAAGGGTGATACTGATACCTACTATGTGGTTTATGAGGATGAAAAGGGCAAGAACCTGTTGTTGTTTAATCCCAACGAAAAAATCAAGGACGGTTTTCGCCGTTTGAACCCCCAGAAGGTGTTTTTAGATGATTAAAACCGGCGTTGACGTGGTGGAAATTCAGCGGTTTGCTGAAATGAAAAACCTGGATGCCTTTGTAAAACGCGTGTTTACGAAAGAAGAACGCGCGTATTTTGGGCGTAAAAAGAACCCCTGCGAGAGCATTGCCGGTCACTATGCGGCAAAAGAGGCTTTTTCAAAGTACATGGGTACAGGAATGCGCGGCTTTGCATGGAGAGACATCGAGGTTGACCACGATGCGCTTGGTAAGCCCTATTTGAAGTTCCTGGGGCACCGTGCTGCGGTGGACTTGAGCATGACCCATTCTAAGACCGTTGCGGTTGCGGTGGTTTGCGGAGAGGAAAACGCCATGGGTGCCTCCAATGCCGACCATATCAAGGAATACCGTGCACTGCTTCCCAAACGGCATACAGATATGCATAAGGGCGACTGCGGACGGGTATTTGTGGTGGCAGGCTCTAAGGGAATGACCGGGGCAGCAGCGCTTTCTGCCGAGGCGGCACTCCGGAGTGGCAGCGGATTGGTGACGGTGGGAACGCCGGAATCCGAGCAGCCCGTCCTGGCGGTAAAGCTTACTGAGGCAACAACCCTGCCATTGCCTGGCGAGAATGGACTTCTTGCCCCCGGGGCATCGGTGCAGATTATCAAACAGATGGAACATAGCGATGTCTGTGTGCTCGGCCCGGGGCTGGGGAAAGCGCCGGAGCTTTGGCAGACTATGAAACAACTCTTGCAACAGGGAAAGCCGCTTCTGTTGGATGCAGACGGATTGAATGCCCTGGCAGAGCATATAGAGATATTGGAGCACGTTTGCGCTGAGGTGGTTTTGACTCCCCATCCAGGGGAGATGGCACGCCTGTGCGGTCTTAGCGTGCAGGAGATTCAGGCAAACCGCGAGGCGGTTGCTGCAGAGTTTGCTAAGCGGTGGGGTGTTACCCTGCTACTTAAGGGCAAGGAAACCGTGATTGCCTCCCCCAGAGGCGAGATTCACCGGAATCCCACCGGTAACCATGGTATGGCAACCGGCGGTATGGGGGATGTACTTTCCGGCGTCATTGGTTCCCTGCTGGGACAGGGAGTAAACGGCTACCATGCGGCGGTGCTGGGTGCGTTTCTTCACGGCCTGGCAGGTGATATTGCCGCAAGAGAGCTTGGTGAGTTCGGGATGATTGCCGGTGATGTACTCAGGCGGTTGCCCCATGCTTTTTTGGCGGTGCAGAAGCCCTGAACAGCAAGAATGTAGGATGAAGGAGCAGTCGAAATGGACGAGAGAAGGAGAGCCTGGGCGGAAATCGACCTGGACGCCATTGAAAATAATATTCGGCGGATACGCAGATTCGTGCGTCCCGAGACCAAAATTATGGGTGTAGTCAAGGCGGACGCCTACGGCCACGGGTATCCTCAGGTTGCCAGAGCGCTTTTGCAAAACGGTGCAGACTGGCTCGCCGTTGCCTGTATGGATGAGGCAATGCAGCTTCGTCAGAGTGGATTTACCTGCCCGATTTTGATTCTGGGATATACCGACTGTGAATATGCCTCCCAATTGGTGGCGGCAGATATTACCCCTGCGTGCTATAGCTTTGAACTGGCAAGTGCCATGTCCCGCGCAGCTGGCAAGCAGGGCAAGCGGGCAAAAATACACATTAAGGTTGATACAGGTATGGGCAGAGTGGGGCTTCGGTATACCGAGGATGCAGAACTCAACCAGGAGTCCATAAACACCATCTTAAAGATGGCGGTACTGCCGAACCTGGATATTGACGGTATTTTCACCCATTTTTCCGTTGCGGATGAGGATGACGATACCTATACCGAAATGCAGTTTGCGCGGTTTCAAAATATTTGTAACCGTCTGAAAGAAAACGGATTGGATATTCCTCTTAAGCATTGCTGCAACAGCGCAGGACTGATTCGTTTCCCGAAGATGCACATGGACATGGTGCGTCCGGGTATTATCCTTTACGGATTAAAGCCGTCCTCCTTTGTGGACTGCGGCAGACTGCACTTAAAGCCTGCTATGCAGCTAAAAGCCAAGGTCAGCAATGTGAAAGAAGTAGAAGCAGGTGTCAGCGTCAGTTACGGCAGGAAGTTTCAGTCCTCCGGAAAAACCAAGCTGATTACCATTCCCATTGGTTATGCAGACGGGTATTCCCGGGTGCTTTCCCAAAAGGCACAAGCCATTGTTAGTGGAAAATTATGCAACCTAGTGGGAAATATTTGTATGGATCAATGTATGATTGACGCAACACCGGTCAATACTATATCCATCGGCGACGAAGTCATTTTGTTCGGCAGGAGCGATGATATAGAATTACCGGTAGAGAGCCTTGCCGAGAAAATGGGAACCATCAATTATGAGATTCTTTGCCTCATCGGCAAGCGGATTCCCCGGGTTTATTTACGGGATGGCAAGATACAGGAAACCCACAATTTCCTGCTTGATTTGCCCGTTGGGGATTGATACCGAGGTACATAAGCTTTCGTTCGTTCGCCGCAGGATAGTTCGGATTGCATGTACCAAAATCGGTCAAGCCGCATAAAATGTCAGTGAGGAAAAGGATGTACTGTGCAAACTCAAGCACGGGAATCTGAATCTAAACTGCGGAGCGTGAATTACATTGAACGTAAAAAGAGGAGATATTTACTATGCGGATTTAAGTCCGGTTGTGGGATCGGAGCAAGGGGGAGTCAGACCGGTGCTCATCATCCAGAACGATGTGGGTAACCGTTATAGTCCCACCGTGATTGCTACGGCGATTACCTCCCAACTGAATAAGGCAAAAATGCCTACCCATATCGAAATCAATGCCGGCGGCTTTGGACTTTCCAAGGACTCGGTGGTGTTGGCGGAACAAATACGGACGCTGGATAAAAAGCGGCTGAAAGAAAAAATTGGTCATTTAGACGGGCAGATGATGGACAAGGTTAACGAAGCTTTGGAGATTTCGTTCGGTTTGTCTTAATATTCATAGGCTGAAAGGCGGAAAGGAAATGCGTATGAAAAACAAGAATAAACTCATGAAGGCAGGAGTTGCGCTGGGGGTTTGCCTGGTGCTTTTCGGAGGCGTTGCGGTATTTTCAGAACCGGGCGGTGCCGATGATCCTGTGGTAACCAAGAGCTATATCGTAGATAACGTAATTCCCGAAATTAAGGCTTACATTGATGAGCGGTTCGGTGTTGCCGCCTCTGAGGGTGTGGTAACTCCGGCATCCAACAAGTTTATTGTGGTCAATGTATCAGCCGGTAAGACGGTCCTCTGTGAGGCGGGTACCGAACTGATTCTGCGTATGGGTAAGGGTACTATAATTGCCACGGAAAAGGGTGGCCTTGCCGATACCACCGCAGGCTATGACCTTGCCGATGGCACCGAGATGCCCTCCAACCATCAGTTGATTGTGCCGGTGGCAGACGGCAGAGGGTTCCGTGCCACTTCCGATGTGATTGTCATGGTAAAGGGCGGTTACACCATTCAGTAATTGATTTGATAAAGAGTTTGAGGGAGGGTATTCTGTGCCTTATGGCATAGGATATTCTCCTTTGCGTTAAATATACATCCGGAAGGAGTGACAGCAATGAAGATGAAAGCGGCGTTGTTCGACCTTGACGGAACCTTGATGGATTCCATGTGGGTATGGGAACGCCTGATGATTGACTTTTTAGAGAAGCACCAACTGCCAACGGTACCGGAGATTATGGAAAATGTCTCCCATATGAGTCTGGTGCAGAGCTCTGTGTATGTGCAGCAGGAATATGCCATGGCTATGACGCCGGAGGAAATTTATACAGAGTGGATGGATATGGTTTATCACGCCTATGCCGAGGAAGTTTCCTTAAAACCCGGCGCAAAGGAGTATCTTTTGCAGCTGAAAGCACAGGGAACGCGTATCGGGCTGGTAACCGCCTGTGACCGTGCTCTTTGCACCGCGTGTCTGCAGAACAACGGGATATACGAATTGTTCGACACCATTACTTATGTAGATGAAGTGGGTAAGGGCAAAAATGCTCCGGATATTTATATAGAATGTCTCCGGCGGCTGAATTGTTTCGTTGAGGACGCCGTGCTCTTTGAGGATATTCTCATAGGACTGCGTACCGCGAAGAAAATTGGACTTCGGGTCATTGCCGTAGAGGAGAAAGACCAGGACGAAATGGAAGCCCTCAAACAAGAGGCGGATTTGTATATCAAGGATTTTTATGAACTAACAAAATAATATACATAAAGGAGAGCAAGAACATGGCAAATTTGTATATGCGCTTTCCGGGAGGAAGGGCAAAAACCGTAACCTTGAGTTATGACGATGGGGTTGTGTATGATATTCGTTTAATGGAGATTATGGATAAATATGGGCTTAAGGGAACCTTTAACATCAATGCGGGTCTGTTTAAAAAGGAGGAATCCGACCCTGACCGCCGCATGACCCAAAAGCAGGTGCTGGATTTGTATACCAATTCCGGGCATGAAGTGGCAATCCACGGTCTGGGACACCCTTATCTGGAACAGCTGCCGCCCAACCGTGCCACCTATGAAGTCATTGAGGACAGACGGCGACTGGAACAGTTGTTTGGCTGCACCGTTCGCGGCATGGCATATCCCTTTGGTACCAGCAGTGATACGGTTGTGGAGATTTTGAAGAATGCAGGCATTGTCTATTCCAGAACCACAGTAGCGACAGAAAGCTTTGGTATTCCCACGGACTGGCTGCGTCTGCCGGCAACCTGCCATCACAACAATCCAAAGCTTATGGATCTGGCGGAGCGGTTCTTGACTGATCCCAGAGTGGGTCAGCGTGCGCCTCAGATGTTCTATCTGTGGGGACATAGCTATGAGTTCAATGATAATGATAACTGGGAAATCATTGAAGAATTTGCGGAAAAAGTCGGCGGCCATGAAGAAATCTGGTATGCTACTAATATTGAGATTTTTGATTATATCACCGCCTATAAGCAGCTGCGGTTCACCGTGGATATGGACTTGGTGGAAAATCCCACCGCAACAGATTTGTACTTTGAATGGAACGGCAAAAACTATATGGTTAAGGCCGGAGAAACCTTGAAAGTGGACTGATTGTATGAACTTTAGAAACGAAGAACAGCCGGGGATAGAAATTCCCGGCGTTCTGCCCAAACGGCTCCTTGCGTGGTATGACAAGGGACATCGGATTCTCCCATGGAGAGAGGAACCGCGCCCCTATTATGTCTGGGTGTCGGAGATTATGCTGCAGCAAACCCGAGTCGAAGCGGTCAAGCCTTATTTTGACCGTTTTATTGCTACCCTCCCCACCATTGCCGATTTGGCAGCGGCGGAGGAAGCCTTGCTGATGAAGCTCTGGGAGGGACTTGGCTACTATCGACGTGTGCGCAACTTACAGGCGGCGGCGAAGGTAATTATGACAGAGTTCGGCGGCGAGATGCCCAATAGCTATCCTCTGATTCGCAGCCTGCCCGGTATCGGTGACTATACCGCCGGCGCGATTGCTTCTATTGCCTTTGGTCTGCCTACTCCGGCGGTGGATGGCAATGTTCTGCGAGTGCTGTCCCGGGTGTGCGAGGATTATCGGGATATTTTAAAGCAACCCATCAAGCGAGATATGACTCGGGCGCTTTCCAAAATTTATCCCGGAGACCGCGCCGGTGACTTTACCCAGAGCCTGATGGAGCTTGGTGCTACGGTTTGTGTCCCCAACGGAGCACCAAAGTGCCGGGCATGCCCGCTGGCAGATATCTGCCTTGCGCATTTGAACCATGCCACCGATGTGC
>JAXJVM010000164.1:0-9054 GCA_036308515.1 Clostridia bacterium | reverse complement strand
CTCCTTGAGGAGAAGGGGGACCGCTTTAGCGGTGGATGAGGTGGAATGACCTTGGCTCCTACCGAAAGTTATGTATCATAAGCAAATCCCAAGAAAAACATCGAGTTTTCCTTGGGATTGCTTGCTTTTTCAACATCTTCATTCCTTCATTTCATTCACACATATCCCATGATACCGGGCAGGAACATGGACAGTGCCGGAATATATGTCACCAAAAGCAGTACCACAAAAATGGCAGCATAGAACAAAAGCAGCTTTGGCATAACGCTTTCAATGGTGACCTTGCCCACGCGCACTCCCACAAACAGAGTGGTACCCACCGGCGGCGTAATACCTCCAATACAGAGGTTAAAAATCAGCATAATGCCAAAGTGTACCGGACTCATACCCAGTGTCGTACACACCGGCAGAAAAATAGGCGTAAAAATCAGGCACGCCGGCGTCATGTCCATAAAGGTTCCCACAATCAGTAAAATCAGGTTAATCAACAACAGAATCACATACCGATTGCTGGTCAGCCCCAGAAGCCCCCGGGAAATGGCGGCAGGAATCCCGGTAAACGCCATGACCCAGGACAGAATCCCCGATACACCAATCAGGAAGATAATAATGCCGGTCATTTCAGCACTTTCCTTAAAGATGGTAATCAGCTCTTTCCAGGTGATGGAACGGTAAAAAACCAGAGACAGTACCAAGCTGTACACCACTGCCACCACCGAGCCTTCGGTGGCAGTAAAGATACCGCCCACGATACCGCCGATGACAATGACAATCAAAAGCAGTGGCGGAATGGCCTGCCATAGAATCTTTATGGCTTCTCTCCCTCGGATATGCACCTTGCTCACATAGCCGTACCGCTTTGCCAGCACATAGATCACCGCCATACACGCCAGTCCCCAAAGAATACCGGGAAGATACCCTGCCATAAAGAGTGCCGCCACAGAGGTTCCTCCGCTGACCAGCGCATAGGTAATCATAACATTGCTTGGGGGAATCAGCAGCCCGGTAGGTGCCGTGGCAACATTCACGGCGGCGCAGAAGTTAGGGTCGTAGCCCTCGTCACGCTCAATGGGGCCAATGATAGAACCCATGGCAGATGCCGCCGCGGTCCCGGAGCCGGAGACGGCACCGAAGAGCATATTTGCCACCACATTGGTCTGTGCCAGTGCCCCCGGCGTCCGTCCGGTGACCAGCTTTGCCAGGTTAATCAGTCGTATGGCAATGCCACCCTTATTCATGATATTCCCTGCCAGCACAAAAAAGGGAATCGCCAAAAGAGCAAAGACCGAAATCCCCGAAAAAATCCGTTGGGCGCCGGTGACAATGGCAATTGGAAAATCCAGAATCGGCAAAATCGCCGCCACCGAGGACACACCCAAGGCAATGGCAATGGGCACACCTGCCAGAATCAGCCCCAGCAGCACCACAAAAATTATCAAACCGCACAACAGTGCTGTACTCACCGCCAATCAACCCCTCTCTGTTCGAACTCCCTGCGTCTGCGCAGCAGGTCTGCCAAATTCAGCACCGCATAAGCCATGGTCAGTACCCCGGACAGGGGAACCGCAAGATATACACTGCCCCTCGGAATCCCCAAAGACGCCGTAGTTTGGCTCATGGTAAGCTTTATAATTCGAATACCGCCGTAAAACTGCACCGCCGCAGCAAAGGCAAATACCAGACATTCCACAGCAATGTTTAAGAGATACCGTTCTCTGGCAGGCAGCTTGTCCGCCAGGAACCCCATCCGCATATGCTCCCGTTTGCCAAAAACATACGAAGCCGCAAACAACGCCATCCAAGCAAAGCTGTAGGTCAACAGTTCCTCAGAGATGGTACTGGGATTGTGAAAAAAATACCGCGCCGCGATCTGGTAGGTCCCAACCAGAATCATCAGTGCAAACAACAGAATACATATTCCCGTGAGCCCCCAATCCATTCCCTTACGTATTTTGCCAAGCATACTCATTCCTCCTTACGAAAATACTCATATACCGAACGGAGGGCAGGATTTTTGTTCAACATTTCCTCATGGAGAGGCAGTACCTTTTGGGCAAAGGGCTCGATGTCAACCTCCAGCATTTCCACACCCATTTCCAGCTGAGCAGTCTGTTTGGCAGCAGTCACCTGCTGCTCCCACTCAGCAAGCTCCACCTGGGTGGAAAGTGCTGCCGCCTGCCGGAAAATCTCCAATTCCTCCGGGGGGAGACCCTCTAAAAATTCCAAATTCCCCACCAGCAAATCCGGTATCATCTGATGCTTGTTATAGACAAAATACTTGGCAACCTCGCCGTGCTTGTTATTGGTCAGTGCCAGTTCGTTATTTTCCGCACCATCAATGACCCCCTGCTGAATGGCAGTATATACCTCACCAAAGCTCATGGGGGCAGCCGCAGCTCCAAAGGCTTGTACCATAGCAACACTTGCCGGCGACTGCTGCACCCGAATTTTCAGCCCCTTTAAGTCCTCCGGCGAGCGAATAGGCTTTTTGGCATAGAAGTTCCGGGTGCCAGCATTGTACCAGGTCAACACCCGAAAGCCCGCCGCATCCGTGGATGTATAAATCCTCTCCATGACGGCAGTGTCCTCCATGGCACGGTAGTAGTCCTCTTCGGATTCGAACAGATAAGGGATACTGAAAATTTCATAAATCCCGGCGAAGGTTTCCAGGTTTGCTGCCCCTGCCACCACAAAGTCAATGGCTCCCGTCTGGGTCAACTCGATGGCTTTCTGGGAGGCACCCAGAATCTCGTTGGGGAAAATCTGGACTTCATATTTGTCACCCAAATGTGCATGAATGTATTCCTGAAACGCCAGTAGCCCCAGATGCTCCGGATGGGTCTCCGACTGTCCATGGGAAATCCGCACAATGCGCTTGCTTTCGCCTTTCCCGGAGCAGCCGGTTAGCAACAGGCAAAGGCACAAAACCGCCGGAATGATTCGTTTTCCTTTCAATCCTATCCCTCCTTTTTTCTCTTAGTATTCCAAAAATCCCCTCTTCTAAACCTGTTTTTTCTGCCATTGCTCCATCGTTCATAGAGCCACACCCCCAAAGTTACCAAACCAATGGCAAGCACACTCCACACCAGTGCCATTACCGACACAAGCAAATATCCCATAGGATCCGGCACCATGGCAGGAGGAACCTCCATCAAAAAGGTCTCACGAGCACCGGGCAGGAGCCTTAATGCCAGATAGGTCAGCCCAAACGCTAGCATTCCTTGGGTGAGCTTCCCCAAAAGATAGGGCTTTAAGGATATTCCCTCGGGCAGAACGATGCCTGCCACCTGCAGCAGCACCGACACCCCGGACAGTGCCAGAAAGAAGGCCACTGCCGGCAGAAGAAGTTGTCCCAGGCTCTCCAGCTGCAACAGGGCACGAATCCCACCGGTGATTTCCAGGAATGCATAGACCAGTCGGCTTTCCGTCCTTTCAGGGAGGGCTGCTGTCAACACTGCAAACACCACCACAAAGCCGCAGACCTTGCAAATAGAGGTGACAGCATCTGCCACCGCAGTTCCCACTGCTGCCGCCGGATGCTGCAAGGGTGCCGCCGGTGGCAAAGCCATAGGCTCTTTGCCCCGGTGTTTGCCGTAGTTTTTAAATAACAGTCCGGTCAGCAGAGCAGACAATACATGAATGGCATAGAGCAGAACCCCCAGCTTTTGATTCCCCAGCATACCAATACCCACGGCACCCATGACAAATAAGGGGCCGGAGTTATTGCAAAAGGCAAGCATTCGTTCTGCCTCGGCTTTGGTACAACTGCCAGAGGCATAAAGCCCGGCAATGCAGTCCGCCCCCACCGGGTAACCACTCACCACCCCCAGCACCACCGCCAGTGCGCCGCCGCCGGGGATTCCGAACAGAGGACGCATCAGTTTAGACAGATACCGGCTTAAGGCTCTAGCCACGCCCAGCCCAATCAGCAAATTACTGCAGACAAAAAAGGGAAACAGAGAGGGTATCACCACCTCGGCACACAAGCGGAGTGCCCCTCTTGCCGCCGCAATGCAGCTTGTTGGGGCAATCACCATTGCCGCCCCCAGATAACATACACATACCAGGATTGCCGTTTTCCAGAATCGTCCCATGTCCATCCTCCCTTTCTGCTTCATTTTATTCATGATTCCGGCACTTTAAGCATAAAAATATCTAAAAACACCTTTCACAAAGGAGGCGTATGCCATGCCGCGAAAAAAGCGCACCGCCGGGCAAGAACCCCCGGAGGAAAAAACCACCCTGCGGGAACGGGTTGCAGATGCGGTGGATTTATCCAAAGAGGTACTTCTGGACACAGTGCTCATTTCCTGTATCGGGAACCGAGAGCTGACCTTAGAGAACTATAAAAGCATCTTAGCTTACTCCGATACCTGCATCCGGGTTAAGACCAACCCCCGGGTGGTAGAAATTACAGGCAGCCATCTGGAAATCCGCAACATCACCCGGGAACTTTTGTACATCACCGGGCGCATTGACCAATTCAGCTTTCGCAGCTAAGACAGAAAGGCAGAGATACCATGCGTTTTATTGACATACTCCACACATTCGAGGGCTATGTGACCATTCAGGCAGACGGCGTTTTTCTGGAACGGTTTCTTACGGTCTGTACCCGGCGGAATCTGGACATCTGGAACATCCGTCACATGGGTGAGAGCCGCCTTACCGCCGATATGAGTCTGAGCTCTTTCCGGGTCATCCGCCAGGTCTGCCGGCGTACCCGCACCCATCTTACCATTCTCAAACGCCGAGGCCTGCCCTTTCTGCTCCACCGCTATCGCAAGCGTAGGCTTGCTCTGCTGGGGCTTGTCTTAACACTGTTGTTTCTCTGGTACACCTCCGGGCATATTATGGGTATCACCGTCTTTGGCAACAACCGCATCCCCACCGACACCATCTTAGAGCATTTGTCCCGCTCCGGGGTTTCTCTGGGCAAAACCACCAATGGCATCGACTCCTCCCACATCCGCAACCGCATGATGCGTGATTTGGAGGATTTAGCGTGGATTGGCATTAACGTCAACGGCTCCCGGGTCTATGTCGAGGTAGTGGAACGCCTGGAACAAGAACCCGGTGTGGACATGAAGCAGCCCTGCCATCTGGTAGCCTCCAAGGACGGCGTCATTGACACCATCGAAGCACGCAACGGCCAGACCATGGTTAAAGTAAACTCCGGCGTCCGAGAGGGGGACGTGCTGGTCAGCGGTGTCATGGACGCAGACACTCAGGGATTTCGCTACGTGCACGCCTATGGCGAGGTTTTTGCCAAAACCGACTACACCCTAAGCCGGGATTATCCTCTGGAGTATGATCAGCCCATCGACACTGGAGAACAATCCACCCGGTATACCCTCCGTCTTTTACAGTTTCAACTGCCGCTGTTTTGGGGCTCTGACGCCCCCTACGTCCAATATTCCCGGGAGGAAAGTCAACAGGAATACCGTCTGCCCATAGACCGTCTGCCTGCTCTCATAATTAAAAAAGAAATTTATAAAGAACAGAACACCCATCACAGAACCCGCACCTCTGCGCAGGCACTGGAGCAAGGCGTGGAGGAACTCACCGGGGAGCTGAAACAAAGTTTATCCGAGGGTGTGGAAATCCGGGATACCGAGGTCAGCCATACGCTCACGGAGCGCGGCAGTCTTTTGGTAACGGTCACCCTGCACTGTCGTGAAAATATCGCCAAAGAGGTACCCATCGAATCCGAGGATGCACCGCTGACCATATCGGAATAATTTTTCTCACAAAAATTGCACACACTACCTATAAATCATCAAGTTTTGTGGGCTTTTGCAATTGACAAAATCCCCTTGGTAGATTATGATAGAGTAAGAGATATTTTAACGATTGAGGTACCTGCATGGAAAGATTTATAGAAGTGGAAAAAATGGAGCTGGTGATGAACCTGTTCGGCAGTTTTGACGAAAACGTCAAGATTATGGAAAAGGAGCTGGATGTTGCCATCATCAACCGTGGTTCAGAAATCAAGATTGCCGGCGAGGCAGAACAGGTGGACAAGGCGCTCTCTGCCGTCAACAGTCTCCTTGCCATGGCAAACCGGGGCGAAACCATCGGCGAACAGGAGGTTCGCTATGTCATGTCCCAGATTGAGGACGGCCGTGAAGAAGAACTGGAGGATTTGGGCAAGGACGTGGTCTGCATCAGCACCCGTGGCGTGCCCGTCAAAGCAAAGACCTTGGGGCAGAAGCGCTACATCGAATGCATCCAGAACAACAGCATTGTCTTTGGCATCGGTCCTGCCGGAACAGGTAAGACCTATCTGGCCGTAGCGGCGGCAGTGGCAGCATTCAAGCGCAAGGAAATCGACCGCATCATTCTAACCCGACCTGCCATTGAGGCAGGGGAGAGTCTGGGCTTCCTTCCCGGGGATATGCAAGAGAAGGTAGACCCCTACCTGCGCCCCTTATATGATGCTTTGGGCGAAATGATGGGGTATGAGGTATTCCACAAAAACGTGGAGCGCGGTCTCATTGAGGTGGCGCCCCTTGCCTATATGCGCGGCAGAACCTTAGACAACGCCTTTATCATTCTGGACGAGGCACAGAACACCACTCCCGAGCAGATGAAAATGTTCCTGACCCGTATGGGCTTTTCCTCCCACATTGTGGTCACCGGTGACGTAACCCAGATTGACCTTCCCCGAGACAAGAAATCCGGCCTTAAGGATGCGGAAATCATCTTAAAGAATGTGGAAGGCATTGAATTTGTCTATCTGGATGAGCGTGATGTGGTGCGGCATCCTCTGGTACAACGGATTGTCAAGGCATACGAACGCAAAGAACTGGAACGGGAGCGAATCGCCAAAACCCGTCAGAAAAGGAACTAGTTATGAAAATCAGTTTTTTAAATCAACAGGACAAGCATAAGCTCACCAAGGAGCTGAAGGACTTAATCAAGGCCGCGGCGGCGGCAACCCTGAAATACATGGACTTTCGCAAGGACGTGGAAATCAGCGTGATGCTCACCGACAACGACGGCATTCAAGCCCTCAACGCCATGCACCGGAACATTGACCGTCCCACCGATGTTTTGTCCTTTCCTATGTTTGAATATAATGAGGACGGTGAAATTATTGAGGACTACGCCGAGTTCAACGAAATGGGCGACCTGTGTCTGGGAGACATTGTAATTTCCTTAGAGCGCGCTCAGGAACAGGCAGAGGAATACGGCCACTCCTTTGTCCGGGAGGTAACTTTTCTGACGGTGCACTCCATGCTCCATCTGCTGGGTTATGATCATATGACCCCGGAGGACGAGGAAGAAATGTTCGGCTACCAAAACGAAATCTTAGAGGAAATGGGGATTTCCAGATGAAGCTTTTACAAAGTTTCGGCTATGCCGCGCGAGGCATCTACGCCTGTCTGTGCCTGGAGCGAAACTTCCGCATCCATATCACGGCGGCGATAACGGTACTGCTCTTTGCCTATCTGTACGGACTCCCTCTATCCCAGTATTCGCCCATTGTTCTGGTCATTGCTCTGGTCATGGCATTAGAGGCAGTCAACACCGCCATAGAACGGACAGTAAATCTGGCAACGCCAAAGCAATGTCCCCTGGCTCGCATCGCCAAGGATACTGCCGCCGCGGCGGTACTGCTTGCGGCACTGGGTGCGGTTGCCATAGCGGTGGTGACCTTCTCTGACATAGAAGGGTTAAGGCGTGTCCTTGCCCACTTTCAATCCCCGGCATTTTGCCTGGGAACAGCATTGTACATCATACTATTCTGGGGATTCGTATTTCGCTTCCCCAATAAAAAAACGAAAGAGGAAACCATATGAAATCGGGATTTATTGCTATTTGCGGACGTCCCAACGCGGGTAAGTCCACACTGCTCAACCAAATCATCGGCGAAAAGGTCGCCATTGTCTCCAACAAGCCCCAAACCACCCGCACCAAGATTCTGGGGGTCTATACCGAGCCGGACCTGCAGGTGGTGCTCATTGACACCCCAGGCATTCACAAGCCCCACAACAAGCTGGGCAACCGGATGGAAAAATACATCTACACCGCCACCCAGGATATTGACGCCCTGGTGTATGTAGTGGACTGTAACATCAAGGACGCCGAGCTGGAATTGGAAAAAGAATCTCTCTCCGGGCTGAAAACCGCTGATATTCCCGTAATTCTGGCGGTCAACAAGATTGATACCAAAGAGCGGCTGGAGCTTCTTCCTGTTCTGGATAAGCTGCAGGGTCTCTATGATTTTTCCGCCATTGTCCCCATTTCGGCACAAAGAGGCGAAAATATTGCCGAACTATTTGCAAACCTCAAGGAATACTTAAAGGAAGGACCTAAGTTCTTCCCGGACGACGTGATTACCGACCAGCCGGAGCGACAGATTGTTTCGGAATTTATTCGGGAAAAGGCACTGCGTCTGCTAAATAAAGAAGTACCTCATGGCATCGCCGTAGAAATTGAACGGATGAAGCAGCGCAATAATGGCACCTATGAGATTCTCGCCGCCATCTACTGCGAAAAGCAGAGCCACAAGGGCATCATCATCGGCAAGGGCGGCGAAAAATTAAAGCAAATCGGCAAACAGGCACGGCAAGACATTGAGCGGTTCCTGGGCAGCAAGGTCTATCTGGAGCTTTGGGTACGAGTCAAGGAGGACTGGCGCAACAAAGAAAGCTTTATCACCGATATCGGCTTTGAATAATTTCATTTTCCCCGTCTTTCTTGTCAAAGGGAGATGAGGCCGCACCAGCGGTGAATGGATACCATACATCGTTGGTAAACATTGCACCGTATAGAAAAAACGCCATATCATATACTAAAAAAACAATCTAAGTTTTTGGTATATGGAGGTGTTTTTCTTGCATCAGGAACAAGAACACGCTTGGCATACATTTGAACAAACCGGCAGCATTGCATCCTACCTGCAATACCGCAGTCTTGCAGATAAGAACCGTCTTTCTGCCGCAGTATCTGCCACCGAAAATACACAGAGAAAGGAGAGCACCCATGGGCATTGTGGAGACAGAGGGCATCATTACCCGTGAGGTCAAGTACGGCGATTCCTCCCGGATT
>JAXJVM010000163.1:0-15027 GCA_036308515.1 Clostridia bacterium | reverse complement strand
GTAATATTACTGTCCGCATGATACTGCCCTTTCAGCTTACCACGGGTATTGTACAGTTCCAGCACTGCATTACCCCTGTTGTCCGTGGTCACAAATGCGAGAATTTCATCCCCGGAGATATCGTAGCGACTGGGATTCTTACCAGCAAAGGACACTTCAAATGCCAGCTTACCGGAGGTCTTAAATCCACACAGTGCTGACTCAGACACAGCCAGAAGACGATTCCCGGCGAACCGAATTTCACTGATTGCAGTTCCATTCCGCTCTGCCGTTGCAGTTACCTTTTTCCGCTGAAGGTCAATGAACTGGATTTTGGAATCTGCCCGCTCACCTTCACTGCTTAGCTGCGCTACCGCCAGGTAACGACCACTGTCATCAAGGGCAACATCCATAATGTAGCCCTCACCACTGTTCCAGCTGAATTTTTCTCTGCCCTTTTTGTCATAGACAGTCACCTTGCCTTTGTAGCCCACTGTTGCAGTGGCAAAGACCGTCCAGCCTTTCGTATTCACCTTGGCAGAAATAATATCGTTACCGAGGACATATTCCTGCAGTTTTTCACCGTTTTTATAGAGGCCTGCATAATTATTACCTCCCAGATCCGCCAGAAGCACATAGTCCTTTGCGGTCTCAACAATGGGATGAGACATAGCAACATCTACCGACCAAAGGGCCTTTCCCTTGGTATTGACCTCACGAACGTGCTGCTTGTTGTACATCAAAATGTTGTCACCCATGGGCATCATCGTATAATTGCCCCCGGTTTCAAAATCCATGGCAACTGTCCGGGGACGGTGTACCGGTATCAGCAGCAGATTCACCAGAATCACCAGCACCAAAAGTCCGGCAAGCAGCATCAGTCCCAGACGCAGCGGCTGAATGGTGAAAGACTTACCCCGTACCGTCATACTGGTACTGCGGTTCATCTGTACCGCAAGCTCATGGCTTAGCTGGTTCATTTTCCGGTTATTCCACTTCATTTTCATATTTATTCATCCCAAATCATAATAGACTTTTTTCAGAAATAATCCCTGAGGCGGTGCAGTTAGTCCACACCGTGTTCTGTCGCAGGCGGCAAGAATTTCCGGCACGTCTTCCACCTGAATTCTGCCAAATCCCACCTCTGCCAGAGTCCCGGTAATAATCCGCACCATATTATACAAGAAGGCATCTGCCTCCACCGTTATTGTAATAGATTCCGGCAGTTCAGCATCCTGCTCCACCCGGCAGACACGCACGGTGCGCACGGTGGTTTTCTGGTCACCGCCAGCTGCCATAAATCCTGAAAAATCGTGAGTTCCTTCTAGGATAGGTGCCGCCTGTATCATATCCTCCACATTGAGATGGTAGGGGATATGCCAGCTATAACGGTTGAGAAAGGGATTCTTGGGTTTGGCATTCTGAATCCGATAGATATACCGCTTTCCCTGGGTAGAAAACCGGGCATTGAAGTCCGCCGGGACTTCAAACGCCTCTACCGCAGAAACATCCTCCCTTAGCCGGTAATTCAGGGCATAGGGGAGCTTTTCCACCGGGATTGAGGTTTCGGTCTTAAAATTAAATACATAGTCCAGAGCATGCACGCCTGCATCGGTTCGGCTACATCCGGTGACCTTGGTTTCTGCTCCGGTTAAATCCGTCAAGGCCTCCTCTATCACCTGCTGTACGGTAATCCCGTTCTTCTGGCGCTGCCAGCCGTGATAGTTGGTGCCGTCATAGCGGATTCGCATTGCAATATTCTTCATTTATTTTACTCCAATAGACGCACCCAGCCAGAAATTCAGCAAAATCAATACCGCGCCCAATACCAGGAAGGCAATCCAGCCGCCCAAGTCCGCGCGGCTCAGCTTCAGTTCTCTCAACCGAGTACGGTTTTCGCCGCCGCGGTAGCAGCGACATTCCATGGCGGTTGCCAGCTCGTCCGCACGACGAAACGCACTAATAAACAGGGGAATCAGGATGGGCACCATGGCCTTCGCCCGGCGCAGAATGTTTCCGGATTCAAAATCCGCCCCCCGCGCTGACTGCGCCTTAATGATTTTATCCGTCTCCTCCATAAGGGTGGGGATAAACCGAAGGGCAATGGTCATCATCATGGCAAGCTCATGTGCCGGAAGTCCAATTTTCTTAAAGGGAGACAATAGCTGTTCCAGCCCATCAGTCAAGGCAATGGGCGAGGTGGTCAAGGTCAGCAAAGAGGTTCCCAGAATCAGAAAAACCAGTCGCAGAACCATAAATGCCGCAAAACCAACACCTTCCTTAGTCACCGTGAAAATCCACCAGTGGAAAATCGGCTCACCGCCGGTGAGAAAGAGGTTGAAAAGCCCGGTAATAACAATAAAAATCAAAATGGGCTTTAATCCCTTGAGAACAAACTTAAAGGGAACCTTGGACAGAAAAATACAACCAAGGGTAAAAGCCGCCAAGACGGCATACCCTACAAAATTCTTGATGCAAAAGATTAAGACAATATATGCCACAACCAGAAGAAGCTTACATCTGGGATCCAATCGGTGAATTACCGTGTTCCCGGGGAAATATTGTCCTAACGTGATGTCCTTTAACATATGCCTTCCCCCTTTGGAATCAAAAGCTCCCGTAGCTGCCGATAGGCATCCTCCACGGTATAAATCCCCTCGCGCAGGGGAACACCCTGTCTGCGCAGACCATCGGCAATCCGGGTAATCTGGGGCACATTCAGCCCCATTTGGGTCAATTCCTCGCCCCGGCGAAAGACTGCATCAGTCTTATCGAACATGGCAACCTCTCCATGGTTCATCACCAGGATTCGGTCTGCCAGCTTGGCAATATCCTCCATGCTATGGGACACCAGAATGACCGTCATATCCATCCGCTCGTGCATATCTTTGATTTTGAACAGGATTTCATCCCGTCCTGCCGGGTCCAGCCCGGCGGTGGGCTCATCCAGAATCAGAACCTTCGGTTCCATAGCAAGAATCCCGGCAATGGCGGCACGGCGTTTCTGTCCGCCAGAAAGGTCAAAGGGAGACTTGCTGAGAAGCTCCGGTTTAAGTCCAACCATATTGGCGGCGAACTTAACACGCTCCTCAATCTCCTCTGCCGGCAGACCCATGTTGGTAGGCCCAAAGGCAATGTCCTTTGCCACCGTTTCTTCAAAGAGCTGATATTCCGGATACTGCATCACCAAACCCACGTCAAACCGAATTTGGCGCATATCAGTGCCCTTGGCGCCCAGTTCCTTGCCGTCTATATAAATTTTCCCGGTGGTGGGCTTCAAAAGCCCGTTGAGCATCTGAATCAGGGTAGACTTTCCCGACCCGGTATGCCCGATGAGCCCTATGAACTCACCCCGGTTGATGGTGAGATTAACATCCTTTAATGCTGTCTTTTCAAAGGGACCGCCTTCCATATAGACGTATCCCACCTGCTGCAATTTAATCATGGAATTCACCTATCTTACGCAACAATTCTTCAATACAAGCCTCGGCATCTAATACCTCGGGATTCAGGTTGGCACCGGCACGGTTCAGGAGATACACCAGCTCCGTCGCCTGAGGGGTATCCAGCCCCAAAGCCTTAAGCTCCTGCACCCGTGGGAAAACCTCCTTTGGGAGCCCCTCCATTTGGATGGTACCGTGGTCAATGACAACCACCCGATCTGCCTGTACTGCCTCATCCATATAATGGGTAATGAGAACCACCGTCATCCCCCGCTCCTTGTTGAGCTTTTTTACCGCCTCCAGAATTCCCTTCCGTCCGGAGGGGTCAAGCATGGCTGTGGGCTCGTCCAGCACCAGAACATCCGGCTGCATGGCGAGAACACCAGCAATGGCAATGCGCTGTTTCTGTCCGCCGGAGAGCATATGAGGTGCGTGCTTGATAAACCGAGTCATATTCACCGCCGCCAAAGCATCATCCACCCGACGGCGAATTTCCTCTCTGGGAACGCCCAGGTTTTCCGGTGCAAAGGCAACGTCCTCCTCCACGATGTTTGCCACCATCTGGTTATCGGGATTCTGGAACACCATGCCCACTCTCTGGCGAATGTCATAGAGTCGGCTCTCGTCCGCGGTGTCGATGCCTTCTACCAGAACCTGTCCTGAGGTGGGAGTCAAAATGGCATTCAGGTGTTTGGCAAGGGTAGACTTACCGGAGCCGTTATGCCCCAGCACCGCCAAAAACTCACCCCGTTTAATCTCAAGGTCAATGCCTTTGAGCACAGGAACAATTTCCTCGGTTTCTTCATTTTGGTACTGAAAACAAAGCTGCTTAATCTGTATCATGGTATCTGTAACCAAAAAGCATTCCTTCTCTCAAAATCTATCTTTCCTTTTGTATACACCAACGGGAGCTATAACCGCAAGGCAGCTTGAGTCCCAGATTTTCCACCGGAAGTCCTACCTCGTCAACGGCAAAGCTGCCGCCGTATTCTTTCAGCAGGGTCAGCCGGAATAAATTCTCCATAATACTGCCGGAAAGCCCCGTGGTGTAGGTGTTAATCAAAAAGAACAAGGGTTGGTCGCTGAGCACCTGCATACATAGACCAATCAGCTCAAAGAGCTCCTGTTCAATCTTCCAGACCTCGCCGCCCGGGCCTCTGCCGTAGGAGGGCGGATCCATCACGATACCGTCATACTTCCGTCCCCGGCGGATTTCCCTCTCCACGAACTTCTTCACATCGTCTACGATATAGCGGATGGGTCGTTCACCAAGCCCGGAAAGATGCGCATTTTCCTTTGCCCAGGTAACCATGCCCTTAGAGGCATCCACATGGCAGACGCTTGCCCCTGCCTGAGAAATTGCAGCGGTGGCACCACCGGTATAGGCAAAGAGGTTCAGCACATTCACATCTGTCCGTCCGCTTTTTTTGATTTGCGTCTGCATCCAATCCCAGTTGGCTGCCTGTTCCGGAAAGAGCCCGGTATGCTTAAAACCCATGGGCTTAATGCCAAAGGTCAAATCCTTATACCCAATCGTCCAAACATCCGGAAGCTTATGATAAACCTCCCAGTGGCCGCCGCCGGTTTTGCTTCTGAGATACCGGGCGTCTGCCTGCCTCCACAAGGGTGACTTCTGCTCCGGTGCCAGTTCCCAGACAATCTGTGGGTCGGGGCGAATGAGCAGATAATCTCCCCAGCGCTCTAGCTTTTCCCCTTTGCTGCAATCAATCAGCTGATAATCCTTCCAGCCGTCCGCAAGGAACATCATGCCACCGCCTTCCTGTAAAAATACATAGTAAGTCATTGAATCATACTTAAAGAGCATTATATCATTTTATCCTATCTCCGTCAAGGTTTATCCACCGGGAAAGGGGATTTTTCTGCAAAAAAAGTTTACCGGTAAACCTTTACTTTTTCCTGTTTTTTGCTATACTGTCTTTAGAGAGGGGAGGAATCCAATGAAACGCATACTTACTCATCTGTTATCCATACTGCTTTGCACAGTCATACTAACCGGATGCAGCAGCCCTGTAAAAAATTCGGTTGTTTCTCAACCGGAGTCACTGCTTGAAACCATGACCCTGGAGGAAAAGGTCTATCAGATGCTTACAGTCTCTCCGGAGGCACTCACCGGCATCGGTACCGCCACACAGGCAGGAGACGCCACCAAACAAGCCCTTGCAAAATATCCGGTGGGCGGTATTATGTACAAGGCAAAAAATCTGGAATCCCCCGAACAAACCAAAACCATGATTACCAATACCAAAGACTATGCCGCCATTCCTCCGTTTATGGCTGTGGATGAAGAGGGCGGCGCAGTTGCCCGGGTGGCAGATACCTTGGGCACCACCAAGTTTTCACCCATGTATGACTACCGCGCAGAGGGTGCAGAGAAAGCCTACGAAATCGGTGCAACCCTCGCTAGGGACATCAGACAGTTTGGCTTTAATCAGAATTACGCTCCCGTTGCCGATGTCTGGACCAATCCATCCAACACCGTCATCAGCACCCGGGCTTTCAGCGATAACCCGGATGCAGTGGCAGAACGGGTCGCCGCAGCGGTGCGCGGACTGCAGGAAAACGGCGTCATTGCCACCCTCAAGCACTTTCCCGGTCACGGAGATACCGCAGAGGATTCTCACACCGGGCAGGCATTCAGCTACAAAACCTTAGAGGAACTGCGCGCCTGCGAATTCATTCCCTTTCGTGCCGGCATTGAAGCAGGAGCGGACTTTATCATGTGTGCCCACATCAACGTGCCGGCGGTGGACAACCTACCGGCAACGCTATCCAAAACCCTGGTTACCGATATTCTGCGTAACGAGTTAGGTTTTCACGGTGTTATCATCACCGACGCCATGGAGATGAACGCCATCGCTGGCTTCTATTCCCCGGAGGAATCGGCGGTTCTGGCAATCAACGCCGGCTGCGATATGATTCTCTGTCCCAGTGATATGGTACGTGCAGCAGAGGGCATCCTTTCTGCGATCCAAAAGGGGGAACTCACCGAAGCCCGGATTGACGAAAGCGTCCTGCGAATTCTTACCGTAAAAGAAAAAAATGGAATTTTGCAGAAGGATTGACACCTTTTTCTGTTGACTTTTTGAGAATTTGGGGGTATACTAGATGCGTTGTCAGGACGAAAGGACGGTGATTCCCATGGCAAAGGACAAAAACGGTGCTGCAATTGCGCAGAATAAAAAAGCCTATCACGATTATTTTATCGAAGAAGAATTTGAGGCAGGTCTGGAGTTGGTGGGAACCGAAGTCAAGTCCATTCGTGCCGGCCGCGTGAACCTAAAGGATAGCTATGTTTCCTGCAAGACCGGCGAAGCGCTCTTAATCGGTATGCATATCAGCCCCTACGAGCAGGGCAGCATCTTCAACCATGAACCCCTGCGCACCCGGCGGCTGCTTTTGCACCGGCGTGAAATTAACAAGCTCATCGGCTTGAGCCAGCAGCAAGGCTATGCCCTGATTCCGCTAAAGCTTTATTTCAAGGGACAGTATGTCAAGCTGAAGCTGGGGCTTTGCCGCGGTAAAAAGAACTACGACAAGCGTGCAGCCATTGCCGAGCGTGACGCGAAGCGAAACATGGACCGCGCCATGAAAGAACATAATCGTTAAAAAATTCATTCACATACAACTTTTTTAAATTGGAGATGATTCCATGATACATTTTGAGGTAGATATGACCGTGGATTACGCAGCTATGGGATGCGCAGAGCCTGCCAATTCCCCCAAGCTGACCACTTATATTCTGGACGAGGACTACCTAGAACATTCCATCTGGAAAACACGCCCGGCTGTGATTGTCTGCCCCGGTGGCGGCTATCATTTTACCTCCCCCAGAGAAGCAGAACCCATCGCACTGAAATACAATGCCGCAGGATTCCACGCTTTCATTCTGGACTATTCCGTAAAACCCACCGGCTGGCCGGCTGCCTGCTGTGAGCTTTCCAAGGCAGTGGCATATGTCCGCAGTATTGCAGACCAGCATCATATTGATAAGGAAAAAATTGTTGTCTGCGGATTCTCCGCAGGAGGGAACTTAGCCGCCTCTATCGGCGTCCATTATGATAAGGAGATTGTGAAAAAGTTCTCCGGAGTCACCGGTGAGGAGAATAAGCCTGACGGCATGATTCTCTGCTATCCCGTCATTACTGACGAGGATGCGAAAACCCACATGGGAACCAAGACCAATTTCATTGCCGGCCGCAAGGACGTAGAGCAGTACTTCGGCATGGAGCATCACGTCAACGCTAGCACACCTAAGACCTTTCTGTGGCACACCTTTACCGACGGCTCTGTCCCGGTAGAAAGTTCCATGCGGTTTGCCACTGCTCTGCTAGAAAACGGCGTTCCCTTTGAAATGCACATCTTCCCGGAGGGGCCTCACGGACTTTCTTTGGGAAATAAACTGACTGCAGAATCCGAGGGACTCTTGGTTCCGACGATAGAACCTTGGATGGATTTATCTATTACTTGGCTGAATAATCTGTAAAAAATTGGTGCAAACTTGGTTTAGCCAATTTTTCACCATACCTCTTCCCTATTCACTTTTCTCTGTCCACTAAGGCGATATATCATCGCCTATATAGGGGGGTGTAAAGGTTTCGACGGGGTTGTAGAGACACGAGGAGCGAGCCGCAGCGGGTTCTGCGTAAAAAACCCAACTTTTAAAATTAAACGCTAACAATAAAGTAGCTTACGCTGCCTAACGCAGCTGCCCACCTCGATATACCGCGCTTCGGGGATCGGGTATCAAACCAGCGGTGAACGTGCACCGGGAAAGCTTTGACCCGGTCATGCATCATGAAGCTACCGACCGGTCGAGTTTGTCTGTGGGCTTGACCGCGGGGGAATCCTGACCATAGACTACGCTCGTAGCTGGCCTTGTGGGGATACTTCTTCGGACAGGGGTTCGATTCCCCTCACCTCCACCAAAAGAGAGCATCCCATCGACATAAGTCGATGGGATGTTCTTTTTGTACTATTCATTTTTCATTATTCAATATTTATCATTCATTTGACAGAATTTTTCATTCTTCACATTTCACCATTTTTTTATTGGATTTTATTTCTTCATCTCAGGACTGTCCGTTCTCTCCAGCAAATAGTCAATAGAAACCTGGAAATAATCAGCAATACTTATCAATTCCTTTATTCCCGGCTGGCGTTCACCGGTTTCGTAGCGACTTATGGTACGTAAACACCCTTGACACCCTAGACTATGCCGCAAAACAGCTAGTTGCTACCTTTAAACTGAAGGTGCTTGAGGATGAAATCGGTGCCTCCAGCATCATTGAGACTAAGCTGCCCAAGGCATCAGACGCCAACGGGGACATCACTGATATCACCGAGAAGAACCTTACGGTTATCATCGGCGCACCTGACCCGAATGCCAAGAAGTACACCCTCAGCTACTACGACGAAAACACCCTCCACTATCAGGATGAGGTAATCTGCGGCAACACCACCAGTCTCCGTCCCGCACCTGAAAAAACAGGTTACAAATTCACAGGCTGGAAAATTGGCGATGAGATTCTGCCGACAGGCAGAGACTATACGGTCACAGGTAATATGACGGCTATCGCAACCTGGGAGCCAAAGGCGACCTACGTGGTTTCCTTCAATTCCAACGGCGGCAGCTTTGTGGAATCCGTCAGTGGCTACGAGGGCGACACCATCCACTTAACACAAACTCCTACCAAATCCGGCTACACCTTTGACGGTTGGTATACGGAGGGGACGCTTACCAACAAGGTGACCTCCGTGAAGCTGGATCAAAACATCACCGTTTATGCCAAATGGAACACAACTTCTACCGGTGGCGGTGGTGGCGGCGGTGGCAGCGTTGCCAAGAAGAACACCATCACCTTTAAAACCACCGACGGTATCGAGCTTGGAAAGGTTGAGAAAATCTACAACACCACCGTTGACCTTACCAAATACAGCTACGGAAAGGAAGGCTACACCTTTGAGGGCTGGTACACGGAAAAAGAGCTAAGCAACAAGGTGACCAGCATCACCCTGAAAGAAGATATCACTCTTTATGCCAACTGGACAGAGGGTGAGAGTACTTCCGCTTCTACACCAAATTATCATCCTGATATTCTGACCACTGAACACTACGCTTATATTGTGGGCCGTGACGGCGGCTACATCTGCCCTCAGGAAAATATCACCAGAGCAGAGGTGGCAACCATTTTCTTCCGCCTTTTGACCGAAGGAATCAGAAACGACAACCTGACCAAGGAAAATATCTTTAGCGATGTCGCTGGAGATGCCTGGTACAACACGGCAGTTTCTACTCTGGCATATCTGGACATCTTAAAGGGCAGAACCGAAGATACCTTTGAACCTGACGCATATATCACCCGCGCAGAGTTCACTACCATTGCGGCACGCTTCTCCGATGTAGTCTACGAAGGCAAGGATTTGTTCTCAGACATTGACGGCCACTGGGCAAAGGATTACATCAACGCCGCAGCCAGCATCGGTTGGATTGTAGGCGAAAACGGGATGTTCCGCCCGGATGATGACATTACCCGTGCAGAGGTTATGACTCTCGTAAACCGTGTGCTGAACCGCATTCCCGAACGCAAGGATGATTTGTTGGAAGGTATGACCACCTGGAAGGATAACGCCGATGCAAGCGCATGGTATTATCTGGCAGTCCAGGAGGCCACCAACAGCCACACCTATACAATGAAAGCAAACGGCATCCACGAAAGCTGGATTAGTCTGACCGAAAATCCGAATTGGACAGAACTGGAAAAGTAAATCAACCACATTGGGAGTGATGTTATGTTTAAAAGAAAGCTTTGCCTCACTTGCGAGACAGGAAAAAAACTTATAAACTTGACCCCCCAATCTGCTGAATGTCCATATTTGCAATGTTATAACGGTAAAACCTGTACAAGATATGTCAAATTATTTAATCCTAACAAGAGCCGTTTAAGCAAACATTCTCACGGGTAGTACTACTTCCTCCTGCGGCATACGCCGCAGGAGATTTTTTTTGCTTAAAAAAGCCCGACAATGATTGACTTTTGAAATTCCGGAGGATATAATAAGGAATGAACTATTTTCAAAGGAGGCCATACTCATGTTAGATGCAAAGGTATCACAACTAATCAACGAACAAATCAACAAGGAATTATATTCTGCCTATCTGTATCTGGACTTCTCCATCTTCTATGATGAACAGGGTCTGGACGGATACGCAAACTGGTACAACATCCAGGCACAGGAGGAACGCGACCACGCTATGCTCATGCTGCAGTATCTGCAGAACAACGGCGAAAAGGTTACCCTAGAGGCCGTTGCCAAGCCCGATAAAACTCCGGTTACCATTATGGATCCCTTAAAAATGGGCTTGGAACACGAACAGTACGTTACCGGCTTGATTCACACCATCTATGATGCTGCATACAGCGTCAAGGATTTCAGAACCATGCAGTTTCTGGACTGGTTCGTCAAGGAGCAGTGTGAAGAGGAAAAGAATGCCGATGACATGATTAAAAAGATGGAGCTCTTCGGCGGCGATTCCAAGGGTCTTTATATGCTGGACAGCGAGATGGCTTCCAGAGTTTACACCGCACCGTCCCTGGTACTGTAAGAAAAAGCAATACGCCGACACGCTGAGGTGGTTCTGTGGAACCACCTCTTTTTCTATTTTGCATAAAAAAATGTCCAGGAAGGTATTGACAACCTAGGTTAGTTGTGCTAAACTAACCTTTGATAGTTAGTAGTTGCTAACTTAAATTTTACAGTTGGGGTTAGTGCCAACTAATCCAGAGGAGGAGCCTATGATGCCTTTAGCGATGGCGCAAATCGGTGAAAGAAAGCTGATTAAGAAAATCAACGGGAAGGACGAAACCAAACGCTTTCTGGAAAACTTAGGCTTTGTGGAGGGCAGCGAGGTTACGATAGTCTCGGAGCTTGCCGGAAACATGATTGTCAACGTCAAAGAAGCCCGTGTTGCCATTGACAGAGCCATGGCAACCAGAATTATGGTTTAGGGCTCTGGATTTACTTGAGAAAGTAATGTAGGCGAAAGCCTGCTCATATATTATAGAGACAAGGAGGGAATTCGGTTATGCAAACATTAAAAGACATAAAGGTAGGACAGACTGTTAAAGTAGTCAAGCTGCAAGGCGAGGGTGCGGTTAAGCGCCGTATCATGGACATGGGCATCACCAAGGGTGTCGAGGTCTACGTGCGCAAGGTTGCTCCTCTGGGAGACCCGGTTGAGGTTACCGTCAGAGGCTATGAGTTGTCCCTGCGCAAAGCAGACGCACAGATGATTTTGGTAGACTAATTTTTTAAGTTCGAGTTAGGCTTAACTAACAGGAGGTATTACTTATGTCAATTACAATTGCACTTGCCGGTAATCCCAACTCCGGTAAGACCACCCTGTTTAATGCCTTGACCGGTGCCAATCAGTACGTTGGTAACTGGCCGGGTGTTACGGTGGAAAAGAAAGAAGGAAAGTTAAAAGGTCATAAAGATGTTGTCATCACTGACCTGCCGGGTATTTATTCATTATCCCCCTATACCTTGGAGGAAGTGGTTGCCCGTAATTATTTAATCAACGAACGTCCCGATGCAATTTTGAACATCGTAGACGGAACCAATCTGGAGAGAAATTTGTATCTCACCACACAACTCATTGAGCTGGGTATTCCGGTGGTCGTTGCCGTCAACATGATGGACGTAGTTCGCAAAAACGGTGACAAAATCGACGTACAGGGGCTCAGCAAGGAACTGGGTTGTCAGATTATTGAGATTTCTGCACTGAAAAGTGACGGTGTTGCTAAGGCGGCCGAAGCCGCAATCGCAGCCGCAAAGAGTGAAAAAACCGTACCTGTACACTCCTTCTCCGGCGCTGTGGAGCACGCCATTGCACATATCGAAGAAGCTGCAGTACACAACATGCCCGAGGAACAGCAGCGTTGGTATGCCATCAAAATTTTCGAGCGTGATGACAAGGTTCTTGAGCAACTAAGTCTGAGCGTTGAGGTTCTCTCTCACATGGAAGAGGATATCAAAGCCGCAGAAAAAGAGCTGGACGATGATGCAGAAAGCATCATCACCAACGAAAGATATGAATACATTGGCCGGCTCATGCAGAAGCACTACAAGAAAAAGAACGTGGGTAAGCTTTCTGTCTCTGATAAAATTGACAAGATTGTTACCAACCGAATTCTGGCTCTGCCCATATTCGTAGTTGTTATGTGGCTGGTTTATACTCTGTCCATCGGCACCATCGGTGACTGGACGGTTGGCTTCATGAATGACACCCTTTTCGGGGAATGGATTGTTCCCGGTGTTACTGCCGGGTTAGAAGCTATCGGCTGCGCTGAATGGCTCACCAGCCTCATTGCAGACGGTATTGTAGGCGGCGTAGGTGCAGTACTTGGGTTTGTACCCCAGATGCTCATTCTCTTCTTCCTGCTTTCCATTCTGGAAGACGTTGGTTACATGTCCCGTATCGCCTTCATCATGGACCGTATTTTCAGAAAGTTCGGTCTGTCCGGTAAGAGCTTCATCCCCATGCTGGTTGCTTCCGGTTGTGGCGTGCCTGGTATTATGGCAAGCCGTACTATCGAGCAGGATCGTGACCGCAAAATGACCATCATGACCACCGGCTTTATCCCCTGTGGTGCTAAGATGCCTATCGTTGGCCTGATTGCCGGTGCGCTCTTTGGCGGCAGTGCATGGATTGCAACCTCCGCTTACTTTATCGGTGTGGCTGCGGTTATCGTATCCGGTATCCTTTTGAAGAAAACCAAGGCATTTGCAGGCGATCCTGCTCCCTTCGTTATGGAGTTGCCTTCCTACCATGCACCGGTGGGCGGTAACGTGCTTAGAGCAACCTGGGAACGCGGCTGGTCCTTCATCAAGCGTGCCGGCACCGTAATTGTGGCAGCCAGCATCGTGATCTGGGTTCTGAACAGCCTGACCTTTGAAGGCGGCTTCCACTACATCGGCGAAGGCGAAGAAATGTCTATCCTCAATGTCATCGGCCAGTGGATTGCAGTCATCTTTACACCTCTGGGCTTTGGCAGTTGGCAGGCAGCCGTTGCAACCATCTTGGGTCTGGTTGCCAAGGAAGAAGTTGTTGGCGTATTTGGTTCCCTCTCCTCCATGGCAGATGCTGACCTGGCATTTGAACTGGTAGAAGCAGGCGAATCCGGTCTGGAAATCATCGGTCAGGAATTCTTCGGTGGCAGTCAGCTTGCAGCATACTCCTTCATGATTTTCAATCTGCTCTGCGCCCCCTGTTTTGCAGCAATGGGTGCCATCAAGCGCGAAATGAATAACGGGAAATGGACTGCAGCAGCCATCACTTACATGTGTGCGTTTGCTTATGCAATTTCCCTGATCGTTTATCAGCTTGGTTCCCTCTTCACCGGCGGCGGTTTCACCGTTTGGACTGTAGTTGCTATCGTAGTTCTGGCGGCTCTGGTTTATCTGCTGGTACGCAAAAACAAGTACAGCGATAACATTCTGACAGTCGCCACAAAATAAGGAGGTATTCCTATGAATGTACCTACCATTCTCATTGGGATCCTTGTTGCGGTAGTATTCCTGGCAATTATCATCCGGGAAGTCCGTAACAGAAAAAAAGGTAAAGGCTCTTGCTCCTGTGGTTGCTCCGACTGCGGTATGTCGGATATTTGCCACGGCGACAAGAAATAGCGAAAACCGAGGGGGGTGCCCGAAAACACAGGCACCCTCCTCCCCCTCAAAAAGGAGTTGACATCATGAGCATTGTAATCGTTGGCGGGCATGACAGAATGCACTGCCGCTACAAAGAAATCTGTAAGAAATACGGCTGTAAATGTAAGGTTTTCACCCAATGTCCCTCCAACCTGAAAAGTCAGATGGGAAGCCCGGATATGGTGATTGTCTTTACCAAAACAGTTGCCCATAAAATGCTGAACGTAGCATCCCAGCAAGCAGAGCGGACCGGAGCACTGGTGAAGCATTGCCACTCCTCCAGCGCCTGCGCACTGAATGACGTGCTAAGCGAATATTTTCAAGGTGCTTGTTAAGCCTATTTTTTTACCGCATAAGTTAGTTTAAACTAACTCAAAAGGAGGGATTCCTATGCTAGATAATGTCATTGCATATCATTGTGGGCCTGCACTGGCAGGAATCAAGCCTGCGAACATTGTATCCTGCCAAAAATCCCAGATTCCGGAGATTCACGCGGATCTGAATACCATGAATCAGCAGCTGAACCCAAAGGACATCTATCTGGAAATTCTATGCGAATGTGAGAAGCGCGTGCTAGTCATGGTTTACCGGAGGAAGGTGCTCACTGCACAGTTACACCGTCCGGAGATGCAGACGTTTTTGCGCTCCTACGGTTATCCCGGAAATGCCACCCTGACGACCTATCTCTCCGTTTTAAAGGAAAGATTACAGGAGGATGAATTTCCCCATGAAATTGGCGTATTTTTGGGTTATCCGCTGCATGATATCCACGGATTCATTCAGCATCCCTCCGAGGGTTGTTTACTGACCGGGGAATGGAAGGTCTATCAGGATGCCGAAGGCGCAGAAAAGCTTTTTGCACGCTACAAGGCTT
>JAXJVM010000162.1:0-1691 GCA_036308515.1 Clostridia bacterium | reverse complement strand
GGATTAATAATACCCTTCAATCGTAGAAAATGCACCACTGTATTTATATAATTGCTCTCTGATGTGGATTTTACTCTTACAAAGTTGCATTTACTCTTACAAGCTGGAATTAACTTTTACAAGTGACACGGCAGAGTGCCTTGCGGGTTTTGCCGCAGGACATCTGTCCCAGGCTCAGTTATGCCTTGCAATTCTTATAACATCAGATTTTCAGATGATTTCAAGAACCAAGGCGACAGGCCGCGAATACCGGCAAGAAACGGCTTAGATGGGAAAAGGCGGTATCGGAATTGATTACCCCGGTACCGCCGATTACTTTCTTGCATTTTACGGGAACAGGAGAGTTACTTTGAAAAGATCTCCGTCAATTGCAAGGTTCAGCTTGATATTCTGTAGTTTACACATGCTTGATGCAATTGCCAATCCTAGTCCACTGCCTTCAGTACTGCGAGAGGAGTCACCACGTACAAATCGTTCGGTCAATTCCTCTGGACGAACATTCAGCGATTCAGCCGATATGTTGCGGAGATAGAGCACTGGCCGATTGTTTTCACATTCCAGATTGAGATAAACACGTGTTCCAGGCATGGCATATTTCAGAACATTTTCAATCTTTTCATTGCTCTGCCTGCCTTTCTGCCAAATATTCCTCCAAGCACAGCCCTTTTTCATACATCTCTGTGGCGGCCTCAACGCCAACATACCGATAATGCCATACTTCCTCGGCAACGCCCGTGATGTCGGTTTTATCTCCAGGGTAACGGAAGATAAAACCGTATTTGTAGCTGTTTTCTTGCAGCCAGAAATAAAGATCATAGGTGGCTCCGTTGATGTCCACGGCTAAACCAATTTGATGTTCACTGTATCCGGGAACAGATACCCATTGCTTTGCCAGTTCCTCCGCTTCGCTCTGGGAATTTCCCTCTTTGCGGTATCCAGCCACTTTGTCGTCATAGAGCTGCTGCTGCTTTTTCTGCGTGCGGTAACCGGATACGACCATAGGCAGTTGATCCCAATTTCCTTCCTTTGCTGCTTCCAACATCTCCATGAGAGGATCATAGATGCGTTCATCTACTTTCTCACCGCCGGGCACCTCTACCAGTTTTGGCTCGTAGTTTTCGGGGATCGCGTTTTCATAGTTTACCAACACCAAGTTCCAGTCGGTGTCATCATTTGCTGTCTGCGTGTTTTGGGGTGAGCTTTCATCCAAAAGGCCAACTTGCACATCATCAGGCCCCTGCGTTGTGGTGTCGTTTACTTGGGAATTTTCAGGTGATTCTTTATCTCCAAACAATGTGAACGCATTTACACAAACAGCCACGACCAGAATGACTGTGGCAATACTTCCCCAAGGAAAGCGCCTCCGCCGCTGCTTTTGCCTCCGGCGATGACCTTCATTGGGAACAGGCAGCATTTTTTCTTCCATCATATAAAGCCTCCTTTCTGAAGGGGAACAAAAGCGCCCCTGTCAGCATTTATTGTACTGAACAGCGGCGCTTGGAACTTTAATATGAAGTTGTTTATTTCCTAAGAAAATCCTAATGTATAGTAGCAAAAATCTTCTGCTTTTCCGCAGAGGCAGCAGGCACGGAAAAATCTGTGTCAGTCGTATCCTTCCCATCATTTCGCTCCTTTCGGTGATTTGTTTCATAAAAGAGCAAATCCATGCTCCTGTCAGTATCATTCTACTG
>JAXJVM010000161.1:0-1670 GCA_036308515.1 Clostridia bacterium | reverse complement strand
GTCACCAACATAGATTCGTGAATTGCCAAGTCCAGGTTTGTTTTTCCATCGTTCAGAACAGCAGGGCTTGTCTTGTTTGGATTGCCGTGTAATGTCCATTGCAGCTCTGGGTAAGAAAAAACTTCAAGATATGTTTTCAAAGTGGTTTCAATGTCTGCAATACTTTCGTTATCCTCTTTTTCGACCCCAGTGAAATTTTTAAGCTTATCCAAGACAACGCCCATATTCTGTTCTTCAGCGTCTGCAACGATAGCTGTCAAAAGTTCGTTCAGATTCGTCCGCATCAAAGTCTGAATTATCGGGAGGAAGTCATATCCCTGTTTTGCAAAGTAATAAAGTACGCCCGAAAGTATCTTCTTTGCATTATCTGAGAAATAGGGGTTATCTCCCGTGGCAACTACCAGGGCATCCGCTATGTCCGTAACCGCTTTGATAATCTCGGTTTCTGTTACATTCTCACGGTGGATTTTATAGAAAACATCATATCCATAAGCTGTAGGAACAGCAGGGGCAATCACCTGGAAATCCTTGTGTTCTTCTGCCTTATAGTCCTGTGCTTTTATTCCTAAAATTCTTTCAAACAGTTCTCCTTTAATATCTACCAGGAAATAGTTATAGGTTCTCCCAGGTTTTGCATGACCTTTTTTTGCTATTTCCTCACGGAACATCGCAGAGAAAATCCATGCCAAGATTAGGATTGATTTACCAGACCCAGGTGTTCCTACCACAAATCCGTTGATTCCATCCTTATCAATGGGACAATAAGCATACTTACCTTTGTGCTTGCCCAGGACAAGTCCTGTTGGTATCTTGCTGGCGTACTGAGCTGGTATGTCGGGATATGCAGCATCCAGATATGCTTTTGAGTGTCGTTCATCCTTTGCGGCCAGACCATAAGTAGCTGCAAAAGAAAAATCTGTTTGTCCACGCTGCTTACGCTCTATGTTTGTCCAAGTAATAATTGCAGGGAATAGCAGCGGTATAACAAAAGCTATCAGCAAGCCAATAATCGGTGATATATGGAAATCCTCTGCAAGTGACTGGATGATAAAGTAAAACAGCGCAGCCAAGGGAGGATATGTCCAAATGCCTGTGAACCACAAAAAGTTTTTCAAATTCATAGTGCGCCCCCTTACAACTGTTTGACCATGCAGGGGGTTGCTCCGCTTACCATGTGGTCAATAGTGAATCCGTTGGTTTCATACCACGCTGTTTGTGTGTCTATCGGCTTCCATTCAGTAGGGCAGTAGGGTTCTGCGCCAGGATAGGCAATAATGCCCTCTGCTTGGTTCAGCTCTGCATAGTCAAGAATTTCTTGCAGCAGTTTTTCTTCAATACCTATATCTTGAAATGGCTTGATTACATAGAAGCTGCTCACCTGGACTTTTTTTATATTTCTAAAGAACAGGCAGCTTGCATAGCCGATTCTCTTATTTGCAAGCATAAAATGTATATCCACGCTATTGCTGCAATATCTTCTCTCACAAGATAAAACAGATAATCCAACCCTGTTTATAATGGTCTTGATAATATAATCATTCTTGGTCAGCCCAGAATCTTTTACATCCTTTTGCAGCACAGCATTTTCCTCTGGGGTCAGCCTAAATTTGACTTGCACACATCGTTTGCGGTTCGCCTTTTCTTTTGCCATGCGAAAACCTCCATTTTAT
>JAXJVM010000160.1:0-2232 GCA_036308515.1 Clostridia bacterium | reverse complement strand
CACCACGGCCGCAGCGCTTTTCCCATACCAATTTCAGTTCCACCAGCTTTTTGAAGGCCGCGGTGACCCGCTGCTCACAGATACGAAGCTCCTTTGCAAGGGCTTTGCGGGGGAAAATCACAAAGACTTCTCCATGCTCATTGATCCATCCGTTCCTGCGGGAGAGTTGGAACCGGTTTAAGAGGAATGTATAGGCGACCTTGGCATCCAGACTCATTTCGCAGTAACGGGGATCGGAGAACAACCAACGAGGCATCTGCATATGATAAATGCTCTGCACATCGGTTTGGCACATCAACTGAAATGATGGCCGCTCTTTCATTTTCGCTGCCCTCATAACGGGCACCTCCTGTTCTTTTGACGGTTTCAACATACTCCGTATTAAATATTTGAAATATTATTATTTTGATAATGTAGAAATATTGCGCATATAAGCTTGAACGCCTGTCCAAAAACACTGTTGTTTATCGTATATATTGTAAAGCAGCAACGTAGGGGGTGGTTCCTATGGTTTTCCTTTTTCTGTAAACGACCGTTCTGTCGTTTACCACAATTCCATGAAAGAGAGGGCGGGCATGAACATCAATGCAATAATGTGGTGCATAGGCATGGTTTTATTTGCTTGTGCAGATGCCGCAATAATTCTTTTGGCTAATAACTACAGTTCACCATTCTCAACAATATGGTGGTGCGCTACCGTGTTAGGCGGATTAGCCATGAGTATCAGTCTGTACTGTAAAACTTCATTCATTAACAAGCAAAAGACGCTACAAAATAAGTACACTGTGAAACAACCTACAATCGCATTCAGTGGGAATTTATTACTAATGCTCATTCTTATAAAAATATAAGGAGGATAACTATGAAAAAGACTATCTCTTGCCTCATTACAATATCTCTTGTTCTATCAATGTGTATGCCTGTTTTTGCGGCATCTACCGCTCCTACAATGGAAGAATACGAAGTGCTTGATGCTGCTGTTCGAGCCGCTCGTACCGACGAGGAAGCTACTGTAGCAATGTATAATCTTCTCGACTTTTTTGATCGTGTCGAAAACAGCCAAGCAAACGGCGTTATGCCCAGAGCTACAGAAACCTATCCTAGCATAATTGACTCTTATATTGACATGATTTCGTGCTCCGTATCCACAGGAACAGCAACATTTAACTATGAACTGGTATCCCTTGTCCCAAGCGGAGCCTCTTTAACATTGGGATATGAGTATCCCGCATCTACTAGAATCACGGGTGGAAGTTTCACTCCTGGCTCTACATTAGGCACATATTCAAGGTCAATTAATACCGGAAACTGTGCCTGCTCTATTCAGTTAGTAGGAAGTTTTCTCGCAAGAGATTTTCGCGCCACAAAGGTGTACAAAGAAACCTATCAATATGGTTTTACTGGCACAAAGTATTCTTATAAAACAATCACTCAAAGCGATATAGCAGAGAGAAGCATTGCGCTCACCATTGCCGGTATTACCGGGATGCTCAGCCTGGAAGGTGCAATCGGCCGGTTTATTGTCTATCTCGCAGGTATTACAGGAATTGCATCCATCTATGATGAGCTGCCCTCTTTGCGCGTCGGTCAATACTATGTGACGATGTCGTGGTTTAGCGGAGGAAAGATGTACACAAACCTTAGAATATGGAACTCTGTAAACGCTTACAACAACAACGAGGAAACTCTGTACAATAAAACCTCTCAAATTACTCTGCCTACTTTCTAATTCATATTTCCTCTCTGCATCGGGGCGCCTATTGCATGTTCATTACTGCAAATATAATGACACCGCAATCTTTAGGCTACTATCCGATCCAGAACAATCAGCTTTGATGAAGTGCTCGCAAAAGTCATGTAAAAACAGGAGGCCAATACGGTCTCCTGTTTTTATATGCCCCGCCCAGGTGGAATGCGGTATGGATCGTCCATCTCTTCCAGCTCTGGATCGCCGTCTCCGATGATTGCACTGCGGGTCATCTCCACAAGGCCGATATCTTCCGGAGAAGCCCCTTTCATCGAAGGAATGTCATAAATGCACTCCATACCACCAAACGATGCCTGCTGCGAGGGCTTGGAGATGGTTGCTAGGTTTTTCTCCACTGCCTTCTCACTCTGCACAGGAGCCCGTTTTGGTGCAGGCGGGTCAACGGGCGGAGTTTCCCGCTCAGAAGCTATCCTTGCCGCTTGTTTTTCTGCCGCACGCTTTTCTTTCTCTGCTTCCTCCTGTTG
>JAXJVM010000159.1:0-3739 GCA_036308515.1 Clostridia bacterium | reverse complement strand
CCAATGTTCTCTACGCCGCCAATATTGGCGTAAATGTTGATTTTTGTTCCGTCCAGTGTAATATTTTCTTTTCCCTTGAGGGTTTTGAGCAATTCCTTCTTTTCTAGGTCTGCTTTCTGCTTCGCTTTCATTGCAGCAAGGGTTTCGTCGTCGGCATTGACAAAAATCTCACCGGTAAAGCCGTCCACGGCAGCTAGGTCACCGTCATTGATTTCTGCAAGAAAGGCATCGCCCACACCAATGACCGCCGGAATGTTCATATTTCTCGCAAGAATGGCAGTATGGGAATTGGAAGAGCCATGTGCAGTAACAAATGCAAGCACCCTGTCCTTGTCAAGAGAAACCGTTTCGCTGGGTGCGAGATCGTCTGCACAGATAATCACCTTTTCGTCAGAATCCGCAGCAACCGTATCGCTTTCTGTCATACAAGCAATGATTCTGTTGGATATATCCTTGACATCTGCCGCTCTTGCCTGCATATACGCATCGCTCATTGCCGCAAACATGGCGGCAAAGTTATCCGAGGTTAATGCGATAGCATACTCCGCATTGACCGACTGATTGGTAATGATATTCCGAATGGATTCGTTATAGTCATCATCCTCAATCATCATCATATGGATTTCAAAGATCTGTGCGTTGGTTTCGCCGACCTCTTTCAACGCCTTTTCGTAAATTTCCGAAAGCTGTGCAATTGCCTTTTCCTTTGCAGCATCAACCCGGGTAAGCTCTGCCGCCGTATCAGTAATATGGACGCGGCGAATCTGTGCCTCCTGCCGTTTAAATACCGAGATTTTTCCTATTGCGATTGCACCATACACACCTTTACCATTAAACTTCAGCATATTCGCCACTCCTTTCCTTACTAGAGATTTTCAGTGAAGAAATTTTCCATCGCCTCTGCGGCAGTGTCTTCATCCTCACCGGTTACAGAAACCGTAATGGTTTCTCCGCACTTGATTCCCATTCCCATGAGCATCATAAGCTTGGTGGCATTGACGGATTTTCCGTCTTTTTCAATTAGAATTTCACTCTGATAATCCTTTGCAATCTTGGCAAGCATACCCGCAGGTCTTGCGTGGATGCCAACTTCGTCCTTGATGGTGTAAGTAAATGTTTTCATACGATTCAATTCCTTTCTTGCAGTCGCATATTCGACTGTAATTTTATCTTATTTCGATAATTTTTTCGCCTGCGGTAATACTGCCTGCGGCTACCGTGCTTACCGAAGCGTAATCATCGGTATTACAGATCACCATGGGCGTTGTTGTTTTGTAGCCTGCCTTTTTGATTCCATCCATATCGAAAGAAATCAGCAGGTCACCTTTTTTGACTTCCTGTCCGTCGGAAACATGAGCTTCAAAGAACTCACCCTTCAGCTTGACGGTATCAATGCCAATGTGCAGGAGAAGTTCACATCCTGTGGAAGAAACCAGATTAAGCGCGTGCTTGGTGTCAAAAACCATCTCTACCTTACCATCGCAGGGAGCGTAAAGCTTGCCCTGGCTGGGCTCTATGGCAACGCCTTCTCCAAGAACCTTAGAAGAAAACGCCTCGTCTGCCACGTTCTCCAGTGCTACCACATTGCCGCAGAGATGAGCAAACAACGCGGTGGCTGGGGTTTCTGCCTTTTCGGTTTTTTCTTCCTTTACAACAGCACCTGTTACAAGAATATCGTCAATCGCGTCAGAGGAAGCAGAATCCAGGAAATCCTCCAGGTTGGATTTTACCACAGAAACCTGAGGCCCATATATGACTTGGACTCCGTTGCCCTTATGAATGACACCGGAAGCACCGCTTTCTTTCAGCAGACTGTCATTGACCAAATCGGGATTGACTACGGTAATCCGCAGTCTGGTTGCACAACAATCTACGTCCGAAAGATTGGATTTTCCGCCGAGCCCCTTAACAATGAGGGCACTTACCATATCAACGCCGTTTTTGTCTGCGTTTCCGGCGGCAGCTTGCTTTCTTGCCTCCACATCCTTACGGGTATAAAGCTTGGTTTCCTCGTCGTCGGCCTCTCTGCCGGGGGTTTTGAAATTAAATTTGCGAATCATGAAACGGAATACCAGGAAGTATACAACCGCATAAATGAGACCGATAATGACAATCCAAATCCAGTTTGTTTTGGCATTGCCTTGCAGGATGCCGAACAAGGTAAGGTCAATGAGACCGCCTGAGAAGGTCATGCCGACACCCACGTTGAAGATATGCATCAGCATATACGAAAGACCGGCAAGCACACAGTGTACCACGTACATTGCAGGAGCTACAAACAAGAAGGTGAATTCCAGAGGCTCTGTAATACCGGTCAGCATGGAGGTTAGGGCTGCAGAGAGAAGTAGTCCGCCAACCAGCTTTTTCTTTTCCGGACGAGCCGTTTTGTACATAGCAAAAGCAGCGGCAGGAAGACCAAAAATCATGAAGGGGAACTTACCGGACATAAATCTGGTGGCAGATACGGAGAACTGCTCGGTTGCCTTGGATGCCAGTTCGGCAAAGAAGATATTTTGTGCTCCCTGAACGACAACACCGTCAATCATCATAGCACCGCCCAACTCAGTCTGCCAGAAAGGCATATAGAAAACATGATGCAGACCAAAGGGAATCAGGGCTCTTTCAATGATACCGTAAATCCATGTTCCGGCATAACCCGATGCAAGCACAAGCTGTCCAAGATGTGCGATTCCGCTTTGAACTATCGGCCAGATGTAGAACATGGCAATACCGACAACCAGATATACAAGACTGCTGATAATAGGTACGAATCTTGTACCGCCAAAGAAGGAAAGAACCTGCGGCAGTTGAACTTTGTAAAATCTGTTATGCAGTGCCGCAACGCCAAGCCCGACGATAATACCGCCGAAAACACCCATCTGCAGTGTGGTAATACCGAGCATGGTGGTGGTTGAGTTGGCTGCCATAGCTTCTACGCCGCCTTTTGCGGCAATCAGCGTACTGATGGCTGTGTTCATAATCAGGTAGGCAATGGCACCGGACAGTGCGGCAACCTCTTTTTCTTTTTTTGCCATACCGATGGCAACGCCCATGGCAAACAATAATGCCAGATTATCAAACACGACACTGCCCGTTTTGCTCATAATGTCAAGAATGGTATAAAGCAGTCCGCCTTCTCTGATAATATTGGTCAGATGATATGCCTCCAGGGTTGTGGGATTGGTAAAGGAGCTTCCAATGCCAAGCAGTAATCCGGCAACGGGAAGCAGAGCAATCGGCAGCATAAAAGAACGTCCAACTCTCTGTAAAACTCCAAAAATTTTATCTTTCATCATTGACACCTCCGATTAGTGTTTTTTGTGTGTAGCAGTTGCATCTATATAGCTGGTACCGGGGTTATAGAGAAGCATACTACAGATTTTATATATTAAAAATCAGCGTTCGCGCTGACTTTTTTCAAGTGAATCGTAAGTGTAAGAAGTTCGTCCTCTGTAATGGTTTTTTTATAGGTTTTCAGGATATATTCCTGAATGCAAAGGGCGCATTGATAGTGCTTGTTGCAGGTGCTCTTAATCATAGCTGTAAAGGCAGTGTCATTACTGAGGGTCTCCGGCAAGGGCTTATTTTTAAATAGTCGCTGTGCCAGAAATTTCAGATGTGTCATGAACCGCTCGTATGCAACAGTTTCTCTATCAAACTTTTTTTTATAATAATACTCTGAAATTTCAATGCAGCCGTTAATCATTTTGGTGATATCATAGACATCACTCATGGGGAT
>JAXJVM010000158.1:0-10578 GCA_036308515.1 Clostridia bacterium | reverse complement strand
TATCCTCATACACAATAAACAAGCAACGGCGTGGGTTTCTCGACGAGACCCACGCCGTTTTATGGCGGAAAGGATAAATCCTTTCCCTACAATTTTATATTTATATATTTTGCTTGCGGTAGACCGACTTTTTCGACACGCTGAGCAGTCGCAGTTATGAGACTGCTTGTTGGTTTTTAAGGGTTTGGTGGGAAAACATATGTAAAGTATGGTTTCTAAATCTATGGAAATTTTTGGAGCTATCCCCGATTTTGTGTAAATTCCGACTGCACATTTATTGATATTTTCACCTGTCCAATTTTCTTTGGAAAAAACATCTATTGGTGCCTCAAGGCGTGGAAATGCCCCCCAGTTCTACTGGGAAAAGGGAAAAAGACATCCGTATGTGAGCGACTAATGCAGTGTCAAAATTTAATGCCCCATATAGGGGCTGTGCAAGCAACCGGTTCAACCAGTGGTCTTGACTAGATGCGGATTGCAATATCCGGGAATCTGTGGTATATTAAAGACAAGCAAATCTTAAAACGTGATGGATTTTAGGGTGTGAATCAACATGGAAATGAGAAATCAAAACATAGATGCAGGAAAAGCCTTTGACTGGGGGAAAACTTCTGCCGATTATGCAAAGTACCGGGACATATATCCCGTGATATTTTATGAGAAAATCGTAGAAAGAAATCTCTGTGTCAAAGGGCAGAGGGTTTTGGATTTAGGTACCGGAACTGGGGTGCTGCCGCGAAATATGTATCGGTTCGGCGCAAATTGGATTGGTATAGATAGTTCAGAAAATCAGATTGAGCAGGCAAAAATGTTATCTGCAGATATGGATATTGAATATTACGCTTTACCTGCTGAAAAAACAGATTTTCCCGACAACTCATTTGATGTTATCACAGCTTGTCAGTGTTTTTGGTATTTCAATCACGAAAAACTTATGCCAAAGCTTTACCGTATGCTGAAACCGGGAGGAAAAATCCTTGTTTTATATATGGCGTGGCTTCCCTTTGAAGACGAAATTGCAAATGCAAGTGAAAATCTCGTGTTGAAATACAGCCCGAATTGGAGTGGTGCAAAAGAAATAATACATCCAATAGAAATTCCGGATTGCTACAAAGAGAAGTTTGAACTTGTATATCACGAAGAATATCCCATAAAGGTTCGCTTTACCCGTGAAAGTTGGCACGGACGGATGAAAGCCTGCCGAGGTATCGGTGCATCACTTTCTGATAGCGAAATAGCAAAATGGGAGCAGGAGCACATTAAGCTTTTGAAAGAAATTACTCCGGAAAAATTTGATGTTCTGCATTATGCAGCTATGGCTGAACTGAAAATAAAGAAAGGACTTGAGTGGCTTGAATGAAGTTGTAATAAAAAATCAAAACCCCAATTTTCAAAGATTAGCAGCATACGGATTTGCGGAGCAGGACGGAAGGTATATATATTCTTCTGAATTGTTAAACGGTCAGATGAAGCTTAAAATAACTGTTTCTGCCGATAACAAGGTATATACAGAGCTTATAGATGCAGAAAGTAATGAGGAATATGTTTTGCATCTTGTATCAAGTGCAGTAGGTTCTTTTGTCGGTCAGGTAAAAGCCGAGTATGAAGCCGTGCTTAAAGATATTGTCGCAAAATGCTTTGACGTGGTGGTATTCAAGTCTGAACAGGCAAAAGCGGTAATTTCTTATGTTCTTGAAAAGTACGGAAATGAGCCTGAATATTTGTGGAAGAAGTTTCCCGACAATGCAGTTATAAGACGAAGCGACACAAAGAAGTGGTATGTAGCCCTTCTTGCTGTGTCAAAATCTAAGCTTGGCATTGATTCTAATGAGAATGTAGAAATTATAGATTTGCGGCTAAAACCGGAAGAAATGGAATCACTTATAGATAACAAAAAATACTTTCCCGGTTATCACATGAATAAAAAACATTGGTTTACAATCTGTCTTGACGGCAGTGTGCCGATGGAGGAGATTTGTAAAAGAATTGATAAAAGCTATGAATTGGCAACAAAGTGATTGATGAATTTATGTATTAGACAAATAAGAATTTGAAAGAGAGATGCAGATGAATAATACAAAACGATTTGATGGTAAGGGCGAAATATATGCTAAAGCAAGACCAAAGTATGCAACAGAATTGTTTGAATATATGAAAAGCGAATTAAATATTCCACAAGGAAGTGTTTTTGCCGATATTGGTTCCGGTACCGGGATCTTTACTGAGCAGCTTCTTGAAAAAGGATACCGTGTGTATGCAGTTGAGCCGAATGAAGATATGAGAAAACAGGCAGAAGCAAAACTTTCAAACAACAATTTTTTTGTATCAGTCAACGGTACAGACAGTAATACCAATATTGCTGATAACAGCGTTGATTACATATCAATTGCACAGGCGTTTCATTGGTTTGACGCTGATGCTTTCAGAAAAGAATGTAACAGAATATTAAAGCCAAATGGGAAAATCATGATTGTCTATAACTCTCGTGACATAGATGCTGCGTGCACAAAAGCGCTTGCAGAGTTGCGCAGTGAATATAATTCTGAATTTCACGGCTTTTCAAATGGAATCAGTGATGAAAAATGCAAAGCTTTCTTTAACGGGAACTGTGATGTGTTCCGTATGGATAACAGCCAAAGTTACGATAAACAAGGCTATGTCAACCGTGTGCTATCTTCCTCTTACTCCCTGTGCGAAGGTGATGAAAAATACGAGGAATACTTAAAAGAAATCAATCAGATTTTTGATAAGTATTCAGTAGATGGTTTACTAACAGTGCCTACATATACAGTAGCGTATATAGGATAAAATCTAAATAATTATTTTTTTCAAAATTTTGCAACGTTTTCCTATTCTGAGTTGTTTTATAAGTGAGGAACCTCAAAAAACGAAACTTAAATTTACATGAATAGGAGATGTTTTCTATGAAAAAATATTTAATTTGTTTGGTAATGTGTCTTGTACTTGCGGCATCTGCGACAAATGCTTTTGCAGCAAAATTCTCATTCGGCGTGCCTGAAGATTTGAACATTGATACGGCAGAAACCTATACAAATGGAGAACATACAATGATTCCTCTGCGCTTGGTTGCAGAAGGTCTTGGATACAATGTTCTGTGGAGCGGCGAAGAAATGAGTGTTGCTGTTTCCAATGACGATGTAAATATCAAAATATACATAGGCAAAGACAGTTACTATGTTGAATCAGCCAAAGGCACCGGAATGGCTAATCCTGTAATGGTAGGTGCAGCACCGGAATTAAAAGACAGCAAGACCTATGTTCCTGCAGTAATGATTACAATGCTTCGTCATTATGACAACATACAGGATTAAATTTTTCGGCATTACAATTATATAAATCTATTGCATCAATATAAGCCGTAGTCATTACGGCTTATGTTGCTTTGAAGGGAGGTATCTGCTTGGCGGTAAAGGATGAATACATACGCAGTTTGGTTGACAAATACGGCAACATGATTTTGCGACTTGCTTATACATATATGAAAAGTCAGGCAGATAGCGAAGATGTGGTGCAAGAGGTTTTTTTGAAGATAATTGATAAAAAGCCTGTATTCAATGACGAAGAACATGAAAAGTCTTGGATTATCAGGACAAGTATAAATATTTGCAAAAACAAACTAAAAAGCTTTTGGAAGAGAAATGTTGGCTCTATTGACGATATTAAGGAAACACCTTACTATGAACGATATGCAGAAGAATCTGATGTGTTAAAAGCAGTGATGTCACTTCCTGAAAAATACAGAATAGTAATTCATTTATATTATTATGAAGAATATACTACACCTGAAATAGCACATCTGATGGCTAAAAATGAAGTTACAGTTCGCTCACACTTACATAGAGCCAGAGAAAAGCTGAAAGATATACTGAAGGAGGCGTATGATTTTGAATAACAGCTATAAAAAAGCTATGGATAAAATTGAATTATCTGATGACCTAAAAGAAAAAATCATAAATAATACTTCAAAACCAACTGAGAACAAAAAAATAAAACCTGTATATATCGGAAGAATTGCCGGACTTGCTGCTTGTTTTGTTCTTTGCTTTCTTTCATACTTGGCTGTAACAAATTTTCATACTGACCCAGATACTGATGTTGTGGTTGTGGATATTCCTAATCCTATACCCGATAATGAGCAGACAAGTAAAAAGGTTGCAATAAACGAGCCTTTGAAAGATACCCCTTCATTAAAAACAATTCCTAAAGGCAGTGAAGAAACTAAAACTTCGCAACCACCTGTATATAAAGAGAACGAGATAAATGATAAACAAATTGAAGAAGCTTTACCTAAAAATGATACTGTAACAGAAAACAATCCCACTGCAACCGGCAGTGGCTTACCGACATTTATAAAAGCTAAAGAAAATGCAGAGGATGGCAAGGAGGATAAGGTAATCAAAAAATCAACTGTCGAAGAAGTTTCGGCGATACTTGGATATGAGATTAAAACTCCTCAAACTGTTCCTGAAGGATATACTACATCCGATGTTTCTCTTATAAATAGTAGTATTGTAGAAATTCAATATCATGACGATGATGACATTATCACTTATCGAACCGCAAAAACATCATCGAATTTGAGCCCAGCTGATAAAGTTTATGAATATATGGAGATTGTAAATATCAACAGTGTTGATGTTGTTGTGAAAGGAACTGAAGATCTGTATTATAATGCAGTGTGGTTTGATGCTGAGGAATCGTTTTCAATCACGAGCAACCATGGTGTTGAAAAGCAGGTTATTATTGATATGATTTCAAGCGGTGATTATACACTTGAGCCAAATATGGAGAAGGAGATATAATACTACTATTATTTATGGCATCATAATAAATGTCAAGAGGAAATATATGTAAATAGGCAGTATTTCATACTTATTGAAGAGGTACTGGGGTATTAACTCCGGTATGTGTCCGAAATTCTGTAACATCAAGGGCCCGTGCATTTTATATGTTGCATTTTATTGCTGAACTATGGTATACTAATAAATACCATTTGTAAACAAAAAAGGAGTTGACCCCATGCGCACCAAGCGAATCTGTGATGGTGTAGATTTACGGATGCTTGACAACCGGAAATTCAAGACCAACACACTGAGTATATTCTTTCATATTCCCTTAAAACGGGAGACGGTGACCAAAGCGGCACTTCTGCCGGCGGTGCTCAAGCGCGGCACGGAGAAGTACCCGGAATTCAAGATACTGACTCGGCATCTGGCGGATTTATATAGTGCCTCCTGCGGTGGCGGAATCCGGCAAAAGGGTGACGGTGAAGTACTTTACTTCACCATGGAATACGTAGCAGACACTTACATCGGCGAGAACCTTACCGGCAGAGTGGCAGAATTTCTGCGGGAATTGGTATTTCGTCCTTTGGTGAAGGACGGAGGCTTTCTGCCGGAATATGTAGAGAGTGAAAAGACCAACCTGAAAAACGCCATTCAGGGGCTTATCAACGATAAGCGCGAGTACACCGATGTCAAATGCCGGGAGGCAATGTTTGGTGCCGAGGGCTACGGAATGTTCGAGGCAGGCTATGTAGAGGATTTGGATGCCATTACACCCCAAAACCTTTACGCGTTTTACCGGGAGGTCATTGCCAGTGCCAAGGCGGATATTTTCATGGGCGGCACGGTAGAGGAAGAGAATGTCAGCCGCGTTTGCGAGATTCTTACGCCGGAACTTGCGCCCCGATGCGCCAGATATATTACCACTGCACCGGCTGTGGCATCCCGTCAGGAGATACAAAACCTGACCGAAGAAATCAATGTTGCCCAGAGTAAGCTTGCCATTGGACTCAAGTGCGGTGTGGATCCTGTCTCGGAGGAATTCTATGCCCTGATGATGGGCGGCTGTATCTTTGGCGGCAGTCCCTTTTCCAAGCTCTTCAACAATGTTCGTGAAAAGCTGAGCCTTGCCTACTATGCAGGCTGCCGCACCGACCGGTTAAAGAGCGTTATGATGATTAGCTCCGGCATTGAAACCAAAAACTTCCAAAAAGCCTATGACGAAATTATGCTGCAGCTGAAAAAGATGCAGGATGGGGAGATTACCCAGGAGGAATTGGCGGCGGCAAAGAAATACCTTGCCAATGGGCTGACTGCCATGAACGACAGTATGCGTTCTATGGAGGATTATTATCTCAGCCAGGCAATTCTGGGACAGAGCCAAAGCATCGAGGACTTGATCACCTGCCTGGAACAGGTGGATATTCCCCGCATCCAAGCTGTCATGCGGAAGATAACGCCGGACACGGTTTATTTCTTAAAAGGCAATGCAGTAAAGGAGGTGTAGCCCATGGAAATCAAAAGATGTTATCATGAACAATTACAGGAAGAAATGCTCTACACTGTCCACGAAAGCGGACTTCGGGTATATGTGTTCCCCAAAAAGGGTTTCCAGAAATACTATGCCATCTACGGTACGGAATACGGTTCGGTGGACTGCGCTTTTCAGGTGCCCGGTGAGGATGCGTTTACTCATGTTCCCGACGGGATTGCCCATTATCTGGAGCACAAAATGTTTGAGGAAGAGGACGGCGGCGACGCTTTTCAGCGGTTTGCGCTTACCGGAGCAAGCAGCAATGCCTTTACCAGCTTTGACATGACGGCGTACCTTTTTACCTGTACCGATAAGTTCTATGAAAACCTGGATATTCTGCTGGATTTTGTCAACCATCCTCACTTCACCGAGGAAAACGTTGCCAAGGAGCAGGGAATTATCGGTCAGGAGATAAAAATGTACGAGGATGATCCGGATTGGCGCGTGTTCTTTAACACCCTGTCTGCCATGTTTCATAACAACCCGGTGAAGCTGGATATTGCCGGTACGGTGGAAAGTATTGCCGAGATTACCCCGGAGCTGCTCTATCGGTGCTACAATACCTTCTATAACCCTGCGAATATGGTGCTGGTTTTAGTGGGTGATGTAGATATGGAAAAGGCGCTGACCTATGTGGATAAGCATGTGGACGCCAGCCGGAATCTGGGGCTGATTCCCCGTGAGACGGTGGAGGAACCCAAGGAACGGGTGCAAGAGCGGATTGTCCAGAACTTGGTGGTTTCTCAGCCCTTGTTCCGCATCGGTTTTAAGGATACCAATATGGGACTTGCCCCCGAGGCAATGCTGAAAAAGGAAATTGCTACCGAGTTGATTCTTTCTGCAGTGTTCGGCAAATGCAGTGATTTGTATCATGAGCTCTATGAAAGCGGCTTGATTGACCGTTCCTTTGATGCGGAAACCGACATTGCCAAGGGCTACGGCTTTACCTTGGTGGGCGGCGAGTCCAAGGATCCCGAGGCTGTGTATGCCAAGGTGAAAGAGTATCTTGCAACGCTTATGGAGACCGGTATTCCCACAGAGGATATTGCCCGTGCCAGAAAGACCTGTATCTCCCGGAACATCCGCACCTTTAACAGCGTGGAGCGGATGGGTAATGCGTTCATCCGTGAGATTTTTGCAGGCTACAATCCCTTGAATCTGGATGAGGTAATTGCACAAGTCACCGACGAGGATGTACAAAACCGCCTGAAAGAGCATTTTGCAATTGAAAATTGTGTACTCTCGGTGGTCAACCCTGTTGAGGAATAAGGAAGTGATACCATGGTGAATCAAATTAGCTTTCCCGATTTGGAAATTTCCCTCACGGTGAACCGTGCAGCCTTTCAAGTGTTCGGCATTTCGGTGTACTGGTACGGACTGCTCATAGCCCTGGGGCTTTGTCTGGCGTTTGTCTACGGCATTCGGGAGAGTAAGCGTGTGGGACTGGATTCTGACCATTTGCTCAATATGATATTGATTGCCGTGCCTACGGCAATCATCTGCGCCAGAGCCTATTACGTCATATTCAGCTGGGATATGTACAAGGACGACCTGCTTTCAATTTTTGCCATCCGCGGCGGCGGTTTGGCAATCTATGGCGGTATCATCGGCATTTGTGCCGTAATCTTCTGCTATTGTCGGGTGAAAAAGCTTTCCATGGGTTTGGTACTGGATGTGCTGGCAGTGGGCTTGCTCATAGGTCAGGCAATCGGTCGCTGGAGTAACTTTGTAAACGGCGAGGCATTTGGTTCCTTTACCCAACTGCCCTGGGCAATGACCATACGCCGGGAGGGGCATCTGGTTGCCAACAGTGTTCACCCCACCTTTTTGTACGAATCCCTCTGGAACAGTGTGGGAATCGTCTTACTGCTATGCTATAAAAAAATCAAGAGCTTCAACGGTGAGCTTTTCTGTGCCTATCTTACCTGGTACGGTCTGGGCAGAGTATGGATAGAGGGACTTCGGTCGGATTCCCTCTACATAGGGGACTTTCGTGTGTCTCAGCTTCTTGCGGCTGCTACTGTGATTGCAGGTGTTTGCTTGATACTGCTGGGAAGAAAACGCAAAGCACACATCTAAAATAGTAAGTCAACGCGTATTTGTGTTCAAGAAAAGCGGCTTATGCATTGCATGCATCAGCCGCTTTTCAATTAAGAAAGAAGAATAACAAGCTATTGCTCTGTGATAGAAACAAGCTGGTTTGCTTCGTCCCAGTCTACCTTCATGCCCAGTTGTTCAGAGATGAACCGAACGGGAATCATGGTGGAATTATTGATGATTTCCGGCGCAGTCAGTAAGGTCTTTTCCTGACCGTTGACATAGGCCTGTGTGGAGCCGATGACCAGGAGAATGGTAATACCGTCCCTTTCTGCCGTAACAGACTGGCTGGCTTCGTCCCAGCCGACGGTTGCGCCCAAAGTTTCTAAGATGGCACGGAAGCCCACCAGAGTGGTATCATTCTTGACAATCGGTGCCATATCAAAGAAAACTCGCTTTCCGTTTACGTTGACCCTCACCTGGGGGTTGGCATTCATTTGCCCTCTGCCACCGCCCATCTGACCTCTGCCGCCGCCCATGCCCATGCCGCCTGTGGCAGCACCAGCAGAAGCGGTTCCGGCGGTTGCGGTAATGGTTTCGTATTCTTCGCCGTCCACGCAGATGGTATAGTCTTTGCCCGCTTCAAGCTCTGCCGCGGAGAAGATAAAGCACTGGAAGTTATTTGCCGACGTGTGGGAAAACAGTGTGTCGCCGCTTTCCTTTGCAATGACAGAAACCTCGGTACCTGCTGCCTGGGTCTGGCTGAAGGTAAGCCTTAAGATGCTCTGTCCGGTATTGGCATTGGGCAGTTGTATCATGCCTGCACTGGAGGCAAATGCCAGGGATCCGCCGTTGATGGTCATGGTACCGTCACTGTCGATGGGGCCGTTGCCGCTGTTGACAGGACCGTCAATGACAATGGTTCCGCCGTTGATGGTCAGCGTACCGTTGGAGTCGATACCGTCACCTTTGATGTTCATATAGATGTCGCCGCCATTGATGGTCAGGGCTTTTGCGGCCGCAGTTTCTTCATCTACAAAGCCAAAGCCGCCGCCCATTTGCCCTCTGCCGCCGCCTGTCTTGCCACCGTTGTTATCGGGTGCTGCCGGCGGAGCTGCGCCTTGGGGCGGTGTCTGCATATTGCCGTCATGAAAACGTCCGCCTCTGCCCATATCACCCTGTCCGGGTGCATTCTGGTCACCCTCGAACGGTGCCGGCTGACCTTCCGGCATGGTGCCGTTTTGCTGGGGCGCATTGGGTCTCTGCTCGGAGGGCTGACCCTCGGGACGCTGGAATCCGGTATCACCCTCGATTTTTTGGGGTCTCTGCATTTGCGTGCCGGCAGCATCGCCGCTATCCTCGGTTTCAGCGTCATCATTACCGGTGTTGATGCCGTCGTCCGCGGCGGTTAAGTTCAGGGTTCCGCCGTTGATGGTCAGGGTCCCCTTACTCTCGATGGCTTCGCTTTGTTCGCTGGTGATGTTCAGCGTTCCGGCATCAACGATAAGCTCCTGACCGGCTTTCATGCCTTTGCCGGTTTTGGCAGCGATGGTGATGTCGCCGCCAATAACCTGCAGCAGGTCGTTGGCTTTGATGCCGTGCTCTACAGATTGAATGTGGATAGTACCGTTTTCAATAACCACATCGTCATCGCCGGCGATACCGTGCTTGTAGTTGCCGGTGACGGTCAGGGTGCCGGCACCCTTGATTTCCAAATCATCATTGGAGAACAAAGCGCCATCGGCGTCCTGGTCGGTATAGCTGCCGCTATCGGTCAGGGAGTTCTCGGTGTCCTCAGTAATGGTAATAAACGCCTTTTTTGCGTTGGCGAAGTAAATAGCAGGACCGTCTGAACTGGTGATGGAGGCACCGCTCAGACGCAGCTTCACCTTCTCTTCGCTATTGACATAAATGGTACCGTCCTCCAAAGTGCCGATGACTTCAAAGTCACCGCCTTGGGTAATAGTAATCTGTTTGCCGGAGATACTGACACCGTTTCCGGTAGCAGTCATGGCATTCAGGTCGATGGTTCCGGTATTGTTTTTCCAGGCATCGCTGTCCTCGGCAAAGCAGCCGACGCAGCATAACTGCATGACAATTACCAGACTCAATAACAGGGGAAATGCTTTTTTCATCTTGATTTACCTCCTTCTTTGGTCTAATGTCCCGAATGGGGAGCAACGGCAAGGGTAATATTCAGGT
>JAXJVM010000157.1:0-3111 GCA_036308515.1 Clostridia bacterium | reverse complement strand
TGTCAAAATATAAGCCTGCCGGGGATCAGCCTAAGGCAATCGAGCAGCTTGCAAGCGGAATCCTGCGTGGGGATAAGTTTCAGACCCTGCTGGGCGTTACGGGCAGTGGTAAGACATTTACCATGGCAAATGTCATTGAAAGGGTGCAAAAACCCACCTTAGTTCTTGCACATAATAAGACCTTAGCCGCCCAGCTTTGCAGCGAGTTTAAAGAGATTTTTCCGAATAATGCGGTGGAATATTTTGTGTCCTATTATGATTATTATCAACCCGAAGCATATATCCCTCATTCGGATATTTATATTGAAAAGGACGCTTCTACCAACGAGGAAATAGACAAGCTTCGCCACAGTGCCACTGCGGCACTTTTTGAGCGCAAAGACGTGATTATTGTTGCCAGTGTCTCCTGCATCTACGGTTTGGGTGACCCCATTGATTATAATAATATGGTGGTATCCCTCCGACCGGGTATGGTTAAGGACAGAGATGAGGTTATTGCCAAGCTGATTGAAATCAAATATGAAAGAAATGAGGTGGAGTTTGTCCGTAATAAATTTCGCGTCCGTGGCGATGTGCTGGATGTATTCCCTTCAGATTCTTCTACCAACGCAGTGCGGATTGAATTCTTCGGGGACGAAGTGGATAGAATTTGTGATTTTAATCCAGTAACCGGCGAGATTGTTGCAGAACGTAAGCATGTGGCAATTTACCCGGCATCGCACTATGTGACCACGCCGGAAAAACGAGAGCGCGCCATCGAAAGCATTGAAAAGGAACTAGAGGAACGGCTTAAAGAACTCCGAGCAGAGAATAAACTGGTTGAAGCCCAACGCTTGGAGCAGAGAACCAATTATGATATCGAAATGATGCGCGAAACAGGATTCTGTAACGGGATTGAGAATTATTCCCGCCACATGAGCGGCCGTGCGCCGGGGACGCCACCTTTTACCTTGATTGATTATCTGCCCAAAGATTTTCTGTTATTTGTGGACGAGTCTCATGTGACTTTGCCGCAGGTTCGGGCTATGTTCGCAGGCGACCGTTCCAGAAAAGAAAACCTGGTAAATTATGGATTTCGCTTGCCATCTGCATTTGATAATCGTCCGTTAACCTTTGAGGAATTTTACAGTAAATTGAATCAGGCGGTGTTTGTCAGTGCAACACCGGCTGAATTTGAACAAGAGGAGTCGGTAAGCATCGTGGAACAGGTCATCCGTCCTACCGGTTTGCTTGATCCTGAGATAGAAGTCAGACCTATCACTGGACAGGTAGATGACCTTTACAGCGAAATTGTAGAGCGCAGCAAAAGAGATGAAAGAGTGCTTGTCACAACGCTTACTAAAAAAATGGCAGAGCGTTTAACAGAATATTTCGAAGAGATGGGTGTAAAGGTAAGGTACTTGCATTCGGATGTGCACACTATTGAGCGCATGGAAATTATCCGGGATTTGCGTCTGGGAGTTTTTGATGTATTGGTGGGTATCAATCTTTTGCGTGAAGGGCTTGATATCCCTGAGGTTTCTCTGGTGGCGATTCTGGATGCGGATAAAGAAGGGTTTTTGCGCAGCGACACATCACTGGTACAGACTATTGGACGTGCGGCGAGAAATGCCCAGGGCAAGGTTATCATGTATGCAGATACGGTGACTCGTTCTATGGAATATGCCATTGACGAGACCAACCGCCGTCGGGCAATTCAGGAGGCATTCAATAAAGAGCATGGCATTACCCCTATGACCATCCGCAAGAATGTGCATGAGGTTATCGAAGCAACGCAGACCGTAAAGACGAGCGGTAAAAAGACGATTTCTCAGAAGAAGGGGAAGGATATTGCAAAGACCATTGCAGAGTTGACAACCGAAATGAAAAAGGCTGCAGAGCTTTTGCAGTTTGAACTTGCGGCACAAATCAGAGATGAAATCAACCGTTTGAAAGAAGAATTGGAAAAGGAGTAGGCAAAAATGTCAAACAAGAACATTATTGTGAAAGGGGCAAAGGAGAACAACTTAAAAAATGTCTCTGTGGAAATTCCCCGGGACAAATTTGTGGTTCTGACCGGGCTCAGCGGTTCCGGTAAATCCTCCCTTGCCTTTGAGACCATTTATGCTGAAGGACAAAGGCGCTACGTTGAGTCCCTGTCGGCGTATGCGCGGCAGTTTCTTGGACAGATGGATAAGCCGGATGTGGAATCCATCGAGGGACTCTCTCCGGCAATTTCTATTGACCAAAAGACCACCAGCCGAAATCCCCGGTCTACGGTAGGAACCGTAACGGAAATTTACGACTATATTCGACTTCTTTATGCACGCATCGGCGTACCGCACTGTCCGAAATGCGGCAAAGAAATCAAACCCCAGTCCGTAGATCAGATTATTGATGCAGTCAAGAATCTTCCAGAACGGACAAAAATCCAGATTTTGTCACCGGTTGCCCGGGGACGGAAAGGAGAATATGTTAAGACCTTTCAGGATGCGCGGAAAAACGGTTTTGTCCGTGTGCGTGTAGACGGTGAAATGGTAGAACTTAGCGATGAGATCCCTAAGCTGGACAGGCAGAAAAAGCATACTATTGAAATTGTCATTGACCGTCTTGTTGTAAAGCCGGATATGGATAAGCGTTTGGCGGATTCTGTGGAAACTGCACTGCAAATGGCGCGTGGCTTGGTCTTGGTGGATGTGATTGACGGTGAAGAAATGATGTTCAGTCAGAACTATGCCTGTGACGATTGCGGCATCAGTATGGAGGAGCTTTCCCCCAGAATGTTCTCTTTTAACACCCCCTATGGTGCCTGCCCGGAATGTATGGGATTGGGTACCATCACCAAGCTTGACCCTGATCTTGTGATTCCGGATAAAACATTAAGTATCAACCAAGGTGCAATTCGTGCTACGGGCTGGACAGGGACAGAGCCAGGCAGTATTTCCCGTATGTACTATGAGGGTATGGCGGAACACTACGGATTCAGCCTGGATACCCCCATTCAGGATCTGCTGGCTGATATCCTTGACATTCTCTTATACGGTACCCGCGGTGAAAAGCTGAAGCTGACCTATGAGCACAAATATGCCAAAGGCACGAAGTTCGCCCGGTTTGAGGGCGTTATGAATAACC
>JAXJVM010000156.1:0-2240 GCA_036308515.1 Clostridia bacterium | reverse complement strand
GCTCTGCGCTCCAGCGCATCGCCCATGACATTTCTGGACTTTTTCGACAGTCTAAAACCGCCTGCATGCGCAGGCGGTTTTGTTGTCTAAAGCTGGGGCAGGCTTGCAAAGCCTTTTTCCAAATCCTCGTCGGTGGGGATATAGTCGCACATGGTGCCGTCTAAATAAGACTGGTATGCCGTCATATCGAAATACCCGGTGCCGGAGAGCCCGAATACAATGGTCTTTTCCTCGCCGGTTTCCTTGCACTTGAGTGCCTCGTCAATGGCAACCTTGATGGCGTGGGAGGATTCCGGTGCCGGGAGGGTACCCTCGCTGCGTGCAAAGGTGACTGCCGCTTCAAATACCTTGGTTTGCTCTACGCTCCGCGCCTCCATATAGCCGTCATGATACAACTTGGAGACAATGGGGGACATACCGTGGTATCTGAGACCGCCTGCGTGGTTGGGGGAGGGCATAAAGCCAGAGCCCAGGGTGTACATCTTCATCAGCGGTGTGGTCTTTCCGGTGTCACCAAAGTCCAGCGCATACTTACCGCGGGTGAGGGTGGGGCAGGAAGCAGGCTCCACGGCAATGAACTTGATGTTGTTCTTGCCCTCGATGTAGTCGCCCATAAAGGGAGAAATCAAACCGCCCAGGTTACTGCCGCCGCCGGCACAGCCAATCATGATATCCGGCTGAATGCCGTATTTATCCAGCGCAGCTTTCAGCTCCATGCCGATAATTGTCTGGTGGAGTAGAACGTGGTTCAGCACACTGCCCAGTACATAACGGCAGTTGGGAGTTTTCAGTGCAGTTTCCATGGCCTCGGAAATGGCACAACCCAGGGAACCGCCGGTGCCGGGGTTTTCGGCTAAAATTTTTCTGCCCACCTCAGTGGTGTCAGAGGGGGAGGGGATAACCTTGCCACCGTAGGTGCCGATGACTGCCCGGCGGTGGGGCTTCTGCTCGGAGGAAACCTTTACCATATACACCGTAAGATCCAGACCGTAAAAGGCACAGGACATGGCAAGTGCAGTACCCCATTGACCGGCGCCGGTCTCGGTAGTAAGAGAGGTCAGACCTTGCTTCTTGGCATAATACACCTGTGCAGCTGCAGAATTCAGTTTATGAGAACCGGAGGTGTTTTGCCCCTCAAATTTATAGTAGATTTTCGCCGGGGTACCCAGTGCCTTTTCCAGATTGTAGGCGCGCACCACCGGAGAGGGACGGAACATTTTGTAAAAGGCCTGTACCTCCTGGGGAATATCAATGTATTTATCGGTGGTGTTGAGCTCCTGGGCGATCAGTTCGTCACAAAATACCGGACGCAGGTCGTCAGCGGTGCAGGGCTGACCGGTGGCAGGATTGATAAAAGGCTCGGGCAGCTCCTTCATGGACGCCCGGACGTTATGCCACTGCTTGGGCAGCTCATCCTCACTCAAAAAGATTTTGTACGGAATTTCCTGGTTCATGTTTCTCATCCTTTCTTTTGGTTCGGGGCTTTCTGCCTGAAAATGGGCACAAAAAAACCCTGCCAAACTCAAGCAGAGAAAAGTTCCGTAGCATATGCAGTTTTCGCTTAGCTCATCTCTAAAATCTCATCTCAAACAAAACTCATCTCTACTATAATAATAGTATATACGAGGAGTATACCTTTGTCAACAAGAATTTTTCTGAAAAAAAGTTGCAAATTTTAGTTGACAAACGGATTTTGCTATGCTATACTATTGCGGTAACCGCGCAGAAGAGGTTTTAAGTTTCCGCAAGGAACACCTTCCATGGCGAGTCTTGGGTAATAGGAGGGATTACGAATATGTACGCAGTTATCGAAACCGGCGGCAAGCAGTACAAAGTACAGCAGGGCGACGTAGTTTTCGTTGAAAAGCTGGACGCAGAAGCAGGCGCTACCATTACTTTTGATAAAGTTCTGGTTGTAGGCGGCGATGACCTGAAGGTTGGCGCTCCTTACGTAGACGGCGCTACCGTTACTGCCACCGTGGCAAAGCAGGGTAAGGCAAAGAAGATCATTGTTTACAAGTATAAGCCTAAAAAGGGTTATCACAAAAAGCAGGGTCACAGACAGCCTTATACCAAAGTTGAAATTACAGCTATCAATGGCTAATTGACGGACTTATTCCGTTTTCCAAAGTTCAAATTGATAAAGGAGTGAGAAAACATGGCTCATAAGAAAGGTATGGGTAGTACCAAAAACGGCAGAGATTCCGAGTCCAAACGCCTTGGTGTGAAAAAGGGCGACG
>JAXJVM010000155.1:0-8399 GCA_036308515.1 Clostridia bacterium | reverse complement strand
CCCCAAAGCATCTAGGGTCATGACAGCGTTTCGAGCATAACGCTCTGCCGATTGCAAGGTCAGCACCGCCGGAAGCTCTAATACCAAATCCATGCCGTTTTTCAATGCCGCTGCGGCACGCAGCTGCTTCGGAAAGAGAGCCGGTTCGCCGCGCTGGACGTAGTTTCCGCTCATGATACCCACTACGGCATCCAGACCCAGGGATTTCCGGGCAACGTCCAGCTGATGCTTGTGCCCGGCATGAAAGGGATTGTATTCGCAAACCACGGCGCCAATCTTCATAGAATGTTCCTCTCTTTCAAAAATTCGGCAAAATTAGCCTTTCTTTTATCAGTATAGCACAAAAAAATGCATATACAAGAAAAAAATGAAAATTTCTCTTGTTTTCTAAAAAGCAAAGTTGTATAATATTTATTATTGGAAGTTAATTTATATTTTTACATAAAGTGAGGTAATTTTCATGTCAACATTCATGGACAACATCAAGGCACTTGCCAAGGCAAACAAAAAGACCATTGTTTTGGCAGAGGGCGAAGAGCTTAGAACCGTACAGGCAGCAGATGCCGTGCTCAAAGAGGGCTTTGCTGATATTATCCTGCTGGGTAACGAGGCGAAGATTCAGGAAGTTGCCGCAGGTCTGGATATCTCCGGTGCAAAGATTATTGACCCGGCAACCAGTGACCTGACTGCGGATTTTGCAGATAAGCTCTACGAACTGCGCAAAGCCAAGGGCATGACCCCAGAAAAGGCAGCAGAGACCATTCTCAATACCTTGTACTTCGGTTGTATGCTGGTAAAGACCGGTATGGCGGACGGTATGGTTGCCGGTGCAGTCAACTCCACCGCAAACGTGCTCCGCAGTGCCCTGCAGATTATCAAGACCGCCCCGGACACCAAGGTGGTTTCCGCGTTCTTCCTGATGATTGTTCCTGATTGTGAATACGGCGAAAACGGCACCTTCGTATTCTCGGACTGTGGTCTGAACGAATACCCCGATGAAGAAAAACTGGCACAGATTGCTATTTCCTCTGCAAACTCCTTCAAGTCTCTGGTTGGTGCGGAGCCTAAGGTTGCGATGCTGTCTTATTCCTCTTACGGCAGTGCCAAGTCCGAGCAGGTAGAAAAAATCCAGAAGGCAACCGCCTTGGCTAAAGAGCTGGCACCTGATCTGAAGCTGGACGGCGAACTCCAGTTGGATGCCGCTATCGTTCCGGCAATCAATGCCTCCAAGGCACCGGGTAGCCCCATCGAAGGTAATGCCAATGTCCTGATTTTCCCCAACCTGGATGCAGGAAACATCGGCTACAAGCTGGTGCAACGTCTGGCTAAGGCAGAAGCCTATGGCCCGCTGACCCAGGGTATTGCAAAGCCGGTCAATGACCTGTCCCGCGGCTGCAGTTATGAAGATATCGTTGGCGTTGTTGCCTTTACCTGTGTACAGGCACAACAACAAGACAAATAATTGCCTTCCTCATGAGGGGAAGGTGTCAGCCGAAGGCTGACGGATGAGGTGTAGCGACATTCCTGTCGCTCCGTTGTAGGGGTGATTCACGAAACGCCCGTAGTAATATGGAAAGGAAGTATATCATGAAAATTTTGGTTATCAACGCCGGAAGCTCCTCTTTGAAGTATCAGCTCATTGATATGGAGACCGAAGCAGTTCTGGCAAAAGGTGTATGTGAAAGAATCGGCATCGAAGGCTCCAAGCTGACCCATAAGGTTCCCGGCAAGGACGATTACGTGAAGGAAACTGCAATGCCCGAGCATAAGGTTGCCGTAGAACTGGTGATGGAAGCACTCATGGACGCTGAACACGGCGTGATTAAGAGCACTGACGAGATTGACGCAGTAGGTCACCGCGTGCTCCATGGCGGTACCGTTTATAGCGATTCCATCGTCGTGGACGAGGATGTAAAGCGTATCATCCGCGAATATTTTGACCTGGGTCCTCTCCATAACCCGGCAAACCTCACCGGTATCGAGGCATGCGAGGCAGCAATGCCCGGCAAGCCCAACGTTGCCGTGTTTGACACCGCCTTCGGTATGGCAATGCCCGAAAAGGCGTATACCTACGCAATTCCCCATGAATACTTAGAGAAATATAGCATCCGCAGATACGGCTTCCACGGCACCAGCCATAACTTCGTATCCAAGGAGACCATCCGCTTCGGTGAGCTGAAAGCGGATGCCAAGGTTATCGTTTGCCACCTGGGCAACGGCGCTAGTATCTCTGCCTCCATCGGCGGTAAGTGTCAGGATACCAGTATGGGTCTGACTCCTCTGGAAGGTCTGATTATGGGCTCCAGAAGCGGTGATATTGATCCGGCAGTGGCACAGTACATCTGCAACAAAGAGGGTAAGGATATCAACGAGGTGCTGAATATCTTCAATAAAAAGTCCGGTATCCTGGGTATGAGCGGCGGCGTTTCCACCGACTTCCGTGATGTGCAGAAGGCAGCGGACGAGGGTAACCACCTGGCAGAGGTAGCTCTGGATGCTTTCGCTTATAGAGTTGCCAAATACATCGGTGCTTATACCGCGGCAATGAACGGCGTAGACGCCATTGCATTCACCGCCGGTGTGGGTGAGAACGATGCCAGAATGCGCGCTAAGATTATGGAATACATGACCTATCTGGGTGCGGAGATTGATCAAGAGGTCAACAAGGCATCCCGGGGCAAGGAAGCGGTTATCAGCACCGCAGACAGTAAGGTCAAGGTTATGGTTGTTCCCACCAATGAGGAACTCATGATTGCCCGTGACACCGCAGCCCTGACCGCCAACCTGTAAGCTATGACAGAGAAAGACTTCCGTTACGAGGAGCTTGCGGACGAACAAGTGGCGGAGCTCTCAGCAGAGGGTGACAAGCAAGCTACGGAATATATCCTTTCCAAGTACAAGAATCTGGTACGTGCCCGTGCCAAGGACTATTACCTTGCCGGCGCCGACCGTGAGGACTTGGTACAGGAGGGGATGATTGGGTTGTTCAAGGCAATCCGCGACTTTGATATCACCAAGCAGGCGTCCTTTCGAGGGTTTGCGGAAATGTGCGTCAAACGCCAGATTATCACCGCGGTCAAGACCGCAACCCGGCAGAAGCATTTGCCCCTGAACTCCTATGTTTCCTTGAGTAAGCCGGTGGGCGAGGAGGAATCGGAGCATAGCCTGATGGATATGCTTGCCGACCGCGAATCCACCGACCCGGAGGAAATGCTGCTCCGCAGGGAGAAAACGGAGGCATTGGAGGCGGAAATTGCCCAGAAGCTTAGCGGATTGGAGCAGTCGGTGCTCTCCCTATATCTGGGCGGTATGAACTATCAGGAAATCGCCGTGGAACTGGGCAGACCGCCCAAATCCATCGACAACGCCCTCCAACGTATCAAACGTAAATTAGCAACAGAATAGCAAAAAGAGAGTGGGTTTTCCACTCTCTTTTTGAATGAAGTCGTAGTCATTGATATTTTATCGCCTCCAGCATCAACGGCAGGGTTCGTTGATAAATCCGCGGTAAATCCTCAATGGGCAGAGGATTCTTTCCCATACCAATTTCAATGGTGAAGCCCGGCCGCTTAAAGGTGCGGATAAACCAATCCTTGTATCCCCCAAAGGCGGCAATCCCTCCGGCGGTGTCCATTTGGTAAGGACTTACCGCCTCAAACCGCTTGGCAAGGGTGTAGGACTTATCCGGGGCAAAGCCGCAGAAGTCCCAGTAAATCACCTCGCCCTGGCTGTGAAAGGCAAGCACCAGGTCAAAGCTGTTCTGACGGGTAAAATCCGCCACGGCACGGCTTTCCGGCTCCGATTCCGGAAAAGCCCCGGAAAACCGGGTAGGCCCGGGGCCAAAGACTCCTACGGACTTCTCTCCTTGTTTGGATAAGTGCCATAGGGCGTCATAGTTGTGATTCAGATCCACACCGGCGGCACTTGCCTGCCATTCCTTGCCTGTGGCGGCAATCTCCACCCCGTCCGGGTTTACCATGGGCACAATGTATAAGGTACGGTTGCCCAATAGTGTCTCCGCGTTATGGTCGCCTCGGGCGAGCTCCTCGGCAAACTGCATCAGCAGCTTTGCGGTCAGCCATTCCATGCCATGATGAGCACCGTTAAAAAAAATGCGCTTTCCGCCCTTGCCTAGCTTGAGACCGTAAAGATGCCTGCCCTCCCGGCTCTTGCCGATGGAGAATACGGGAATCTGAGGAAACAGCTGCCGAAAGGTCGCTAGATTTTTCTCCAATTCCTCGTAAGTATAAACATATGCCATAGTGGTTGACCACCCTTTCTATTTCTCTATCTTTATTTTTTATTCAAAAAGCTAAGAATTATGAGAATATTTCATTAGTATTGAATAACTTTTTCAAAAAAATTAAAAAAAATGAAAAAATCTATTGAAAATTTTGAAATAACGTAGTATAATACGAGAGTGTAAATGTGAAATAAATTAAAATACGAATAGAATACTCTCTTTCATTCGTATTTGTTTCATAAATTTGGAAGAAAGGAGGAAAGGCCGAGTCTAAATAATAATTGTGGTAAAAGCATTGGGTGGGAGTCCCAATGGGTGAAAAAAGTTAGTTTTAATTATTTAGGAGGCGAAAGAAAATGAACAATAATTTATTGAAAAAATTGGCTGCCGGTGCAACTACTGTTGCAATGCTGGCTAGCTTGGGCACTGTTGCTTTTGCGGCGGAGGATACCGGAGCAACTGGTGTGGTCAAAGACTGGCAGAATGCAAATGCACTGGATATTACCAGTGTTACTTCAACTAAGAGTACTGTTGATGGTGTTACCAATTATACCGTAACCGTAAATTATACCGGTGTGGCTGACGGATCTCAGGTAACTGTTTTGGGTTACATCTATGATGACAGTGATGCAGAGCTGACAGCTGTTCCTGCTGAGGATGCAATTTATGCAGTGAATCAGGAAGAAAAGTCCGGTTCTACAGTGATTAAGCTTTCCAGCGCAGGCGAAAAAGCTGTTAAAGGTAACGAGGTTTTGGTTATCAAGATGGGTTCTGATTCCGAAGGTATTACTGCAGCCCAGGCTGTTACCGTAAATCTGGCATCTGCTACAGAACAGAAGGCTGATTTGGTTGTAAATGCAGACCCTGCAAGTGTAAATGCAACTGTTGATTACGGTGATGGCAAAACAGCTCTTATGGGTCAGTTGCCTGATTCCGTAACCGTAACTGGTACAAGAGACGGGGAACAGGATAATACTGGTGCATCTGTGAATGTTCTTTGGAACGTTGCTGAGGATTGGACTGCAAATAACCTTAATGGTATGACTGTAACCGGTACTCTTCAGGAAACCACAGGCGTGGTGCTTGGTTCTCATACTACTGTAACTGCAAACGTAACCGTTAACCCGCTGACTACTGCTGATGTTGTTGCTCCTGCTGCAATTGAGGTTGCTAAGGATGGCGGTGCTGCTGCTGTTGCTGCTAAAGTTGGTAAAGTTACTGTTAAAAGTGGTGACATTACTGATACTTATACCATTGATGCAGCAGATGTAACAGTGGATACTACTGCAGAGGGTACGGTTGATGCTACCATCGTAATTGAGGGTGAATCTGACAACAAAATCTTCAACCTGACAGATAAGTCCACCACCGTTTCCGTAACTGTTACTGAGAAACCTGCTGGTCCTACTGGTATATATGGTAACATTTCGGATGACTTTGATACTAATGAGGTTAATGACTTTGACTGGATGGCATTGTTGAATCATGTTACTGGTCGTGTTGAAATTGATGCGATTAAGGACAAATCTAGTGCAGAGTTTAAGGCAGCTAATGTTAATAATGACTTTGATACTGATGAAGTTAACGACTTTGACTGGATGGCATTGTTGAATCATGTTACTGGTCGTGTGACTAATGAGTTAATTGGAACAGAATTCTAAATGTTAGAAGATGAAAAAAAGATAATTATGGAGGAAAAGACTATGAGAAGTTTGAAAAAGATTTCTGCGATTTTTGTAGCAGTTGCAATGTTATTCAGCTTGGTATCTTTTACTGCTTTTGCAGCAGATACTTATGCAGTTAGCTACACATTCAAAAACGAAGCGGGTAATGTTATTACAGCGACCAAGCCGGGCGTACCGTTCTATATTGAGATAACTTTACCGGATGATAACTATGCCGCTGCTTCTATGAAATTTGATGCTCCTGATTCTGTAAATATTGCAGATGTGGTGGCAAATTATGGCGGCACAGTGCAGACAAGTGCAGATGTATATGTTACTTGGACTGCTGCATTTAATGCTACCAGTGATACTCCTTTCATAAAGGTAAAGGCTACTGTTAATGACGGTACTGCAGCTGGCAATCTGGATGTTTTGACTCCGCAATTGCTTGCTTATACTACCACTGCGATGGCTGCTCCTGAGAAAACACCGGCAACTCTTGAAGTTCAGGAAGCTTGGGCTGCAACTGTAGCAAGCACTGATTATGTTGCTTCTGATATTAACGTTGGAGATAAAGAATTAGCTGATATTATAGCTGACTTGGCAGCTAATGTTAAGGCAACTGTTGCGACTGGTGAGGATGCTTCTGCTGATGGTTACAAGTTTGCTACTGGTTACGCAACAAAAGATTGGGCACTTAAAGAAGGCGATTATGACAAATGGGTAGCCGGTACCTATACTTTTGTTGGTACTGTTGTGAAAGATGAAGATGCTGCTGCTTATTGGGATGCTGACTTGACCGTTGAAGTTACTGTTAAGGTTAATGCTTTGACCTCTGCAGTTGTTGTTGCTCCTACTGACATTAAGGTAAAGAAGAACTACAGCGAAGACCTGGCAACCTATGTTGCTGAAACTGTTGGTACTGTTTCCGTAAAAGCAACCGAGGACGGCGAAGTTCTGGATAAGTATACTGTAGCTGCTGAAGATGTTACAGTTGAGAGCTTGGATCTTTCTACCCCCGGCAACTCTGCAACTGCCACTATCACTATCAGTGGTACTTCTGATAAGGGTATATTTAATCTGGCGGATCCTATTACCACCACTTTGACTGTTACTGTTAAGTCTAGCAATAGCAGTACTGTTGGCGGTATTGGCGTCAACGTTGGCGGTAACATCTGGGGCGGCAGCACCTCTACTGATGTTGAACCCAGCAAACCTACCGAACCCAGTGAGCCTACCGAACCCAGTGAACCGACTGAACCCAGTGAACCGACTGAACCCGGTAATACTACCGAGCCTGCTGAATTTGCAGACGTTCCTGCTGATTACTGGGCAGCTGAGTGCATTGACACTCTGAAGAATCTGGGTATCGTAAACGGTAAGACCGCTACTACCTTTGAGCCGGAAAGCAACGTAACCCGTGCAGAATTCGCTAAGATCATTGCTCTGGCATTTGGTCTGGAAGCTACCTCTACCGAGAGCGTGTTCACCGATTGTCCTGCTGATGCTTGGTATACTCCTTATGTAGTTGCAGCTGCTGAAGCTGGTTACATCAATGGTATGGCAGAAGATTACTACGGTGCTGACGAGAACATCACCCGTCAGGATATCGCTACCATCCTCGGACGTATCATTGGTGCTGAAGCTGCTACTGAGCTGACCTTTACCGATGCGGCTGACATTGCTGACTACGCTGTTGACGGTGTTGCAGCTATGGTTGCTCTGAGTGTTATCAATGGTTATGAAGACGGTTCCTTCCGTCCTGCAAACAACGCAACTCGTGCAGAAGTAGCTAAGATTATCTGCGGACTGGTTGAATCTCTGACAGCTGAAGAAGCTCCTGTAGTAGATGCAGATGCTGACGTTACTGTTGACGAAGACGTAGATGCAAACGCTGATGCAGATGCTGACGTTGTTGAAGAAGAAATCGTAGACGAAGAAATCATCGATGAAGAAGTTGTTGAAGAAGAAATCATCGAAGAAGAAATCGTTGAAGAAGAAGTTGCTGAATAAGCAGAATCAACACGAAACAAAAGAGCTATCCTTCGGGATAGCTCTTTTATTATGAAGAAACTTCCCCTATCAGGCACCTAACGGTGGCCTTCTCGTATTTTGGAGTATTTTGTAATAAGGTTTTTAAAAAATTCATACTTTACATATTGATTTTATTTGACGGGTGCGTTATAATGAATATATAGTATGCGAGATTGTTTTGCAAATATAGATAAGTAAAATCTCAAAGAGATTTTGCAGTCAGGAGGACATATGAAAAAGTTAGCCGGTATTTTGGCGGCATGTATGATGCTTGGTTCTCTGGGAACCACTGCTGTATTTGCCGAGGATAAAGTTATTGTAGGAGAGGAACTGCAGTTTGCAGAGGGCAGCGGGCCTGTGATTATTAACGAGCGTCTGATGCTTCCCCTGCGTGCAGTCTCTGAGGCACTGGACGCTACAGTGTATTGGTTCAATGATGACAAGCGTATCCAGATTGT
>JAXJVM010000154.1:0-5143 GCA_036308515.1 Clostridia bacterium | reverse complement strand
AGCCTATTGATCGCGAGCTTATTGTAGATTCCGCAAAAGCAACCGGTGCCATTGTTACTGCCGAAGAACATAACGTTCTGGGGGGGCTTGGCTCTGCTGTTGCGGAAGTCCTCTGTGAAACTATTCCGGTGCCCATGCTTCGTGTAGGTACCGAGGATGTTTTCGGCAGAAGCGGAAAGCCCTATCCCCTGCTTGAAATGTATGGCTTGGATGCCAAATCCATTGCTGAAAAAGCAAAGAAAGCAATTGCCTTGAAGAAGGCGTAAATCTTAATCCATAACCAAAGAGGCCACGTTACGTGGTCTCTTTTTAGATTTATTCACTTGTTGGGATATCCAAAGGATCAGACTCCATCTTGGAAATAGAAATTTCATAAGCGGTTTTGATGATGAAATTCTCATCGTCGATGCGTTTCTGGTAGTCCCGGCTTTGAATCCTTCCCCAGATTTTTAGATGTGTACCGACAGCAAGCCCCTCTGCGTATTTGGCATTTCGCCCCCAGGCGATGCAGGGAATATAGTCCGATTTGTTGTAAAACCGATTGACTGCCAGTAATATGTCGGCAATTTCTCGATGGAAGGGTGTGGTTCGGTATACGGGCGGTTTACAGATGTATCCGCTAAGATAAATCTGGTTGGGGTTGGAGAGCTCGTTTAAATCTTCAATGCGTGTTACCTCTTTGGCAAAGACCGTGAGCATCAGCCGGTTTCCTGTATCAGAGAAGTTATTATAGGAACGGAATTGTCCCTCAATCAGGAGCAAATCTCCTATTTCGGGTGTGATTTCCGGGAAAAACCGTTCAGAGATGGTGATGTTTACGGTGTCAAAATTTTCGCTCAGCCGGGGAACCCGTAGCTTAAACAGAAAAAAACGCTCGCCGTAAATCATGTGCGAAAAGGTAAGCTCGCCGCAAACCTCTCCTGCAATCGTTGCCCGATTGTTTTCAAAGTAAGTATTTTCCACTTCATTCACTCCTGTCAAAGTTTACGTGACTGTATCGTTCTGTAAAGTATATTGTGAAGCTTAAAATCTTAGAACCGTAATTTCTGAAAAATATGGGTAGGCACACCACATAAAAGCAGCAGAGTGACAAGCGCGAGATATGGATAGATTTCAGTTGGTTTTTTTGACCAGAAGACATTAAATTCCTGGGGAGGTAGTTCCTGTCCGTCTAAGGCGTAAATACTTCGCTGCAGACAATAGGTAAAGGAATCGTCATTGATGCTGGAGGCTGTTACTGTGGAACGGAGGGAAAGCCCACAGGTCAGCGGGCAGAGACCGGTACAGTCCAAATTCTTAAGATCAGCATTTTTATCTGCATTGAGAATTAGAGTGTTCCCCAACTTTATCATAATCATCACCGGATTTAGGTTTTCCCTTTAGCTGCAAATGTATTCTGCATTTCAATGATTTGTCAGAATTTTTGCATGATCGCAAAACCCTTGCATAAACTGGCAGTAAAAGGAGAGATGACTATGAAAATTTGGATTATCAGCAAAAAAACGGGAATCATCTGTGTAGTGGTTTTGATGGTGCTGTTGTGTCTTCTTTGTGTTGGAAGAAATCAGGCTATCACTGTCTCGAAACCACAACGGGATTTGCCGATTTACTGTGTAGACAAAGGGGATGAAAAAGTACTTTCTATCAGCTTCGACGCCGCTTGGGGGGCAGATGACACGATGAATCTAATTGATATTTTAGGCAAGTATGATGTAAAAGCCACCTTCTTTGTGGTAGGGAGCTGGGTAGATGAATTTCCTGATGCGGTTAAGGCACTGTCAGATGCCGGACATGAAATTATGAACCATTCCAACAGTCATCCGCACATGACGCAAATTTCCAAAGAAAAAATGAAAGAAGAGGTAGAAACATGTAATCAGAAAATTGAAGCAATCACCGGCAGAAAACCAAATCTATTCCGCGCGCCCTATGGCGACTATAACAACGATGTTGTTCAGGCAGTGCGGGAATGCGGTAGTTATACAATTCAGTGGGATGTGGATAGTTTGGATTGGAAGAATTTATCAGCTCAAGAAATTACCAAACGAGTGACGGAAAAAGTGAAGCCAGGTTCTATTGTTCTGTTCCACAATGCGGCACTGCATACGCCGGAGGCACTTCCGGGCATCATCGAAAAAATCCAGAGCGACGGCTATAAATTTGTTCCCATTTCTGAATTGATATACACTGAAAACTATCAAATTGATCAAACAGGAAAACAGTGTCAGATAGCAGGAGAAGAATCTCCACAAGAAGGTACTCTTTAAGAAGAATTTTTATTGACGTTTTGGAAAAATAATGTTAGAATATTTTGGTAGATACGACTGTTTAGTTACAAACGATGATTTCCGGAGGAAAACGAATGGCAGAAAAAAAGAAAACGGTTGAAGAAAAAAAACGGGCAGAATTAAAGCGGAACTTTGACAAGGGTAGACGGGGAATGTCTATTTTATATTTGGTTCTGGTAGCCATTGTCATTTTGGTGTTGATTCGACAGTTTTTTACAGAGCATTATGAGCACTGCTTTACCTGTCTCTTGACACTGGTGCTGTTCCTTATCCCCACCTTTGTGGAGCGTAAACTAAAGATTACGCTTCCCAATACGCTGGAGGTCATCATCATTCTGTTTATCTTTGCAGCCGAGATTTTGGGTGAAATTCGGGCGTTTTATCTGTTGGTTCCCTGGTGGGATACCATGCTTCATACTATGAACGGGTTCCTAATGGCGGCAATTGGCGTCTCTATGGTGGACATTCTGAACCAGAACGATGTTTTTAAGTTTAAGCTTTCGCCTTTTTTTGTGGCATTGGTTGCCTTTTGCTTTTCTATGACAATTGGCGTCTTGTGGGAGTTTTTTGAATGTACAATGGACTTTTTTGTCCATACGGATATGCAAAAGGATACGGTGCTGAATCTTATTTCGTCCGTGGATTTCAATACTGCAAAAGAGAATGTTCCGGTTATTGTGAAAGGAATTGAGGAAGTGACCCTGACAGGGGGAAATCTCACGGTGAACGGTGTTCCCACCGAATCCTACGTAATGGGACTTGGTGGATATCTGGATGTGGGAATTAAGGATACCATGATGGATTTATTCGTGAATTTTATCGGCGCGGTAATCTTTTCAGGCATAGGTTTTTTCTATGTGAAGAACCGCGGAAAAAGCAACTGGGCAAGGCGTTTTATTCCTTTTAAAGAGAGGGAAGATGTGCCACAGGATTGAGAAAACAACCCCAACTGCAGAATGAAAATTCTGTGGTTGGGTTTTGTGCGTTAAAATCAAAATTTTCTGTAAATTTTTTGTAAACTCCTTGCATTTTGACAAAAGAAAGGTTATAATGAAAAAATAAAGTGTATCCATTTCTATGGTATATTTTTTGGAGGTGGCGTTATGCAGAGCAGACTGTTTCAAAATACTCTGACGCAGTTAAAAAAAGATTTAAAGCGTGTGATTGGTGTTTTAGACGATACCGAGACCGTAATTGCATGTAGTGATGAGAGCCGGATAGGCAGTACCATCGATAATATATTTACTGTTTTTGACGGAAGCGGCGACATTAAAAATGTCGGCGGATTCAGCTATAAGAGAATCGAGACCTTTAACAAAAACGAGTATGCGGTATTCTGCGAAGGCGATGATGAGGTTGCTAAAAATGCCTGCAGCTTTATGGGCATTCATTTCCTGACCGTGAAGCAGTATTACGATGAAAAGTATGACCGCAATAGCTTTATTAAAAATATAATTGTGGACAATATTTTGCCCGGTGATGTGCTCTATCGCACCAGAGAATTGCACCTCAACATTGAAGCCACTCGTGTTGTATACCTTGTCCGGATTCATAAGGGCGCAGAGAGCTCGTCTCTTGATATTCTAAAAAACTTGTTCCCGGATAAGAATCAGGATTTTGTCATTCGCATCGATGATAGTGACAGCGTGGTGATTAAGGAACTCAAGAATGATTCCTCCAAGGAGGAGATTCTTCATCTTGCACAAAATATGGTGGATACCCTTGGCGCAGAGGATATGGTCTCGGTTTCTGTGGGTATTTCTACAGTGGTCAACAATATTCAAGAGTTGGCGCAAGCATACCGTGAAGCTCGGATTGCCTTGGAGGTCGGCAAGGTGTTTGATACAGAAAAGAATATTATTAGCTATGACAATTTAGGTATTGGCCGACTGATTTATCAGTTGCCGACCACGTTGTGTGAACTGTTCTTGAAGGAAGTATTTAAGAAGGAATCTATCAATGTCCTTGATCAAGAAACCATTGGTACTATCCAGAAGTTCTTTGAGAATAATCTGAATGTGTCTGAGACCTCCAGAAAGCTTTTTGTTCATAGAAATACCCTTGTTTACAGACTGGACAAGATTAAAAAGCTGACTGGATTGGATTTGCGTGAATTTGATGATGCGATCATCTTTAAGGTGGCAATGATGGTAAATAAATATCTTACCTCTGAGCCCACTAGAATTTAGTTTGTGTTTGCTGATAAGAAGTAACATGGCGGGGCTTCGGCTCCGCTTGTGTTGTATTACGGAGCATTTGCGAAGGAATGGTGAAAGAATGATTGAATTCAAAAATGTATCAAAAACTTATCGGGATACCGGTGTATGTGCCCTGAGGGATTTTACTGTAACCATTGAAAAAGGCGAGTTTGTCTTTTTGATTGGCGCAACCGGTGCCGGAAAGAGTACCATCATGAAGCTTTTGCTTCGGGAAGAAAAAGCAGATGTGGGGCAAGTTTTGCTTAATGGTACTGATTTGGCGAAAATTCCTTCCAGACAGATTCCAAAATTCCGGAGGGGCATTGGCGTAGTTTTTCAAGATTTCAGACTTTTGCCGGACCGTACTGTATATGAGAATGTTGCCTTTGCCATGCAGGTGGTAGGTTCCCCTCAAAAGAATATTAAGCATATTGTACCGCAGGTATTGTCGCTGGTTGGATTGGCAGAAAAGGCCAATGACAAACCTGGTCAGCTATCCGGTGGTGAACAGCAGCGGGTTTCCATGGCACGGGCATTGGTGAATAATCCACCGTTATTGATTGCGGATGAACCCACCGGCAATTTAGATCCAGAAACCTCGGATGAAATAATGGATTTATTGGTTCGCATCAATCGGTTGGGTACCACAGTGATTGT